>DATIEI010000247.1:0-24245 GCA_035455845.1 Solirubrobacteraceae bacterium
GTTGGCCCGCGAGGGCTTTTTGAAGCCGCTGATCTTGCGCACGTATTGCAGAGCGGCGGCTCTGATCTCCTCCTCGGTGGCGGGCGGATCGAAGTTGTAGAGAGTTCGGATGTTTCGGCACATGCTCGTAGCGTAAACGGCGCGAACGCTTTCTTGACCCTGAGTGCACGATGTCCGCCGCGCCGGAATCTCGTCCGTGAGGCCGCCGTAGGATCGCGCTCCATCGTCCAGAGAGGAGAGGATGCATGCGTCACACCATGCGAGTGCGGTCGGCGTCTGCCGTGCTGCTCGCCGGCGCGTCGATCGGGGTCTACGCCGCGGCGACCAGCGCCGTCGCGTCGGCCGGGGCCGGCCACGCCGTCCGCGCGCACAGCGCCAAGGCCGCTCCGAGCGTCAAGCGCTTCGACCTGAGCGGCTACGTGCTCGATACCGACTACAGCCTGGGTCGCAACAAGGGCAACACATTCCGTCAGACGTACAAGCGTCGAACGGTGCAGGGCGTCCCGATCGCGGGACCGTTCGTCGGCACGAAGTTCCCGGCCGAGGATTACGTGGCGATGCCGATCGGCAACCACGAGCTGTACGTGGCCTGGCAAGACCCCAAGAAGCACGCCCTGGTCGACGTGTTCGTCATGAACTTCGCGACCGGCGTGGTCTACGACTACGCGCCGGGCAGCGCCCATCCGGAGAGCTCGGGCACGGTGAAGGTCGAGAAGCGAGGCTCGCACCCACTGCCGTAGCGATTGGATGCGTTGTCGCCGTCGCGCCCGCGGTTGGCGGCACGGCGGCGACACCGCGCCGCGTCGTTCACGGGCCTTTGGACCAGGCCTCCCGCTCCATGCGCCAGCGCCATTCGATGCCCAGGTCGGCCGGCGCGGCGGGCGCATCAGGCCACTCGCCCCAACCCGGGCGTCGCATAGTTGAGTATGTGGGTTGCAGTATTGACCGCCGGTCAAGTAGGTCCCCATGCGCGGCGGTCGACTTAACCGGGAATAGTTCCCGGTTAAGTCAGTCGGATCGCCGCGGCCGCGGTGGGAGGGTTCTCGGCCGGCACCGCGACGGTTCTCATGCGCCGCGACGGTTCTCATGCGAGCGCCGGCCGGTAGGTGCCGAAGCTCCACAGGTTGCCCTCGGGATCGCGAGCTCCGTAGAACGAGCCGTATTCCTCGTGCTGCGGCCCGTCCACGATCTCAGCGCCGGCTTCCCGGGCGTGGCGGAGATGATCGTCGAGGTTCTCGACCGCGACGTACGCCCAGCCCTGGCCGGGACGGCGATGGTCGTCCTCTCCGCGCCAGGCGCCGAGCATCACGAGCCCGTCCCCGTAGCGAAGCTCGGCGTGGACGACGGTTCCGTCGGGGTCTTCGTGCACCGCGTGGCGTTCGAAGCCGTACGCCCGCTCGAGCCAATCGATCGCGGCCCGAGCATCGCGGTAACGCATTGAGGGGTAGATATCGCGTGGCATGCGGGCCAAGGTACCCCGGCCGCTGTCCGAAGTCTTGGACGGATTTGACCCGCGCAGCGCGCTCAGTCGGCGGCTACGCCGAGCCCGTCCGGCAGCAGACGCGCGACGAACTCGCCCGGCGCGGTACCGGCCAGCTCACGGAACTCCCGGTTCATGTGGGCCTGGTCGTAGTACCCACAGCGCTGCGCGATCTCGGCGAAGCGGTCGCCGTCGCGGCGCTCGAGCAGCCGCACGGTGCGCTGGAAGCGGACCAGCCGCGCCGCGGTCTTGGGCGCCGGCCCGACCTGCGCGCGGAAGCGCTCGATCAGATGCCGGCGGCTGCAGCCGAGCTCGCGGCAGAGCTCGCCCACCGGCAGCAGCCCGCCGGTCGCGCGCAGCCGGCGCCACGCCCAGTCCACGTCGGGCGAGGGACGCCGGGCCCGCTGCACGCGGCCGAGGATGAACCGATCCAGGATCGCGAAGCGGCGGTCCCAGGCGGGCGCCGCGTCGAGCCGCTCGACCAGCTCGGTCGCCGCCACACCGAGTATGTCCTCCAGCGGTATCACGAGCCTCGAGGACAGCTCGTGCATGGCCACCCCGAACAGCATGTACGCGCCAAGCGGCGACAGGTCGACCTCGATCCCGCTCAGGCGGCCGTCGTGCTCGGTGATCGCGTATGTGTCCTTGAGCGCGGCGACGAACGAGCCGTAGCGATCCGGAGGATGATCGGGCCCGCCGACCCGGAGCAGGGGTCCGAGCGACAGGATGATCGTGACCTCGTCCTGGGCCACCTCACGACGGCGGGTCGTCCCGGCACCGCGGTGGTCGTAGCCGCAGTACCGGCGAACGATGCCCGCGAGCGCCGGGTGCGGCGCGCGCTCGGTCTGCGAGGAGCTCACCGCCCTACCCTAACCAGCCCGATCAAACGAAGTACTCATCCGGCGGGATCGTGACCGGATGCGGGAAGTTGCTCGCCGGACCCTGACCACGCGCCTCGACCTTGTAGCTCCGCGGCTCAGGCCGGCCGTTGCGGACGACGACACCTTTGACGATCGCAATCGTGTCGCCGGGCAGCCCGACCACTCGCTTGGCGAACGTCGAGGGGACTCCCTAACGTCGGGACGCGTCATTACGTCACACGCACCGGCCGCGTCACCCGCTGGAGATCGTGCACCCACTGCGTGAAGCTCGCCTCGACCGTGTCCGCGCTCGCGCTGCTCCCACCACCACCGCCGCAGCCACCCAGAGCGATCAGCAGCGAGAGCAGGATGACCCCGAGCCTCGCGACAGTCGCCATCCATGGCAGGCCACCTACCGGTCACTCCGTCGCGATCGCGGCCAGGACGTCGAGACGGGCGGCCCGGCGGGCCGGCCAGGCGGCGGCGAGCAGCCCCAGGATTCCGGACAGGATCAGGAACGCGATCAGGCTGGGCACCGGTAACGCCAGAGTCGTCACGCCGTTGTCGCGCAGGGCCGAGCCGATCGCGAGGCCCAGACCAGTGCCCACCACCACGCCGATCACGGCGCCGAACAGGGCGATGAGGACCGCCTCCGAGCGGATCATGGCCTTCACCTGGCGGCGCTTCATGCCGACCGCGCGCAGCAGGCCGATCTCGCGCGTGCGCTCGAACACCGAGAGCATCAGCGTGTTGACGATCCCGATCAGCGCGATCAGGACGGCCAGCGCGAGCAGCACATAGATCAGCCCGAGCAGCTGGTTGACGCTGGCCTGTGCCGAGGCCTCGAACTGCGCGCGTGTCTTGAAGCTGACGTTGGCGTAGGGCGTCAACGCTTGGTCGAGCGCCGGCCCGAGGCCGTGGGCGCCGGCAACGACGCTCAGCAGAACACCAATCGGAAGCGGGTTCTCGAAGTGACCCCTGAAGAAGCCGTCGCCGGTCAGGTAGCTACCGAGGAGCGGATTGGCCTTGAAGATTCCGCCGACCCGCATCGTGGTCGAACCGGTCTGGGCGAACTTGACCGGTACGGTCGAGCCGACGTGGAGATGGTCCGAGTCGGCCGTGTTGGTATCGACCAGCAACTGGCCGGCGGCCATCGCCCGCGCTCCACTGCCCGCAGTGATGTGAAGCCGGACCGTCCTGGACAGGTCCGAGGGCGACGCCGCCACGACCGTCGACAGCGAGTTCCGGACCTCGAACTGGCCCTGGTAGACGACCGTCGCGGTGCTCACGCCGGGAAGCCTCGAGACCGCACCCACGACCGACTTGCTGATGCCGCCCTTGCCGCTGACGATGTAGTCCGCGTTCACCGCGCTGTCGACGCTGTTCTTGGCCGACTTGCTGAACGACGCGCCGAGAACGGCGATCGTTGAGACCAGCGACAGGCCGATCATGAGCGCGGCAGCTGTCTGTGCGGTTCGGCCGGGGTTGCGCATCGAGTTTTCCCGGCCCAAGCGCGCGGGGGTGCCGAGCAGCCTGGCCAGCGGCCGTCCCAGGAAACCCGAGACCGGCCGGGCCATGAGCGGCGCCAGCATCCCCCTGGTGATGACGATCGCGAGCGCGCCGACGCCGACCAGTGTGAGCGACGGCTTTGCCACCCCATCAGCCACCGCAGCGACACCCACCAGCCCGATTACGGTCCCGGCGAACACTTTCCGCCGCGCCACCGGGCCGGTGGCCGCGTCGCTTTGCTCCGACAGCGCAGCCACGGGTGCGATCCTGACCGCACGACGGGCGGGAATGATCGCCGACAGCACGGTCGCACCCACTCCGACGCCGATGGCCACGACCACGGTGCGCACCTCGAACACCAGGGGTGCCGACGGGAGCACGATGCCGAACGCCCCGAGCAGCGCCTTGAGGCCGAGTGCGGCGAGCACGCCGAGTCCCAGGCCGGTCACCGAAGCGCCCAGCCCCGTCAGGGCCGCCTCGATCAGCACCGATCTGAACACCTGCCGCCGGCTCGCACCGACTATGCGCAGGAGCGCGAGCTCTCGGGTGCGCTGACCGACCGTGATCGAGAACGTGTTGAAGATCGTGAAGCCGCCGACGAGCAGCGAGATCAGGGCAAAGATCAGCAGTGCGGTCGAGATGAACGACAGCTGGTGGTTGACCGTGGTCGAGAGCTCGTTGGCGACGGTCTGACCGCTCACCACCTCCACACCCGGCGGCAAGATCCCGGCGATCTCCCGCTGCAGCTTGACGTTGTCCGCCCCCGATGCGGCCAGGACGCTGATCGTGTCGTAGCGGCCGCGGACGTTGAACAGCGCCTGGGCCGTCGGAAGGTCGAACCCGGCCAGCGTGACGCCGGCGAGGTTGTCCGCGGAGCCGAACGTGACCAGGCCGCTGATCGTGAAGGTCTGCGGCCGGTTGGGCAGGTTGATCAGGACCCGGTCCCCAACCGAGTAGTGGTGCTTGGTCGCCGTGGACTTGTCCATCACGACCTCGTCGGCCGTGGTGGGCGCGCGGCCGGCAACCAGGCGATAGGGGGACAGCTGCGGGTTCGGATCAAATGAGAACCCCAGGGTCGAGCTCCCACCGTTGCCGATCGCACTACCGTCACGCGTCATGAATTGGGCGTAGCCGGACACCGACCCGAACGCGAAAGAAACCCCCGGCACGCGACGCACGGCTGCGGCGATCGACTGCGGCACCGGCTTGCGCACGGCCGCGCTGTTGATCGTGGCCGAGTCCCCGCCCCACGCCGCCTTGCCGCGGATCTGGAAGCTGACGTGCTGGTAGGCGGTGCCGATCACGTTGTCGAACGTGCGGTTCAGCGTGTCGCCGAGCACGAGCGTCCCGGTGACGAACGTCACCCCGATCACGATCGCCAGGGCGGTTAGCGCGAGCCGCAGCTTGCGGGCCAGCAGCCCTCTCAAAGTGATCCTGCGCATGTCAGCTCCCCAGCTTCTTCATCCGCTCGAGCACCGCGTCGGCTGTTGGCGAGCGGATCTCGCCGACCACGTTGCCGTCGGCCAGGAACACGACGCGGTCGGCGTAGGCCGCCACCAGAGGGTCGTGGGTGACCATCACGATCGACTGCCCGTGCGTGATCACCGCATCACGGAGGAACCCAAGCACCTCGGCCGAGGCGTTCGAGTCGAGATTGCCGGTCGGCTCGTCGGCGAAGATCAACTCGGGCCGACCGATCAGCGCTCGGGCGCAGGCCACGCGCTGCTGCTGGCCACCTGAAAGCTCGCTGGGACGGTGGTCGAGGCGATCGGCGATTCCCAGGTGCCGGACCAGATCGTCGAACCACGCGAGGTCGACGCGCGTGCCGCCCAGATCGGCCGACAGCGTGATGTTCTCGCTCGCGGTCAGCATCGGCACGAGGTTGAACGACTGGAAGATGAACCCGACGTGGTCGCGTCGCAGCTCGGTGAGCTCAGCGTCGTCGAGCCCCTCGAGCTCCTGCTCGCCGATGAAAGCGCGGCCCGCAGTGGGCCGGTCCAGCCCGGCCATGCAGTGCATGAGCGTCGACTTGCCCGACCCCGATGGACCCATCACCGCGGTGAACCGCCCGCGCTCGAGCTCGACACTGACGTCGTCGAGCGCTCGGACCGCCGCGTCGCCGGTCCCGTAGATCTTTGTCAAGGCGATGGCACGCGCGGCCGCCATCGGCTGCTGCGCCACCGCCGCTTCGAGTGAGTTCGTGATCATGCGGGGCAAGCTACGCACGGCCCGGCCGTGCGTCATCGGCGCGCGGGTCGAACCTGGCGGTCCATCCGCGGGTGGATGCGGGCCGGAAACCACTCCACCCGCCGGCCGATGACACGCCCGCTGGAGCGGCTTATCGTTTGCTCCAAGACATGCGCAGCCTGGGTACATGGTGGAGACGAAGCTGGATCACTCGCGGTGAAGAGGGTGATGGCACGGCACCGCTCGAGGCGGTCGGGTGGCGCGTGTTCGGGGTGGTCATCCTGGCCGCATGCATCACGGTGACTTTCAGCACCCATCCGTATCCGCGTTTCCATGGTCGGGACGCGGTCGTACTGGCCTCGTTCGTCTGGATGGTCGCCGCCGCCATCGCGGCGCATCCTCAACGCTCGAACGTTCCGCCCCGACAGGTCGTCCTCGCGCTGCTCGGCGTCATCGTCGGAGCAGGCGTGCTGGGATCCGCGCAGCCGCACGGGATCTGGATCGTCGGCCCGTACTACGTGGTGATCGTCGGCGCGCTGAAGCTCGACCGCCGCACCTCGTGGCTGCTGCTCGTGGCGGCGGTCATACCGTTCTTCGCCGGCTATCTGGCGAAGGGACAGGTCGCCGGCGGGCTGGCATTCCTTTCCGGGATCATTCCCTGGTTCTTCGCCATGCGCCTGCTCCGCTACGTCAGCGATCAGCGCGATGAGCTGAAGGCATCCCGGGAAGCCGAGGCGCGCGCCGCCGCGGCCGCCGAGCGCGGGAGGCTGTCCCGCGAGATGCACGACGTGCTCGCCCATTCGCTCTCGGCGCTCGCGTTGCAGCTCGAGACGACGCGCCTGCTGGCCCGCAGCCGCGACGTCGACGAGGAGGTCACACAGGCCGTCGACCGGGCCCACCATCTCGCCGCCAGCGGCTTGGACGAGGCGCGCCGCGCGATCGCCACCGAGCGCGGGGATGAGCTCCCCGGTCCCGAACGGATCGGCGCGCTGGTCGACGCGTTCGCCGAACAGAGCGGCCTGCCGGTGGCCGTCGAGGTCCACGGCGAACCGCACGAGCTTGCCCCCGAGGCACGGCTGGCCGTGTACCGCACCGCGCAGGAAGCGCTCACCAACGTTCGTCGCCACGCGACCGCCGAACGCGTCGAGGTGGAGCTGACCTACCTCCCGGAGAGCACGGTGCTTGTCGTCGAGGACCACGCGGTAAACGGTTCGCCGCCGGCGATCGTGACGACATCGAACAGCGGCGGCTATGGCCTGACCGGAATGCGCGAGCGGGCCGAGTTGCTCGGGGGTGAGCTGCTCGCGGCACCCACGATCAAGGGGTTCCGCGTCGAGCTACGCCTCCCTACCGAGCAGCCATGAGCGACCGCGCGGTTCGAGTCGTTCTGGCCGACGACCAGCGCCTGGTACGAGAGAGTCTCGCCACGCTGCTCGGTCTGCTCGACGGAATCGAGCTCCTGGCCACGGCATCCGACGGAGAGGAGGCACTCGTACTGACCGCCGAGCACGCCCCGGACGTCGTGTTGATGGATCTGCGGATGCCGCGCATGGATGGGATCGAGGCGACCAGCCGGCTGCGCGAGAGCCACCCGGAGGTACGGGTGATCGCGCTCACCACCTACGCCGACGACGAGAGCGTGCTCGGAGCCCTTCGGGCGGGCGCCCGCGGGTATCTGACCAAGGACGCCTCGAGCCAGGACATCCGCGCGGCGATCCTGAGCGTGGCGGCCGGGGACGCGGCGCTCGACCCGGCGGTGCAGTGCCACGTGGTCGCCGCGCTGGCCGGCGACGGCGTCCGGGGCGGCGAGCCGGATTCGCCTCTGCTGCCCGACGATCTCACCCCGCGTGAGGCCGAGGTCCTGTCCCTGATCGCGGAGGGGCTGACCAATGCCGAGATCGCCGAACGGCTGGTGGTCAGCCCGACCACGATCAAGTCGCACATCAACCATCTGTTCGCCAAGGCCGGCCTGCGCGATCGCACGCAGGCGGTCAACTACGCGTACCGGACCGGCATCGCGATCCCGCCGCGCTGATCAAGCCCGCTCATGCCGGCAGGCTGCCGTGCGCGATGCCCAGCTCGCGAAGCTCGGGCTCGGGCGGCAGACCGCCGCTCCGCCGCACCAGCTCGATCAGCTCCTCGAAGTAGCGTTCGAATCCCCCGGGTCTGACCAGGACCAGCGAACGCGCCGGCTCCTGGCCTGGATTGGCGAACGTGTGCGGCGCGCCACGAGGTATGAATGCCACCGTCCCCGGGCCAGCCTCGTAGGCGCGATCGCCGACTCGGAAGCCGAGCTTGCCCTCGACGACGTAGAACGTCTCGTCGAAGTCGGGATGCACGTGCATGGCCGGGCCTGGATAGCCGCCGGGCACGACCTGCTCGACCAGGCCTAGCTCGCCGTCGGTCTGCTCGGCGCGCAGACGCACCGTGATCGCGCCGCCGAGCACTGCCTGCGTGGCGGCGTCCTCGACGGTCTGGACGAAGGGTTCGGTGTACGTGGTTGGGTTGAGATTGCTCATGGCCGGCATCGTCGTGGTGCCGGAGCCTCCGGGCAATCCCACCGATTTAGGGGTTGTCGCGGCTCGAGCGGCTGGGAGAATGGCCCCGATGCTCCCTTCTGCCAAGGACTACCGGCGGGTCACACGGAAGATCGAGACCGCGCTCGAGCCGCCGGACTCAACCCCGAGCCAGCCGATCGAGACGATCCTCGACGCCGCGGCCGACTTGCTGGCGATCACCGGATCCTGCTGGCATCACACCGACCCGGCCTCGGGGATTCCAATCGCAAACGCGGCGCTCGGCGCGCCGGCGGGAACCCTCGAATGGTCGCTCGACTACGAGTTTCGCCGCCCCGACGTCAACCGGTTCGAAGAGCTGGCACTCCGGCGCTCGCCGGTCGCAGCGATCTCGACCGAGACCGGCGGCGAGATGCACACCAGCGCACGGTTTCACGAGATGATCGAGCCGGCGGGCGTGGCGGATGAGCTTCGGGTCGCGTTCGTCGATCCATTCGGGGTCTGGGCAGCCCTCGTCATCTTCACCGATCGCCGCATGACCGCCGACGATCTTCAGTTCGTGTCCGGGCTGATGCCCGCTGCCACCTCGGCGCTGCGCTCCACGGCGGCCGTCACGATGTTGCCCGGCGCCGCCTTGGACGACGACCAGGGACCGTCGGTCCTGATCCTGAACCGCGACGATCGGATCGTCCGCGCGGACGTAGCCGCGCGGCGCCGCCTGGCCATGCTCCCCGAGCTCCGGCCGGTCGAGCTGCCCGGCTTGATCTCCTTCGTCTCCGCGCAGGCCCGGTGGGCGCCCGGCGGCCGAGCCACGCCGGCCACGCTGCGTACCGTGGACGGCCGCTGGTTCCTGGTCGATGCCTCGCGACTGGACGACGGTGATGTGGCGGTCGTCATGCAGCCCGCCCCGCCCGCCACCGTGCTCGACGGCGCTTTGCGTGCGATGGGTCTGACTCCTCGCGAGCGCGAGGTCGCGGCGCTCGTGCTCCGCGGCCAATCGGCCAAGGCGATCGCCTCGACGCTCGTGATCTCGCCCTGGACAGCCCAGGATCACCTCAAGGCGATCTACGACAAGACCGGAGTTCGCAGCCGCGCGGAGCTGCTCGGCCTGGAAAAGATGTCCCCGGCCTCGCCTCGCGCGACGTAGGCTAGGCGCCCCGCGCGGGGCGGTCCCGCATCCGTTGCCCCGCCGAACCGTCCAAGGAGTTGGCATGTCCCGCATGTCGAAGACCGTCGTTGGAGTATTGGCCACCGGTCTGTGTACCGTCGCCGTCGCCGCCCCGGCCGAGGCCAAATCAGAGCGCGTGACCGGGGGTCATGCGACGGTCACCCCGTCGGCTCAGATCACTCGGTTCCTGCGCTCGCGTGGAATTCTCGTGACACCGATCGGACCGGTCAAGGTCGGCAACGGCTCGCTGACCATGCCGATGGTCAGCGGCCAGCTCACCACCCCGAGCATGAACGGAACGATGAATGCGAAGGGCGGCCTCCAGTACAGCAACGGCAGCAAGCGGCTGCGCGTACGCGGCTACGAGCTCTCGCACACCGGCGGCGTGGGCAAGCTCACCGCGATCGTGAACGGCAAGCGCATCGTGCTCGCGACGATGGCGGCGATGAAGGTCAAGATGTCGGGCAAGACCGGCACGATGAGCGGCGGGCTGCGACTGACCGCGGTGTGGGCGCACCTGATCAACCACCTGGTGGGTAAGCGCGTGGTGCACCCGGGCGAGGACATCGGGGATCTGACCGCCACCGTCCGGATGGCCTGAGACCGCGACTACCGGACCATCACCCGCGTGGTGGTCCGGTGACCGCCCTGGGCCAGCGTCAAGGTGTACACACCCGCCGCCACCGCGCGGTGCGCGCGCAGCACGAGGTGGCCGTGGTTGCTGACGCCGGTGGCGTACACCGTCCCGCGGCGGCTCAGCGATCCGCGCGTCGCGGTAGGCGCGAGGACAAACTTCGCATTTGAGCTCAGGCGTCGGCGTGTGCAGTGCACGCTGGCTGGGCCCGTCAGCTCGTTGGTGACGATGGTCAGGGTCGCGGCTCGGGCGCCGGCCGCGCCCGGTGCGAAGCGAACCGCAAGCTGACACGACGAGCCAGGGGCGATGCTTCCCCCGCAGCCCCACGAGCCGAAGAAGAAATCGCCGGCGCTCGCGCCGGCGAACGTCAGCCCGGAGACCGTCAGCGGCACGGTCCCGGTGTTGGTCACGGTGACGGTCTGCGGCTGGCTCAGGGTGTTCACCGACTGAGATCCGAAGCTGAGCGTGGCGGGCGACACCTGCGCATCGGCCACGAGGGGTGTGATCGTGACCGACGGAGTGTCGGATCCCCGCGCCGCGGTGCCGAACGTCGCCCCGGCCGGACCGTACGACGAGCCACCGCCGCCACCACCACCGCCGGCCTCGCAGCCGTCACCGCCGCCTCCGCCGCCGTAGTAGCCGCCGCCACCCCCGCCACCCCACGTGTCGTCCTGACCGGCGATGCCGTAGCCGCCGATGCCGCCCGCGCCGAGGCCTCCGTCAAGACCGCTCATCCCGGAACTCGTCGCGACTGCGCAACCACCGCCGCGTCCGCCGGCGCCACCGGCGGCCCGGGTGGCGCCGCCGCCCCCGCCCCCGGAAGCGGTTCCGCCCGGCGTGCCGGACTCACCGGCGTCCCCGCCCGCGCCACCGGGATCGTCGTTCACCTGCGCGGCGCCCCCGCCTCCGCCGCCCCCGGCCACCAACAGCCGTGAGGCCTCCGAGGACTGCACAACCAAACAGTCGGTCGCGTTGATGGAGCAGAACCGCACATCCGACGCCCCTCCGCCGCCACCACCGAATGAGCCGTCGCCACCGAACGAGCGGCCGCCCAATCCGCCGCCGTTCCAACCGCCAAGCCCGCCGCCGTTCACGGCACCGTCGCCGCCCGCGCCGCCGACCTCGACGTACAGGAGCTCACCGGGCGTGACCGCGAGATCGCCGGTGAGAAGGGCACCGAGCCCACCCACGACCCCTGGCCTGGTCGGGCCGGGGGCACCCGCCCCGCCCGGAGCGCCGGTCGCGGTCACGCGCACGTGCGTGACGCCGGGAGGCACCGTGTATGACTGCTCCGCGCCGGTATAGCCGAAGGTCGCCGGAGCGGGCGCGACGGCGAAGGCGGCTGGCGCGAGGGCGCAGGCGGCGATCGGGGCGATCGTGGCTAGGACAGCGGTGCGGACGAGCATCTGGGCAAGACTCCTGGTCGGGTACGCCCATCAGTCTGCGTCTAAGGCAGGGGGCCGCGCATTGGCCAGCCGCCTTATCTTGCTCCGCCTGCCTGCCTTAAATGTGGCGTCGCCGGTGCCTCAGCACGCTGCGAACTTCGCCGTCACGGAAGTTCCCGGCGACGATCGGCGTCGTACGATCTGTGAGCGACACCGTGCAGGCCATAAAGGTGCAACCGACGGTCCGCGCATGGCGCGAGCGCGGGACGCGGCGCCCAAGCGCGCTGCTCATGACCGGGATCGCGGTCGCGTTGCTCGCGGGGCTGCCGGTGGTGATCACCGTGGTTCAGGCCATTCAGGGGGGAGCCGGAGCGGCCAAGACCGCGTTCACGGCGAGCGCCACCCCGACGCTGTTCCTGCACACGATCGAGTTGGCCGCGCTCGCAACCCCGGCCTCCGGAGTGCTGGGGTTAACGACGGCGTGGCTGGTCGAGCGGACCCGCGTACCCGGACGGCGGATCTGGCCGCTTCTCCTGGTCGCCCCGCTGGCCGTACCGCTGTTCGTCACCAGTTACGCCTGGGCGACCCTGAGCCCGTCACTCACCGGGTTCTGGGGAGCCGCCGGGATCGTTACGTTCTCGTATTACCCGATCGTGTTCCTGCTGGTGGCCGCGTCGCTGCGGGTGATGGATCCGGCACTCGAGGAGACCGCGCGATCGCTGGGCCTCGGGGCACGGCGCACATTCCTCCGCGTGGTGCTGCCGCAGCTCCGGGCCGCGCTGCTGGGCGGCATGCTGCTCGTGTTGCTCGACACGCTGGTCGAGTTCGACGCGTTCGTGGCACTGAAGTTCCGGACGCTTTCGGTCAACATCTACGCGCAATACCAGCTCGGCTTCAGCGCCGCGGGCGCTGCCGCGCTGGCGCTGTTCTCGACTCTTATCTGCGTGGTGGTCCTGCTCGGCGAGTACCGGCTCAGAGGCGGCGCGAACTACACCCGGATCAGCCAGGGCGCGCGACGCGGGGTCGTGCGATACGCGCTGGGCCGGGCAACGGTGCCCGCGCTCCTGGGGCTCGGGCTGCTCGTGGCGGTCAGCCTCGGAGTGCCACTCGGGCTTCTCGTGCATTGGTTCGCTCAGGGCACCAGCACGGCGGGCGCTCCGGCAGGTGCCGGCACGCTGTGGTCGGCCACCTTGACCACCGTCCTGCTCGGGGCCGCGGCAGGACTCCTCGCCGTGGCGATGGCGCTGCCGGTGGCGATCCTGGCCGTGCGCCGCTCGGGCCGGCTCGCGAACACGATCGAGCGCAGCGTGTACCTGTCGTTCGCGCTGCCGGATCTCGTGGCGGCCATCGCGCTCGCGTACGGGGCGTCACACGTCGCCCATTTTCTGTACGGAACCGTGGCGCTGATGGTGCTCGCGGAAGCGATGCTGTTCGTGCCGTTCGCCGTCGTGGCTCTGCGAGGGACGATCGGCTTGATCGAGCCCTCGCTCGAGGAGTCCGGTCGTGCGCTCGGTCTGGGGCCCTTGCGCACGGTGTGGCGGGTGACCGTGCCGCTCGCTCGGCCGGGGCTCGCGGCAGCCGGCGTGCTGGTGTTCACGTTCGTGCTGGGAGATCTCGGGACCGCCCAGGTTCTCCTGCCGCCTGGATTGACCACGCTCGGCACCCAGTTCTGGGCCGACAGCGGGACCGTCGCGTTTGCCGCCGCCGCCCCGTTCGCGGCGGTGCTCGTCGTGCTGGCACTGCTCTCCACGTATGTCCTGATGAGCCGCTTCGGCCGGGCCCGCGGATTCGGGGAGGCCTAGTGGCCGAGCTGCACTGCGATGAGATCACGGCGTCCTACGGTCACGGCGCGGTGCTCTCGGGCGTCGACCTAGTGGTGCCGGATGGCACGCTGACCGCGATCCTCGGCGCGTCAGGCAGCGGCAAGACGACGCTGCTGCGGGTGATCATGGGATTCATCGCCCAGCAGCAAGGCACCGTGATCGTCGGGGGCAAGGTCGTGGCTCGAGCGGGCGAGGTCCACCTCCCGCCCGAGAAGCGCTCGATCGGATACGTCGCGCAGGAGGGTGCGCTGTATCCGCACCTCAGCGTCGCCGAGAACGTCTCGTTCGGCTTGCCGCGACGGGAGCGCAAGGAATCCGGCAGAGCCTTCGAGGTGCTCGAGCTGGTCGGACTCGATGTGCGCTATGCGCAGCGCCGGCCGCACGAGCTCTCGGGCGGTGAGCAGCGCCGCGTGGCCCTGGCGCGCGCGCTCGCTCCGCGGCCGCCGCTGGTCCTGCTCGACGAGCCGTTCTCGGGGCTCGACGCCGCGTTGCGCGCCGAGACGCGGGCGGCGGTCCTGCACGCTCTCGCCGCGCAGGGAACGACCGCCGTGCTGGTCACCCACGACCAGGCTGAGGCGCTCTCGATGGGACGCGAGGTCGGGGTGCTGATGGCCGGGCGGCTGATCCAAGCCGCCGCTCCGGCGGTCCTCTACCGAACGCCACTCACGCTGGATTTGGCGCGATTCGTCGGCGAGGCCGTGGTCGTGCCCGGACACGCCGGCGGCGGAACCGTGAGCTGCCCGCTCGGCGAGCTCCCGCTGGTCGACCGTGAGGTGGGCGGTCCCGTGGACGCGATGATCCGTCCGGAGCAGATCCAGGTACACCCGGCAGAGCCGGGCACGAGTGATCGCGGGGTCATGGCCACGGTCACTGCGCGCACCTTCTACGGACCCGACTCGGTCCTCCGGCTCCAGCTCGATGGCCTGCCGGACTCGGTCAGCGCCCGCGTGCTTGGACACGACGCGCCGGCGCCAGGCGAGCGAGCGCAGCTCACCGTCAGCGGAGAAGTGATGGCTTACCCCCGTTCGGGCTCGTCAGCGGCCATCGGGGAGTCATCCGAGCCGACCGCGCTCCTCACCTCTCGATGAGGCTCCGCGTCAGTGCCGCCGTCGGGGTCGCGGCGGCGATCCTCGCCCTTGCGCTGGCGGGATGCGGCGCCAACGGCGGGGAGGCCTCGCTTGTCATCTACAGTGGCGAGCACCCGCAGCTCACGAGCGCGCTCGTCCAGGCATTCACGCGCCAGACCCACATCAAGGTGAGCGTGCGCTCGGGCGATGGGATCGTCCTGGCCGACCAGATCCTCCAGGAGGGTCATGCCTCGCCCGCCGACGTGTACCTGACCGAGAACTCCCCGGAGCTCATGAACCTCGAGGCGCACAAGCTCCTGGCCAAGCTGCCCGCACGCACGCTTGGGCAGGTCCCGGCTCGCGAGCAGTCCCCGGCGGGGGACTGGGTCGGCGTCGCGCTGCGGGTCTCGAGCCTCGCGTACAACCCGGCACGAATCACCTCGTCACAGCTCCCGCCGTCTGTACTCCAGCTCGCCCAGCCGGCATGGAAGGGGAAGATCGCAGTCGCACCGACCGACTCGGACTTCCCGCCGGTCGTCGGAGCGGTCATCGCCACCTATGGCAAGAGCACCGCGGCGAAATGGCTCGAGGGGCTCAAGCGCAATGCCCAGATCTACCAGGACGAAGAAGCCGTGGCCGCCGCGGTCAACCGCGGCGACGTCGGCGCCGGCCTGGTGAATCAGTACTACTGGTACCGGCTCCAGCTCGAGCTCGGCCGCACCGGGATCCACTCGAAGCTCCATTACTTCGCGGGTCACGATCCTGGCTCGGTCGAGAACATCGCCGGAGCGGCTGTGCTCGCCTCGAGCAAACACGCCGCGACCGCGCAGCGGCTCGTCCGGTTCATCTCCGGCGCCGACGGTCAGCGCATCCTGGCCGGCAGTTACGACTTCGAGTACCCGGCGAGACCCGGGATCGCGCCGAACCCGGCTCTACCGCCGCTCAGCACCATCTCCCTCGCCGCGCTGAACCCCGCCGCCCTCGGAACCGATCAGACGGCGGTCCAGCTGATCGAGCAGGCCGGCCTCGCCTGATGCGCCCCTGGTGGCGCAGCGCCGTCGTATATCAGGTCTACATCCGCAGCTTCGCCGACGGAAACGGCGATGGCGTCGGTGACATCGCCGGGCTGCGCTCGCGGCTGCGCTACATCGCCGACCTCGGAGTCGACGCGATCTGGATCAACCCGTGGTACCGATCGCCGATGAGGGACGGGGGCTATGACGTGTCCGACTTCCGCGACATCGACCCCCAGTTCGGGACGCTCGCCGAGGCGAAGGCGATGATCGCCGAGGTACACGAGCTTGGTCTGCGAGTGCTGCTCGACCTCGTTCCCAACCATGTCTCAGACCAACACTTCTGGTTCCAGGAGGCGTTGCGGGCCGGACCCGGCTCGAACGAACGGACCCGCTTCATCTTTCGCAACGGCCGCGGCTTGAACGGCGCGGAGCCTCCGAACGACTGGACCAGCGGCTTCGGCGGACCCGCGTGGACCCGGGTGACCGAGCCCGATGGTCGAGCCGGACAGTGGTATCTGCACCTGTTCGCTCCCGAGCAACCCGATCTCGACTGGACCAACGCGGAGGTCCGGGATGAGTTCGACGACACGATCCGGTTCTGGTTCGAGCTCGGAGTCGACGGATTCCGGATCGACGTCGCCCACGGCTTGGCCAAGGCGGACGGTCTGCCGGACATCGGCTCGCTCGTGTGGCCGCCCGTCGGCGCCGAGCCGGTCGACCATCCACATTGGGACCGCGACGAGGTCCACCAGATCTACCGCCGCTGGCGTACGCTCGCCGACAGCTACGACGAACCACGCGTGTACATCGCCGAGGCCTGGGTGCACAACTCGGCGCGTCTCGCCAGGTACGTCCGAGCCGACGAGCTCCACAGCGCATTCAACTTCGATTTCCTGCTCGCGCCGTGGGAGCCCGAAGCGCTCCGCGGCTCGATCGTCGCCGCGATCAGCGCATACGATGCGGTCGGCGCCGCGCCGACCTGGGTGCTCTCGAACCACGATACGGTCCGGGAGGTCTCGCGCTACGCCCGCCCGCAGAACGTCCGGCCGCTGCGACGGCTGGACGACCTCGCCGGGCTGACGGCCGATTTCTCCCTCGGCGTCCGGCGGGCGCGGGCGGCCGCGCTGCTCATGCTCGCGCTCCCCGGAGGCGCGTACATCTACCAAGGCGCGGAGCTCGGGTTACCGGAGGTCGAGGACCTGCCCGACGACGCGATCCGGGATCCGGGCTGGGAGCTGTCGGGCCACACGAACCGGGGTCGGGACGGCTGCCGCGTGCCGCTTCCGTGGTCCGGCGCGCGACCGCCGTTCGGCTTCAGCCCTCCGGGCGCAACCGCGTCTCCCTGGCTCCCCCAGCCCGAGTCCTGGAGCGCACTCGCGGTGGAGTGTCAGGCGACCGAACCCGGCTCGGTGCTCGATCTGTACCGCCGTGCGCTCACGATCCGCCGCGCCCACGACGCCCTCGGGGACGGTTCGCTCGAGTGGGTCGAGGCGCCCGCCGAGGTGTTGTCGTTCGCGCGGGACCCGGGCTTCCTGTGCGTCGTGAACCTGGCGGCCGAGCCTGTCCCGTCGCCACAGGGCACAGTCCTGCTGGCCAGCGGACCACTCGGGGACGACGGCCGATTGCCGCCGGATACCGCGGTGTGGATGGCTCGCTGAGGCAGTCGGCTACGAACCGAATCCGCCGCCGTGACGATCGCTCGGCCGCGCGGTGTCGCCCGCTCGGCGTCGCCTCATCCGCGCTCGCGCTCGGGTGACCGCCGACGCGATCGATACTCCGTCTCGCAGACAGTCGCGTAACGCGAGCACCTCGGACCGGCTGTACAGCTCCTGCGGGCTCGATGTGGGGAAGCCATAGCGCGCCTCCCACGCCAGCAACGTGTACGGGTTGATCCCGAGCAACGCCGCCGCCTCGTCGAGGCTGAGGGTCCGCAGCCCGCGCTCGGGCGACTCTGACTCTGACGAAGCCGTCGCAACGTCACGCGCAGCCGTCGCCAGGGCAGCGTCGATCGCTTCATCGCTCAGCTTCGCCGCCCCGCACAGCGATACGACGAACAGCACCACGGCAATCCAGACTCCGGCGGCCAGCACCAGGACGATTACAAACGGCATCGGCCCTCCAACGGTGACGTGGCGTCATTCCCTGTTCCCCGCCCGGGGCCTGACCGTCACCCGGTCCCTCGGCTTTGCGAGGGACGCATTTGAGACTTCCTGTCGCGCCGGTGATACCCACACGGATCGCCAATCGCTTCCCCTGTGGACGGATGGTTGATCCGGTCTCAACCCCAGGGTGGAGAAGAGGCGTCACTTCAACCCGTGGTTCAACCCGGGCGCCCATGTGCGATCGGCGCCCGGCGACGACGATAGTCGCATGACAACTACCGATTACCTCATCGACTCAGCTCTGGTCCTCCTCGTCCTGTTGCAGATCAAGGAGCGCACGCTCACCACCAAGGCGCTGGTTCGTCCGCTGATCATCGTGGCCATCGCGGTGGTCAACTACCTGCACGGCATCCCGACGGCCGGCAACGATCTCGTCCTGGTCGGAGTGCTCGCCCTGCTCGGACTGTCGATCGGCGTCGCGAGCGGGCAGACCGTCACGATGCGCCCCGGCCGCGACGGTGGCGTCCTCGCCCGTGCCGGCTGGGTCTCTGCCTTCTTCTGGGTGCTCGGGATGGGTTCGCGGTTCGCCTTCGCGGTCTGGGTTTCTCACGGCGGCGCCTCGGCCCTCGGTCAGTTCAGCGCCGATCACGCGATCACCAGCGGCGCGGCGTGGACCGCGGCTCTCCTGGCCATGGCGGTGTTCGAAGTGTGGGGTCGCACCCTGGTCCTGGCGGCGCGTCGCCACCAGATCGAGCAGCGAGTCCCCGCCGCCGAACTGGCGTGACCAACCGACCGCCCTTCGACCGAGCGGGATCCGCCCTCCCGGCGGGTCCCGCTCGGTCGTCTGAGTTGAACCGGCGGCCTGACAGTCCGTACCTTCCATGCTGATGCTTCTCGCCAGTCTCGACCGCCGTCTCGCCACGGCGATCCGCCTCGTAGGTCTGGCGCTCGTGGGCCTCTCGGTGTTCGGCGGCTCACACCATCCGGGCACGAGCGGACGCGGCCTGGTGGTGAGCCTGCTGTTCGCGGCGGCGGCGCTCTCCTGGCTGATCTGGACGGCGCGACCCAACGACGAGGAGGGGTCGTCGGTCGAGCTCTATGTGATGGCTGTCGCCGGCGGACTCCTGGTCGAAGCCGCGCCCCAGAGCGCCGCCAGCGTGTTCGTGTTCGTGGCAGTGATCGTGGCCGGCGTGCGGATGGAGCTGGCACGCGCAGCACTGGTCGTTGTCGCCGGCGCGCTGGCGGTCGCGGTGTCCGACCTGCTCTACAACGGGAACGCCCTCGGCGTGCTCGCGTACACGCTCGGCTTCGCCGTGTCGCTCCTGGCCGCGTCGAATGCGCGTCAGCGGAGCCTCCGGATCGAGCAGGCAGATCTGTTGCTCGCGCAGACCCAGCGCTCGCACGAAGAGCAGCTCCGCGCGGCCCGCCTGGAGGAGTCATCCCGGATCGCGCGCGATATCCACGACGTGCTCGCCCACACTCTGGCCGGTCTGACCATTCAGCTCGAAGCCACCGGGGCGCTGCTCGAGCAGGGTGCGGATCGAGACGATGTACTCGCGCGTGTGCACCGCGCGCACGAACTGGCGCGCGAGGGACTCCAGGAGACGCGCCGCGCTGTCGGAGCGCTGCGCGGGGACGCGGTGCCCACTCCGGCTGCAGTCCAGGCTCTGGTGGCCGAGTACCGCGCCGGCAACGACGCGGGCGCTGAGCTCACGATCGACGGCGATCCGTCTCGCCTATCCGGCGCGACCGGGGAGGCCGTGCTTCGCATCGTCCAGGAGGCGCTGACCAACGTTCGCAAGCACGCTCCTGGCGCCGAGGTGTCGGTCACGGTCCACGCCGGCGCGGCTCCGGATGACCAGGTCGTGCTGATCGTGGACGATCGGCCAACCGTCGCCCAGCCCGCCGGCGGGCACGGCGCCGGCCGGTCGCAAGGACTGGCCGCCACCGGCGGCGGATACGGCGTGCGGGGGATGCGCGAGCGCGCGGAGCTGCTGGGCGGAACGCTGAGCGCCGGCCGCGTTGATGGTGGGTGGCGGGTCGAGCTGCGACTGCCCGCGCCCGCTGGACGGGAGAGCCGATGAACGGCCCCATTCGGGTCATGGTCGTCGACGACCAGGCCGTGGTGCGGGAAGGCCTGATGACGTTGCTCGAAGCCGCGCCCAACATCAAGCCGGTTGCCGCCGCCGGTGACGGCGAGGAGGCCGTGGCGCTCTGCGCCCGCCATCGCCCCGACGTCGTATTGATGGACCTGCGGATGCCCAAGCTCGACGGGGTCGAGGCGACCCGGCGGATCCGGGAGGCCCAACCCGAGACCGAGATCGTCGTGCTGACCACGCACGCCGACGAAGCGTCGATCCTCGATGCGCTGCAGGCCGGCGCCCGGGGCTACCTGACCAAGGACGCCGGCATCGCCGAGATCGCCCGTGCCGTCCACGCTGCCGCCGACCACCAGGCCCTGCTGGATCCGGTCGTCCAGAGTCGTCTCATCGCGGCGGCGAGCGCCGGGGCGCGGCCCGCGCCGCCGCCGCAGAGCCTGCCGGACGGACTCACCCCGCGCGAGGCCGAGGTCCTGTCACTCATCGCCTCGGGCCTGTCCAATGGGGAAATCGCCGCCACCCTCGTGGTCAGCGAAGCCACCGTGAAGACCCACATCAACCACGTGTTCGCCAAGATCGGCGCGCGCGACCGCGCCCAAGCCGTGCATTACGCCTACACCCACGGGCTCGCCGGCTGATTCCGTGCTCCCGTATCGAACGTTCGGGTTTGCGCCACCGGAGCGGGTCAGCCGTCGCCAGCTCCTGGCGCGCCCCGACGTGCACACGGTTCGGGTGCCGGTGTTCCCGGACCGCGCCGACGGTCCATGGTTCTCGTTGGCCTACGCCGACGCGGACGCAGGAGGCGCCGGCCCGGTGCTCGTGGTCCTCCCGGGCGGGCCGGGTCTGGCGTCGGTGGTTCCGTACCTTCGGGTCCGGCGCCGGCTGACCCGCCGGGTTCGGGTGCTCATGCCCGAGCACCGCGGCGCTCTCCCGGCTGGATGACGACGGCCGACCGCTGCCGGTCGAGGCGACGTACTCGCGTTACGCCGTCGCGGATGTCCTGGGGATGGTCGACGCGGCCGGCTGTCCGGGGCTCTGCTGCTCGGCACCTCCTACGGTGGTTACCTCGCGCTTCGCGCCGCGCTGCGCGCGCCTGGCCACTGGCACGGACTGATCCTCGACGAGGCGCGATCGATGCGCCGCGTGCTAGTCACCTGTAGGTCGGGAACGGGAAGGTCCAGCGCGTTGGCTGCGCTCGAAGGACTCGGATTTCACGTGGTCGACACCGATGAGCCCGGCTGGACCGAGTGGTCGGACCAGGAAGACGGCTACGTGTGGCTCGAGGAGCCCATATCCGGCCTCCTCGCGCGCGACGACGGGCCATCCCGTACGTGTCCGGTACGGGTGGGCGAAGGAGAAGATGTATGAGTGAGCGATCCCCCTCCGCCTACCCTGGCCGGCCGGGGGAAGCGGAGCCCGCTCTAAGAGACGAGTTGTCGTCTGCCCGGGGGAAGCAGGACCGACCGCCATACCTCTGGTCGCTCGTCCCTGACGACCGCGTCGCAGCCCACTGGCGTGCTCCCGGGCGCCCGGCGGTGACCCGGAGAGGCAATGCCCATTGCGCCCGACAGCAGCTGTTTGCTCGTCGAGGGTTAGCACCGCATCGGCGAGGAGTTGCGCATGGTCGCCCTGCGTCGGGACGGTCGATGGTGATCAGCCGGGTGCGGTGGCTTGGGCGAGGAGATCGACCTCGCGAGTGGCGAGGGCGTCGGTGAGCTGCTCGCGGGAGGTGATGTCGAGCTTCTGGTAGGCGTGGGTCAGGTGTCCTTCGACGGTTCGAGTGGTGATGAACAGCTGTTGCGCGATGTCGCGGTTGGCGAGACCGGCGGCGGCCAGCTGGGCGACGCGTCGCTCGCTCGCGGTTAGCGAGTCAAGCCCGGTTAGGACGAGCCGTCGGGGCCGCCCACCGGCGGCGATCAGCTCGGTGCGTGCTCGCTCCGAGAGGGCGTGTGCGCCGCAGCGGTGGGCGAGGTCGAGCGCGGGTCGGAGGATCTCGCGGCTGTCCGCCCGGTGTCCCGCCCGCCGGAGCGCGGCGCCGAGGTCGGCCAAGGCGCGGGCGTGCTCAAGCCGGGCGCCGGAGCTCTCGAGCACGGTCGCGGCGTGACGGAGCAGTTCGATGCCGCGTGTTCCGCCCTCGACGAGGCCAGCCGCGCGCAGGGACACTCCGAGCGTGCGGGGGCCACCGTGGGCCTGGGAGAGCTTGACCGCCTCGGCCGCGCGCGCTCTCGCGTCTGCTCGCGCGCCGAGCGCGAGGTGCGCGAGGGCGGCGTCGGAGCGCCACGGGCTCATCGGACTTGGGCTGCGTAGTCGTCTGAAGAGGTCGCCTGCGGCGAGCAGGTCGTCGAGAGCCGGAGCTGGGCGAAGGCCGGCGAGGCGAAGTCGGCCGCGGGCGGCGAGTAGCCACGCCGCCTGGATCATCGTCGGGAACTGCTGGACGAGCGGGTACTGCCGATCCGCTGCCTCGGCGGCCTCGAGCTCTCCGCGCTCGGCGAGCGTCTCGAGCAGCACCGCGAGCGCGAGCGCGGCATGGACGCCGGGCAGGCGGGGGCCGGTCTCGAGGGCGGTGCGTGCGTCCGCCTCACTGTCGGCGAGGTTGCCGAGTCGGAGATGAGGAAGGGCGCGGAAGCACGAGAGCGCGAGTACGTGGGGAAGCGAGCCGAGCCGGCGAGCGTCCGCCAGCGCTTCGTTGAGCCGGGGCAGCGCCTCCTCGTAGTGCTCGGCGAAGACGAGGGCGATGCAGGCGTGGTAGAAGAACGGGGGTCGGTCGAAAGCCTCGGGCAGCAGCTTTGGCGCTCCGTCGAGCGCGCGGAGAGCGAGGCGCGCGGCCATGTTCGCGGGCTCGTTCGCCATCGTGCTGCGACCGCCAGCGGGGCGAACACGCTCGGCGGAACGTCGGCGTCCTCGTCGGCGCGCCGGCGGAGCTCGGCGATCCGCGGCGCGGCTTCGTCCGCGGTCTCGGCGTCGATCTCGGCCGCGCCGAGGACGGCGCCCTCGAGCGTGAACGCCGCGCGTCGGTCACTGCTGCGCAGACGTGCCCGCGTTCGGTCGAACGCGTCCAGCGACTCGCGCATGCGGCCCTCGATCTGGAGCATCCGCCCGAGCGCGAGGGTGATCGAGACCTGAGCGGTCGGATCAGTGGCGGCATCGAGGGCCGCCTCGAGATGAGCTGTGGCCTGCGGATCTCCCGCGTAGGACTCGGCGAAGCCGAGCTCGAGCAGCACGTCGGGGAGCTGCGTCTCCGAGGGCGCCTCCTCCAGCGCCCGCCGCAGGTAGGTGGCGGCCGAGCCCGGAGCGCCGTTCGCGATTGCCGTTCTCGCAGCGGCCCGGAGCGAATCGACGACCCAGTCGTCAGCGGCCGGATCGGTCGCGAGGAGGTGGGCTGCGATCCGGTCCGTAGACGCGCGTTCGGACGCGAGCCGGCGCGCCGCCGCCGCGTGTAGGCCGGCCCGCTCACCGGACGAGAGATCTGCCTCGACCGCCGCCCGGATGATCGGGTGCACGAAGCGCAGCGGCCGACCCACCGCGAGGATCCCGGCCGCGGCGAGCTCATCGGCGGCGGTTGCGGCGGCTCCAGGGCCGATGTCGGCGAGGCCCGCTGCGAGCCGAAGGTCGGCCTCGCCGAGCACGGCCGCCGCTCGTGCCAGCTCGCGGCCGGCAGAGGAAAGACAACTCAAGCGCTGCACGACCGACTGCGAGACCGTCCGCGGCGCGAGGGCCGAGACCCGGGACGCGGCCGCCGATGTCGGCTCGATGCCCTCCTCAGCGATCGTGCGGACGAGCTCCTGGACGAGGAACGGAACACCCCCTGTCACCTCGTGGCACGCGCGCGCGAAAACCGACTCCACTTCCGCGCCGACGCCCAACCGCACCAGCTCGCCCACCGCCCGCTCGCTCAATGGCGCGAGCACCAGCACCTCGGCGGACGGGTCGGCGGTGAGCGCCGCGAGCAGCGGCGAGCCCTCGTGCGAATCGGCCGGCCGCGCCGCAGCGACGACCGCGATAGGCAGTTCCTGAACTCGTCGCCCGAGGTAGCTGAGAAAGCGCAGCGAGGCCTGGTCAGCCCAATGGACATCGTCGACGCACAGCAAGAGCGCCGAGCGCCGCGCGAGATTCGCGCACAGCCAGTAGAGCCCATGCAGGATCGCGAACGACGGGTCCAGCAGCGTATCGGCGGCATCATCGTGCGGGCCGACAACGCCAAACAGCGCCGCCGTCCGCCCAGCCGCGCCGGCTAGCAGCTCAGCGCGTTCCCGCGGCGACGCCGCCACGACCGGCGCCTCGAACAGCTGGCGGACGAGACCATAGGCGAAGTCGCGTTCCAGCTCCGAGCCGCGCGCGCTGAGCGTCTGCAAGCCGAGCTCGCGACCGCGCCGCCCCGCTGCGATTACCAGACGCGTCT
>DATIEI010000248.1:0-11824 GCA_035455845.1 Solirubrobacteraceae bacterium
CGCCAGCCGCCCCGGCGTGCCGCGAACGCACAGTGCCCCATAGGCCGTGAGCCGAAGTCCGGCCCGGGCGACGATGTCGACCGCCCACTGATTGGCGGCCGTGATCCATCGCACCCGGGCCGGGCCCTCGGTCAGCGCAAGCGCGTTCCACAAGAGCGCGCCGGCCGCCTCCTCGTCACGCGCCACCAGCGACCATAGAAGTCCGTCGGCGTTGACCGCAGCGAACCCGCGGTCGGCGATGCGCAAGAGCCGACCGCCCTGCCCGAAGGCGAAGCGCAACTCGCTCGTGTACGGCGCCCCTCGCACCTCACGCGTGAATCCGGCGAACGGCTCGAGATCCTCGCCGTCGTCCTCGCGCACCGAGCCCCCCAGCGCGGGCACCCGGCGCCGGTCGACGATTCCACTCGCCTCGAGCGTCGGGTGCAGCGCGAACCCGCACACGGCGTAGAGCCGCAGCGCGCGCGGGTCGTTCGAGCTGACGATCAGCCCGGGATCGGTCGCCCGACCGTAGGTGATGGCACGCTCCATCAGCGCACGGCCCGCGCCGGCGCTCTGGATCCCCGGCTCGACCGCCAGCATCGACAGGCACCAGAGCCGCTCACGCACGATCGCCTCCGCGACCCCGATGACCTGGTCGTCGAGCTCGGCCACGAATGCACCGCCGGGATCGGTCTGCCACGGGTAGACGATCCGCTCGCGCCAGCGGCGCGCAACGCCGTCGTCGCTGAGATCCCTCGAGAACGCGGCGGCCGCCACGCTGGCGGCCGCCTCGAGATCACCGGCCCGCATCGGCCGAACGGACGCTACGCGCGTCACCCCTGGTACTCGTCGTGCCGGCGCACCCACATCGGCTCGGTAGCGCTTTCGTCGCGCCCCTTGGGCGTCCGGTCAAGGAGCGGGTAGTAGGCCATCGCCACCGCCTCGAGCCCGCGGGCGGTCGTCACGTAGGTCCGGTAGACGGTCCCGTCCGACAAAGCGTAGGCGCTCAGCCCCGGTCCTTCCGAAACATACCCCCCGGCGTCCGTCCCGCAGATCCGCGCGTTCTGCTCGACGGTCACCGGAATGTCGCCCTCCAGGAACGGCTTCAGCTCCTCGAGCGTGTACTGGAAGCCGAGGTCGCGGTTGAAGTCGCTGTCGCCGCTCGAGACCCACGGGATATCCCAACCCATCCGCTCCCGGTAGGCGAGGAGCTTGTCGAGCGGGGCGCGGGAGCTCAGCAGCAACGTGGTATCCCGGGCCCTCAGATGCGGGACCTGGGGAGCGAGCGTGTCGGCGATCGAGGAGCAGACCGGACAGCCTCCCGTGTAGGACGGCCCGAACATGAAGTGGTAGACGAGCAGCTGGGAGCGGCCGTCGAACAGCTCGGCGAGCGTGTTTGTGCCGTCCTCGGTCTCGAACCGGTAGTCCTTCTCGACCGGGACCCAGGGCAGCGCCTGCCGCTTGCGGGTCAGCTCGTCGCCACGGCGGGTGAGCTCCTTCTCCTCTTTGAGCAGCTCCGCGCGCTCCGCCTGCCATTCCTCCTGGGTGCGGATCCGGTGCTCGGTCATCGTCGTCTCTCCTCCGGTCTTCTGGTCGATTGTCGCCACTATATAGTTAGCAAAATGGCTAACGATGCGTTCAAGGCGCTTGCCCATCCACTGCGACGGGACATCGTTGAGCGGCTGAGCGGCGGGACGGCGACGGTCGGCGAGGTGAGCCGCGACTTCGGCGTGTCCAAGCCGACGATCTCGCGGCACCTGAAGATGCTCGAGGAGGCGGGCGTGGTCAGCCGAGTGGTCGACGGCCGGACCCATCGCCTCGCCCTGCGACCCGAGGCGCTCGCCGAGGCAGAACGCTGGATCGAGGGCCAGCGCGAGCGCTGGGAGCGTCTGTTCGACGTTGTCGGCGAGTACCTGGAGGAACGGAAGTGACGCAGGCGCTGCGGATCGAACGCAGCTTCGACGCGTCGGCCGAGGACGTGTTCGATGCCTGGACCAGCCCCGAGGTGATGCGGCGCTGGTTCCACTGCGGTCCGGACTGGGAGACGCCGGTGGCCGAGGTCGATCTGAGGGTCGGCGGCGCGGTGCGGATCGTCATGCGCCGACCCGACGGCAGGACCGCGGGGGCGCGCGGCGAGTACACCGTGATCGACCGGCCGCGCCGGCTGGTCATGACGTGGACCTTCGACGAGATCCCCGACAACCAGCAGTTGATCGAGCTTGCCTTCGACGAGGCCGAGGGCACGACCACCGTGGTCCTGACCAACCGCGACATCTCAACCGACGAGCGCCGCAACGCCCAGGATGAGGGCTGGCGCCTCTGCCTCGGTGAGCTCGAGCGGCTACTGGACGACGGCTGAGGCAGCGGGCCGATCCGGCACGACGCACACCATCCCCTCGGAGAACCCGGCCGAGCCGACCCCGAACGCGGCATTGAAGCGGTCGAGGTTGACCAGGGTCAGCAGCGCCGTGATCTCCACTAGCTGCTCGTCGGTGAAGTGCTCCTTCACCTGCGCGAACAGCTCGTCGGTGACCTCCACCGGCGTCCGCATGACCGCCACCGTGTAGTCCAGCGCCAGCTTCTCGCGCTCGGTGAACAACTCGCTGTCGCGGTAGCGCGGCAGGGCCAGCAGCTCGTCGTCGGAGAAGCCGGAGTTCCGACAGATCTGGGAGCCCAGGTCGACGCAGTACTCGCATCCGATCATCTGAGCTCCCTTCAGCTCGACCAGGTACTTGAGCCGCTCGTCGACCGAATGGCCCTTCCGCACCGCCTGCTGGAACTTGCCCATGCCGCTCATCATCTTGGGCTGATAGGCCCAGATCTCAATCGGCTCGATCCCGCTGCCGTGCGCCGCCTCGCGGCCGGTCATCTTCTTCATGCCCCGGCGCATGAATCGGTAGACGAGCTTGACCATTGGATTGGCCTGGTCTTGCGATACCCCTTGAATCCGTGCCATCGGGCAGCCTCCAGTCACGTCGTGGTGAGAGCGATCTACGGACATGACCCGCTGCGGCGCGCAGATGTGACACGCCGGCTCTAACGTAGGAGCAGTGCCCACGATTGCCACGATCGGCGTCTACGAGTTCGACGCCGCCAGCTTCATCCGCGCACTCGACGGGGCGGGCGTCACCCAGGTCGTGGACATCCGCCAGCGGCGGGGAGTGCGCGGCTCGGAGTACGCGTGGGCCAATGCCCAGCGCCTTCAGGCTTTCCTGGCCAAGGCTCGCATCGGCTACGAGTATCACCCCGAGCTCGCTCCGGACACCGCGATGCGTCAGCTCCAGTACCGCGACGACGACCGGCAAGGCGTCGGCAAGCGCTCGCGGGTGCGGCTCTCGCCCGAATACATCCGCGTCTACACCGAGGAGATATTGGATCTCGTCCCGCTCGAGCCGCTCGTTCGCCGGTTGCCCGTGCACGGGATCGGAGCGCTCATGTGCGTGGAGGCCACGGCCCAGGCCTGTCACCGCTCGCTGGTCGCCGAGCGCCTGGCCGAGCGGTTCGGCTTCGAGGTGATCAACCTGGAGCCGACCGAGCCCACCGAAGCCGACCTCCGCTGAGTATCAGAGCTCGAGCGTCAGTTCGGTCCTGGGCTGCGTGCAGCACATCAGGATGCGACCTTCGGCAGGCGGCTCAAGCGGCTGCACCTTGTACGTCACATCACCGGTGAGCATTTCGGTTTCGCAGTAGTGGCACACGCCGGTGCGGCAGCCGAAGGCGACCGGTACATCGCATGCCTCGGCGAAGTCGAGCAGGCTCGAGTAACCCGGCTCCCAGGCGACGGTCAGTCCGCTGCGGGCGAAGGTGACCGCGGGACCATCGCCCGGAGGTCCCTCCGGCTGATGCGGCGCCCGGGCGCTGCCTCCAACGATCCCCGAAGCCGTAACGGCAATCGGACCGAACGTCTCCGTGGTGATCTGCTCGGGCGGCACCCCGCGAGCGGTCAGACCGGCCGAGAGGGTTCGCATGAACGCTTCGGGCCCGCACAGGTAGTAGTCGGCGTTCGCCGGTATCCCGGCCGCCTGGATCGTCTCGATGGTCAGCCGCCCGGTCGTGTCGAAGCGCTTGCCGGGCGCGTCGTCCGCCGTCGGGCGGCTGTAGGCGACGATCCGGTGGGCGTGGCTGAGAGAACCGAGCAGTCGGTCGACCTCGTCGGCGAACACGTGCTCCTGTCCGTTGCGCGCTCCATGCAGCCACCAGACCGCGCGGCCGCTGTTCGCCTCGGCGAGCGCCTGGAGCATGGCCAGCATCGGCGTCGCTCCGATCCCGGCGCTGAGCAGCGCGACCGGGCGGTCACCGTCGCGGAGGGCGAAGTCGCCGCGCGGGGCGGCGACGTCCAGGACGTCTCCCGGGTGGACGTGGTCGTGCAGGAACCCGCTCCCCGCGCCGTCCGGCTCGCGTTTGACGCTTATGCGGTAGCCGTCCTCGACCCCGACCGAGGACAGCGAGTAACTCCGGATCACCGCCGGCCCGTCGACACCGTTCGGACGCAGCCGAAACGTCAGGTACTGGCCCGCCCGGGGAGGCACCTCCGTTTCCTCGCCCACCGGCGAAGCGAGATGAACGGAAATGACCGTGGCGCTCTCGTGCTCGATCGCGGTGACCGTCAACGGCTGGAAGCCCGTCCATGCCGCACGCACCGGCTCGCCCGGACGCGGCTGGTCGGCTTGATCGAGCAACTCCTGAAACGAGCCCTTCCAACCGGCGCTGAGCGCCGGGATCCGTAGCGCGCGCTCGAGGCCGCGGCGCGGACGGTTCGGCAGGTACAGCAGTCCGTCGATCTCGGCGACGGTGAGCTGCTCGGGTCCTGTGCTGAGCCGGACGATCTCGTCACCGGCGGCGACGAGGCCCTCCTGCACGACCCGCAGATAGAACCCGGGCCGGTGATGGGCGACGAGCAGCGACGGCATTGAGGGTTCGCCCATCCGTATCCCGACGCGGTAGCACGTCACGCGTGGCTGGGTGACCTCGAAGATCGCCTCGCCGATCTGATAGCGATCGCCGATACACACCTCGTCGTCGGCCAGGCCGTCGACGGTGAAGTTCTCGCCGAACTGGCCGTAGCTGAAGTCGCTGCGCCCAAGTTCGCGCTCCCAGTACCGGTAGGACTCGATCTGGTAGACGAACACGGCACGGTGCTCACCCCCATGCGCGGCTCGGTCGGCCTGGTCGTCGCCGTCGATGTTGATCTTGCGGACCATCCGTGGACCATCGACGGGCTGCTTCCAGATCGCGGTGCGGACCGTCTTGCCCTCCCACTCGACGTCCCGGGGCCCCCCTACGTTGACTGACAGCAATTGTCCGAACATAGCCCCAATAGTGTGCGGCCGGGCCCCCGTCTTACCGCTACTCGGGATCGATGTCCGCGAACCTGCGGGCCGCCTCGAGCAGGCCGTCGTGATCGGTCCGGCAGCCCGGGCAGCTCTGAAGGTGGATCGCCGTGCCCGGATACACCCGGGTCGGATCCTCCCCGGCCAGCTCCAACTCGACGTAGGCGTCCATCATGTCCACGCCGGCCGTGCACCCCGCGTCACCGTCCCTGGCGCGCAACAGCTCGTCGAGGTGCAGCGGGTCGGTCATGCTGCGTCCTCGAGGACGGGGTGTCCGGCGGCGGCCATCTTGGCCCGGAGGTTACGCCTGGCATCGAACAGGTTCTTGTAGATCGCGTTGCGGTTGGTGCCGAGCTCCATCGCCAGCACGTCGATCGGGACGTCGTTGAGCGCGACCGCGACGAACACTTCTCGCTGGCGGTCGGTCAGCTCGCCGATCGCGATCCGGAGCGCCTCGAGCTGCTCCTGTCGCTCGAGCCGGTCGCCGGGACGGGCGGCCAGTGCGTCGGGCAACAGCTCGAGCGCCGGCTCCTGCCGGCTCGGGGGCTGCCGGCGCCAGGCGTGGCGCGCGACCTTGGCCGAGACCTCGAACACGGCGAATTTGTATGCCCAGGTCGTGAAACGGCTGAGCCCCTGGAACTCGTCCAGCTTGCCGAGGACGTTGACGAGCGCGTCGTCGGCCGCCTGCTGGGCGAGGTCGTCGAACTCCGGGCCCCTGATCGATCCGAGCTGGCCGCGGCGACGTGACAGCTCGTGCCGCGCCACTCGTAGCAGAGCGTCGTGGAGCTTGGCCACGGTCTGCTCGCGGCGCGGATGCCCGGATCGCAGCTGCTCAACCCACAGATCGGCGCTCACACCTCGGCCGATCCTACTTGCCCCGCCCTTCGGGCCACGAGCGGTAAGGCGTCACTACCTCCCCGATATCTTGCCGAAGCGATGGGTCAGATCTGATCTCGTTCGAGCCGGACCACACCGTCAACGAACTCAGTCCGCCCGCCGTCGCAGCGTAGAATGCCGCGCGTGCTTGCGTCCCTGCGAACCCGCCTACGGGCGCGCGCGGTGACCACGCTTGCCTCCCGTGGGATTGAGATACATCGGACGCGCGGCGTGCGGCGCACTCTCCCCGCGGTCCTCGCCCACTATCGCGAGTTGGGTTTCGTACCGAACGTCGTCTTCGATGTCGGCGTAGGCCCGGGAACGCCCGAGCTGTATGAGGCGTTCCCGGACGCTCGGCTGGTGCTCGTTGAACCGCTCGAGGAGTGGAGGCGTCACTTCGAATGGGTGGAGCGGCAGCGAGTGACCGACACTATCTCCGCCGCTGCCGGATCGAGGCCGGGCGAGGTCGAGATCTTCGTCCATCGGGCCCCATGGTGTTCGTCGATCTTCGGCGCTCTGCGTGGCGAAGACGGCGACGGCACCCGCCGGTCGGTTCCCGTGGTGCGCCTTGATGACATCGCTCACGAGCGCGAGCTCGTAGGTCCGTTCGTCGTGAAGGTGGACGTCGAGGGCGCGGAACTGGAGGTCCTTTCCGGCGCGCTCGAAGTGTTACGCACCACCGAACTCGTTCTGATGGAGGTTTCTCTGTTCGAGTTCGTACCTCGAGCGCCGCAGTTTCACGACGTAGTGTCATGGATGCACGAGCACGGCTTCGTCGTGGCCGATCTGTTCGACGCTCACAACCGGTTACTCGACGGAGCCCTGGCACGAATGGACCTTGCCTTCGTCCAGGAGCACGGCCGCTTCCGCCGGAGTCACTCGTACGGCACGAGTGAACAGCTCGACGCGCTGTACGCCAGCTGGGGCTACTGACGCGTCACGCCAGAAGCGTCTGACCTGGGCCTTCCGGCCCCCGGCGCCTGGGTCCCGCCCGGACCCAAGTTGAGCTCAGCGGCTCTTGGCGACTGGCGCGTGAAGCGGTCGAATACCGCTCCATGGCCCGGGCGCTTACATCCGAGCGAGGACAGGCCACGCTGGAGTGGGGCGCCGAGATCGACGGCGAGATCAATGGCATGAAACCCCGGTTGGCCGCCGACCTGCAGGCGATCAGGGCACGCGCGCCACAGGCGCGGATCATCATCCTCACCTATCCGCGCCCGTTTCCCGAGAACCCCACGCAGACCGGTGGGTGCCTGACCATCGGCGTATCGGTCGCGAGCTATCACCTGTGCCTGTCAGCGGGCGATCAACATTTCCTCAACGACGAGGCGGCCAAGCTGGACACGGCGGTCTGCTCGGCGGTGGACTCGAAAGCCGATCAGGGCTCCTGTGCGCCAGCGCGCTCGGGCGGTAGCCGCAGGGTGAACAGCGCGCCGCCGGCCGGGCACGAGTCACACGTGATCGTCCCTCCGTGCGATTCGATCGTCCGACGGACGATCGCGAGCCCCAGCCCCGTGCCACCGCCGGGGCTTCGGGGTAGGCGGACGAACGGTTCGAAGATCCGTTCACGATCCTCGGCTGGAACCCCAGGCCCGTCGTCGGCGACCGACACGGTTGGACCGGTCGTCGTCTGCCTCACCTCGACCACGACCGTGTCAGCCACGGCAAGCGCGTTGTCGAGCAGGTTGCCGAGGGCGCGAAGCAGCGCATCTCGGTCGCCGGTGGCCGGGACCGGACCCGCGGCGAGAAGCTCGACGCGCGGCCCCGAGCCGTTCATGCAACTCGCGGCCACGGCAGCCGACGCAAGGTCAGCGAGGTCGAGCCGCTCCCGGTGCGGCCGCTCGCGAGCGTCGAGCCGCGCAAGGTTCAACAGGTCGTCGACCAGATGGCCGAGGCGGCCGCTGTCACGCGCGAGCCCCGCCTCGATCGCGTCGCGCTCGGGGCGCGGCGGCTGATCTCGCAACAGCCGCTCGGCGGTCGCCTGAAGCGCGGCGACCGGGGTGCGGAGCTCATGGGACGCGTCGGCCAAGAACCTCCGCATCGCCGCCTCTGATTCGCGCGCCTCCGCTGCGGCGCGGTCGAGCAGCACGAGCACACCCGCGAGCGCCGCCAGGAGCGCCAGAGCGATCACGCCGCCGATCGCCTCGGCGACCTCGAGGCTGCGGACCTGCCGGTCAATACCGGCACGGCTGCCGGTCAGGGTCGCGATCACCTCCCTGCCATCGACGGGGATCCGCTCGCGCACGGTCACGACCGCCGTGCCGGGCGTTACCTGAAGGGTTCCGCCCGGGGCGGTTATTCCGGCAAGGTCGACCGATATGCCCTCGGCGGAGAGCGAGCCGAGGACCGGTTTCAGAGCTTCGGGCGTGCCGGCCGCGCGCAGCGCGATCGCCCCGGACGTGAGGTCGGTGCGCAGCCGCTGCTCGAGCCCATCGCGGTAGCGCACGGTGATCACTACCACGAACGCCGCGAGCGCGGTGACGATCGCGAGAATCGCCCCAGCAATCAGCCGCTTGCGTGTGGGTCGGTGGCGGATCACGGTGAGAACCGGTAGCCGATCCCGCGGACCGTGTGGATCAGGCGCGGGCCGGCGGCCTCGAGCTTTCGCCGCAGCGCGCTGACGTGGACCTCCACGAGGTTGTGGTCGTATGCGTCATAGCCCCACACCTGGCTAAGCAGCTGGTCCTTGGACAGAGCCTGTCCACGATGGCGCATGAGAAAGGCGAGCAGTCGAAGCTCGGTCGAGGTGAGAGCGAGCTCCCGACCGCCCCGGGTCGCGAACCCCTGTTCCTCGTCGACGAGCAGCCGCTCGACCTCGAGCACCTGGGGGATCGCGCCTCGCCGGCGCAGGACAGCCCGCACCCGAGCCATCAGCTCCTCGAGCGCAAACGGCTTGATCAGGTAATCGTCGGCGCCCAACTCGAGTCCGGCGACCCGATCGGCCACGGCGTCGCGGGCGGTGAGAAAGATGATCGGAAGCTCATGCTGCTGGCGGAGCGACCGAGCCAGCTCAAAGCCGTCGCCGCTCGGCAGCAGCACGTCGAGGATCGCCAGATCGGGCGCGGCCGCGAGTACATCTCCCGGATGCGGGAGATCTTCGAACCCGGTGGCGCTGAACCGCTCCGCGCGAAGCGCGGCGAGTACGGCATCGCGCACTGACGGCTCGTCCTCGATCACGACCACTCGACCGACCGTCTCGTCCATCGCCCGAGCGATTGTCGCCGACCCTGTCTGAAGATCAGCTGAAGAAATGCTCCGCTTCAGGTGGATCTCAGGGTTGCGCACGATCCTCACCTTGCCCACACGACGCCCCACGTGACGCCATCCCGGCGGCCACATCGAAAGGAGACCAAAGGTGGACGATCAAGGCAACCGCTCGATCCGGCTCCGTTATACCGCGACCGGCGCACTCGCCGCACTCGCTGTGGTCGGCGCGATCGCCGGCACGGCCGCCCTGGCCGCGAAGCCCGCTGCCCACGCACCCCGCCACGCGCTGGTGGCGAACTGCGACGCTACCAAGACGTCGGCGCCGGGCGTCAAGGACAAGGCCGGTGCGCCCGAGCCGCCCGCCAACCCGCAGCCGTTCTTGGACGACATCCAGCGACTCATCGACAACGGCGCGATCACCGCCGCGGAGGGACAGGTCGTCGACCGCGAGATTCAGGCCGGCCGGGTCGATACGGACTCGCTGACCGCCGCCGGCTTCACCCCGGCCCAGCTTCAGGCGGTCCAACAGGCGCTCTCCGGCACGAAACGCGGACTGGCATCCGCAGCGCACGGCACGTCGAAATAGCCGTCGGGCTTAAAGACCGCGGCTTAGCTGCGCCGCCAACCCGGCTTAGGGCTCGTCGTCGACGTCGGCCGGCACGGCGACGAGGTTCCAGCCGGGTGATTCGATGGGCGCATCCTGCGTCTAAGCCCCCAGGGGCGCACATCGGGCGCATGCTGGGTTTGGTGGGCTGAAAATGGCGCCCGCAGGGGCTTACTTCCTCGCGCGCGCTCAGGCTTTTTCGGCGGCCATCGGCGGACCAACGACCTGGGTGCCGAGCCGGATCTGCTCGGCCATCACGGTGGGGACGTCGAACGGAACCGTCCCCGGTTCTGGAAGCGTCCGCTCACCGGCGGGGATGCTGAGGTTGCGGAACAACTGCTCGAACCCCCCCGGGGTCATGACCCCCAGCATCCGCGCCACCGGGGTCTTGACCCGGAAGGTGTGCGGCACGCCACGTGGCATGTAGAGGCTCGCCCCCGGACCGGCGAGGTACCGCTCGCCGTCGATGTCGAACCAGGCCTCGCCCTCGAGCACGAGAAAGACCTCGTCCTCGCGCGTGTGGATGTGCCGGGGCGGGCTGAAACCCTCGGGCATCGTGGCCTGAAACACCGACAGCTTGCCGTCGGTGGCGTCGGCGGGGATGAAATGCTCCCACAGGCTGTTGCCGTACCAACGCGCCTCGCTCTGGAGAGAGAGGTACGGCTCCTCGATTGCCTGGATGGCGAGGTCGGGGTTGATCCGGTCGGCCTGGGCCGCATCGGCGCGGGGCCGATCGATGATTTGGGTGTGATTGAGATTGCTCATGGAGCGGATCCTCGGGGCGCTGCCATTCAGGAGCTAATGATTTGATGTACATCGAATCCATTGCTAGCGGTGACGCTCGACACGATCATGCCCGCCATGCAAATCATCCGAATTGACCACGTATCTCTCGACGTGCGGGACCGGCCGGCGTCGCTGGCCTGGTACCAGACCGTGCTGGGTCTCACCCCCCATGCGCGCCATTCGCAGCGCGACGAGCCGATCTTCCTCGGACCGCCCGGAGCGCGGCTTGGCCTGTTCGCGGAGCGACCGGCCGGGCTGCGCCACATCGCGCTCGCGACCGATGCGCCCGGCCAGTCTCGACTCGCCGAACGGCTCGATCGGCTCCACATCCCCTACCAATACGAGCGGCATAGCGACAGCGACTCGATCTACTTCCGCGATCTGGACGGAGCGACCCTCGAGGTGACGGTGCCGAGGCCATAACGCGTGGTGCGGTTCGTCTTTTCCGTCGAGGATCTCGCGCTCACCCGTTTTGCGATCTCGCCCATGTGGGAGCTCGTGCGCTCGGTGGTTGCGCTGCGCGACCCGTCGCACGCCGCTCTCCACCTGCCCTGGCTGCGCTCGCTCAGCGGTCGCCTGCACGGCTTGGCGCTCGAGCGCCTCGCCGCGCTGAACCCGCCTCGCGGCTACACCCCGGATTTCCTGGTGCCACTCCCGAGCGGCCCGCTTGGCGACATCGACGATGACCTGGCCGCGCTGCGCGCGACCCCCATCGCCCACATCCGCGCGGACATGGCGCTGTTCGCCAGCCAGCACAAACGCGGGCCCGAGATCGCCGCGCCGTACATCGCCCATCCGCGGCGCGAAGTGCGACGGCTCGCCGACGTGCTCGAGGGTTACTGGGGGCGTGCGCTGGAGCCGGCGTGGCCGCGGATACGCGCGATCCTCGAGGCTGACATCGCCTACCGCGCGCGGCGCCTCACGGGCGCCGGCCCGGCCGCTCTGTTCGCGGACCTGAATCCGAGCGTGAGCTGGAACCAGCCGTATCTCGAGGTTCAGGTCCCGGCCCACGACGCGACGTCCAACCTCGGCGGCCGCGGGC
>DATIEI010000249.1:0-3293 GCA_035455845.1 Solirubrobacteraceae bacterium
CGAGCACCTGTCGAGCCCGCCGCTGCCGGGCTCGAGCACCGGGACGTGGGCGGCCACCACCCCGCTCGGGCAGGGCGATGCGTACACGGTGAGGGTCTACGTGCCGCATCCGGGCAACCGGGCGCTGGCCCGCGCCGGTGACCACTATCCGTCCGAGGCGACGGACAGCGATCTCGCGCTCGAGTTGCCCCAGGTCCGGGGGCCGCGGGGTGTGGCGCCCCAGAGCATCCAGTTCCCCGCGTTCGGCTCGGGGGGCGTGGCGCAAAACCAGGACCAGACCGGCCGCAGCGGTCCGAGCGCGGCGGTGGCGATCCAGAACTCGCCCTACGCGCCGGCATATGCGCTGGTCCAGCGGCTGTCCCGGGGCGCGCGAACGCCGTATGCCCTCGTACGGCGTGTGATGGGGCTCCTGGGCAGCAGCTACAACTACGACGAGAATCCGCCAGCCGTGCCGTATCCGCTCGAGACGTTCCTGTTCTCGAGCCGGATCGGCTACTGCCAGCAGTTCGCCGGCTCGATGGCCATGCTGCTGCGCATGGGGGGCATCCCGGCTCGGGTCGCCACCGGGTTCACCACCGGCACCTACGACACGGCCACCAAGAGCTGGCTGGTCTCGGACGTCGACGCGCACGCCTGGGTCGAGGCGTGGTTCCCGGGCTACGGCTGGGTGACCTTCGACCCGACGCCGGCGCAGGCGCCGGCTCGCGGTGGCCGCGCGGCGATCAAGCCGCAGGACCTCCTCGGCGGCGCCGGCGGGCTGAGCAAGCTCGGCGGCCGCAACGCGGGCACGCCGTCCGGCCCGCTGCACAGCCCCACGCACGTTCAGTCGAGCGACTCGAGCGCTCCGATCTTGCTCGGCATGCTCGGGGTGCTTGCCGTACTCATGGTGCTGGCCCTCGTCGCGTGGAGCCGGACGACCCCGCTCGATGCCGACGGCCTGCTGGCCGAGCTCGAGCGCGCGCTCGCCCGCAGCGGACGCCCGATCTCCGACGGCGTGACGCTGGCCGCGCTCGAGCGTCGGTTCCGCACCTCGCCCGAGGCCGCGGGCTACGTGCACGCCTTGCGCATGGCGCGGTTCGGGGGCGATGAGATCCTGCCGACGCTGCGCCAGCGCCGCGCGCTGCGCTCCCAGCTCCGCGCCGGACTCGGCCTGGCCGGGGCTCTGCGGGCCCTGTGGGCGCTGCCGCCCCGACCCAAGCGCGCGCTCCGTCGCTCCCGCCGGACCGCCTGAACCCCGCTCTACACTTCGAGACGATGGAAGACGTCTACGAGCTGTTCGTTCGCGGCACCGAGCTACTCGAAGCCGGGCACAACCACCAGGCGACGATCCCGCTCGCCCGTGCGCGCGATCTCGCTCCCGACAAGACCTCGATCCGCGAGGCGCTGGGCCGCGCCCTGTTCGGCGCCCAGCGCTACGAGCAGGCCGCCGAGGAGTTCCAGGCCGTGATCGACCGCGCGCCGACCAACGACTACGCGCTGTTCTGCCTGGGCCGTTCGCTGCAGATGCTCGGCCGCCACGCCGAAGCACGCCAGCCCCTCGCCCAAGCCGCCGGCCTGCAGCCCGGCCGGCGCGACTACCGGATCTACCGCGACCGCGCCCGCGCCCGCGCCGACGCCTCGGACTCCTGACCGGCCCTCGTTGCTTTTGAACGAGGGAGGAGCGGCCGGCCAATCCGGCGCGTCCTTACGACGAGAGCTCGCAGGGCGGGCCTGAGCAGCCATTCGGCGTCCCTCGCGTGAAGCGCTGCACGAACGCGGCCCTCGACAAGCTGAGCCCGGGACGCCGGAGGGCTGTCAGGCCCGCCTCACGGTGCTAATCTGAAACCGGAAGTTGAGCGCCGGGTTCTGCCCGGTGGCAGTACCCGAAGTGGGCGCTGGCCCACTTTTTTATTGAGTTTTCCGACGGAGGAGACCCCCGAGTTGAGCAGACAGGAAGGCATCGGCCTCCAGGCCGAGATCGAAGCTCGGCTCGCCGCCAGCGAGCCGGACGTCGAGGTTCTGCTCGCCGAGGTCACCTCGAACGGGACGCTGCGGCTGTTCATCGATCACCCCGATGGCGTCACGCTCGCGCTGTGCGAGCGCGTCTCGGGCCTGCTCACCGAGTATCGCGACCGCTACTCGCTCGAGGTGTCCTCCCCTGGGCAGGACCGCCCCCTGACCAAGCCGCAGCACTACTCGCGTTACCTGGGCCGGCACGCGCGCGTCCGCCTGCGCGAGGCCCGGGACGGACACCGGAGCGTGACCGGTGAGCTGGTCGGCGCATCGGACAACGATGTGACGATCGCCGCGCAGGAGGGCGTGGTCACGATCCCCTACGAGCAAATCGCCCGCTCCAACCTCGTACCTGGAGACTGAAGTCATGTCGAGAGAGATCGTCGAGGCCGTCCGCGGTCTCGCCGCCGAAAAGAACATCTCCTCCGAGAAGCTGATGGAGGCGCTCGAAGACGCGCTCTTGTCGGCATACAAGAAGACGCCCGACGCGGCCCGCTACGCGAAGGTCGAGATGGACCGCGACAGCGGCGACTTCAAGGTGTGGGAGCTCAAGATCCCGCCCGAGCTCGAGGAGCAGCTGCTGATCGAGGCGACGCCGGCCGAGCAGCCGACCGTCGACCCCGAGACCGGCGAGATGCGTGAGCCGCCCGAGCCCGAGATCGATCTCGAGAAGCTCAAGGAGTACGAGGACCAGATCGAGACCGAGGACGTCACCCCGCACGACTTCGGGCGGATCGCCGCCCAGACCGCCAAGCAGGTGATCCTCCAGCGGATCCGCGAGGCCGAGCGCGACATGATGTTCGAGGAGTACCGCGACCGCGTCGGCGAGCTGATCACCGGGATCGTCCAGCAGTCCGACTCGCGCTACACGCTGGTCCAGCTGCGCGAGCGCGTCGAGGCGCTGCTGCCCAAGTCAGAGCAGGTCGAGGGCGAGCGCTATGACCACTCGCAGCGGATCAAGGCGGTGATCAAGGACGTCTCGAATTCGACTAAGGGCCCGAGCATCATCGTCTCCCGCCGCGATCCCGAGCTGATCAAGCAGCTGTTCGAGCTCGAGGTGCCCGAGATCGCCGACGGCCTGGTCGAGATCACCAACGTCGCGCGCGAACCGGGCTACCGCTCGAAGATCGCGGTCGTCTCGCACGCCGACGGCGTCGACCCGGTCGGCGCCTGCGTCGGGCCGCGCGGCTCGCGCGTGCGCATGGTCGTGTCCGAGCTGCGCGGCGAGAAGATCGACATCATCCCGTACAACGACGAGCCGGCCCGCTTCGTCGCCAAGGCGCTCAGCCCGGCGCGTGTGT
>DATIEI010000250.1:0-36409 GCA_035455845.1 Solirubrobacteraceae bacterium
CCCGGGCGGCCGCCCGCACTCCGCGGACGATCTCGTCGGGATCGGCATCCTTGAGCAGGTAGCCGAGCGCGCCGGCGTCCAGCGCGGCGAAGATGCGCTCGCGATCCGAGAACGTGGTCAGCATGACCACGTGAGCCGGGGACTCGGCCTCCTGCAGCGCTTGCGCGGCCGCGATGCCGTTCATGTCTGGCATCTCGACGTCCATCAGGACGACATCCGGCGAGTGCTCGAGTGCGGCCTCGACCGCCTGCTGGCCGGTCCCGGCCGCCGCGACCACGGTGATGTCATCCGCCGCCTCCAGCAGCCGGGTGAGCGCGTCGCGGACCACCGGGTGATCGTCGGCCACGAGAACCGTAATCACAGGAGCGGCACCTCGATCTGTACGGAGACGCCCTGCCCCGGGGCCGAGACGATGTCGAGCCGGCCGCCGGCGTGGTCGGCCAGGTCGCTCATCAGGCGCATCCCGAGATGACCCGGGTCGGCCGCCTCGTCGCGCGAGCCCGCCGCGAACCCGGTTCCGTCGTCCCGGATCGACAGCGATGCCTCGTTCGCTCGCCGCGAGACGTCGATCTCGACCCGTGTGGCCTGGCTGTGGGCGCGAATGTTCCGGACGGCCTCCTGGGCGACGCGGTAGAGCAGAGCCTCGACGTCCTCCGGCAACCTAAGGTCGTCGGGCACGTTGATCACGACGCGGATCCCGGCGGTTCTGAGCGGCGCGACGAGGTCACTGAGCGCGGCGGCCAGGCCGGCCTGCTGCAGCGTCGGGGGATAGATGTCCACCAGCAGAGTGCGAAGCTCCCTGATCGTCTCCCGCGTTTCCGCCGCGGCGGTGACCATCGCCGAGCGTGCGGCGCCGGGCCGCGCGGTCTCGCCGTTCTGCGCCGCCGACGCCGCCAGCGAGAGGGATACGCCGGTCAGCCGCTGGACCGCGCCGTCATGGAGGTCGGCGGCGATGCGCCGTCGCTCCAGGTCGGACGCCTCAATCGCCCGCCGTAGGAGCTGCTCCCGCTCGCGCTGCTTTTCCCGGAGACGTCTCGCCAGCGAATAGGCGAGCGGCACCTGAACCAGGTACAGCACCAGCAGCACGCCGATCAGGGGCGGCACCAGGCCGATCCATTGACGCCGGCTGCTCGCCGAGATCGTGCTCGAGCGTTCATAGTCCTCGTAGAGCAGGGGGGTCCCGGACGGAGCGCGGATCCCCGCGTACACCTCGAGTAGCCGCTTGAACTGCCGCTCGGTCTGGTTCTCGGGCCGGGCGAGATCGCTCGCGTCGGCCACGCTCCCACCGGTCCGGAGCGTGTGCCGCTCGGCCGCCCCCAGCGGATACCTCGCGCCGATGAGCGACCGGGCGTCGGAGTAGATGATGCGCCCGCTGGAGTCCCAGATCTTCACCCGCACGATCGGCGTCCTTCCCAGGATCCGCTGGCGCACGACCGCGTCGAGCCGGGCCAGGGCGGACGGGTCGCCGCGCAGGACGCCGGGGGTGATCAGCGGCTCCACGATCCCCCGCCCCGCCAGGTCGCTCAGATCCGTTGCCTGCCGGATCGCGCCGGCCGTGGCCGAACGCCGCACGACGACGAAGCCGACCGCACCCACGATCAACATCGCGACCAGGCCGCTCAGCGCAAAACGCGCGAACAGCCGACGGAAGGACACATCGCGCGACCCCACAACCGTGAGGAGGCGGATCCGGCGCAAAGGTCACGGCCGAGGCGGGCGTAGGCCCCGACGGGCGCGGCTGAGACACGCTTAGCACCCGCGTCCCGCCGGGTAGTTCTCAGAACATGGCGGGAGGACTTACCAGGCTGCTGCGTGCGCCGCTCGGTCCGGCGGAGGCATATGCGCGCATGGCCGCGGCGGTCGGCCAGGATCTCGCCGCCGCCGTCGTTTCGGGAGGTGAGCGCGACCCGTTCGCGCGGCGCGATCCGGCCTACATCGAGCGTACGCTGCCGGCACTGCGCATGAGCTCAAAGCTGTACTTCCGGGCCGATGTCCGCGGCCTCGAGCACATCCCGGCCGAAGGGCCCGTCCTGCTGGTCGGCAATCATTCCGGCGGGACCTGGATCGCCGACACCTTCATCTTCTCTCAGCACTTCTACGACCGGTTCGGCCCCCAGCGCCGCTTTCACCAGCTGGCCCACGACCTCGTGTTCAAGGTCCCCGGGCTGCGGGCCCTGGTCGAGCGCTACGGGACCGTGCCCGCGTCGCCGCAGAACATGGCCGAGGCACTCCGGCGAAAAGCCGCGTTGCTCGTGTATCCGGGCGGTGACCACGAGACGTTCCGCCCGAGCTGGGAATCGGACCGGGTCGACTTCGCCGGACGTACCGGGTTCGTCGAGCTTGCACTCGAGCACGGGGTGCCGATCGTCCCGGTGGTCTCGGCCGGGGGTCAGGAGACCGCGCTGTTCCTCGGCCAGGGCCGGCGCCTCGCGAAGGCCCTGCAGCTCGATCGGCGCTTCCGCCTCAACGTGCTGCCCGCCGCGATCGGCCCCCCGTTCGGGGTGACGATCATGGATCTGCCGGGGCGCTATCCGCTGCCGGCCAAGATCTCGATCAGGGTCGGCAAGCCGATCGACCTGCGCAAACGGCTCGGACAGCGCCCCGACCCCGACGCGGGCTACGACCTGGTCACCTCGACCATGCAGCGCACCCTGACCCGCTTGTCGAACCAGCGTTCATTGCCGGTCGTGGGGTGAGTCGGCAGTCGACCCCCTGGCCGGCGCGGTTCGCGCTGCTGGCGCTGTTCTGGGGCTCGACGTTTCTGTTCATCAAGATCGGCGATGAGGCGCTCGCGCCGATCCAGGTCTCGCTCGGGCGGCTCCTCGTCGGGACCGTCACGCTGCTGGGCATCCTCGCGCTGCGCGCCGAGCGGCTCCCCGCCGGCTGGCGCCTCTGGGGACAGCTCGCGATCGCCGGGCTGCTCTTGAACGTCGCCCCCTTCACGCTGTTCGCCTATGGCGAACGCCACGTCTCGAGCGTGCTCGCCGGCATCTGGAACGCCACCGTGCCGCTGTTCACGCTGCCGATCGCGATCGCCTGGATCGCCGACGAGCACGCCACCGCCCGCCGCCTGTGCGGCCTCGCCATCGGATTCGCCGGCGTGCTCGTCGTGCTCGGCGCGTGGCAGGGCGTCGGAGGCGCCTCGCTGGCCGGCAACCTGCTCTGCCTCGGCGCCGCGGCCTCCTATGGCCTCGGCTTTCCGTACACCCGCCGGTACCTCGCCCGCCGACCGGAGGGACCGCTCGCCCTGGCCACCGCGCAGCTGATCTGCGCCACGGTCGAGATCGCCATCCTCGCGCTGCTGTTCACCCACGCCCCCCACGGGCTGGCCGCCAAGCACGTGCTCAGCGTGCTCGCCCTCGGCGTGTTCGGAACCGGCCTGACGTTCGTGTTGAACTATTCGCTGATTCGTGACGTCGGGGCGACCGTGACCTCAACGGTCGCCTACGTGATGCCGATCGTCTCGACGCTGCTGGGGATCGTCGCGCTCGGCGAGCCGCTGCGCTGGTATGAGCCCGTGGGAGCCGCGATCATCGTCGTGGGCGCGGTCCTCGCCCAGTCGCGCGACCGCGTCAAGCGTCAGGCCGTGACCGTCTCGCCGCGCTCGGCCAGCACAAGCCGGTCGGAGACGCTGTTACCGGCAAAGGCCGCCCGGAGCTCGCGGGCCCCCTGGGTGAAGTGAGTCCAACCCTCGAAGTGGACCGGGAGCGCGGCACGAACGCCCAGTAGCCTCGTGGCCTCGGCCGCGCGGTCGCTCGAGAGGGTCAGGTACGCGCCGTCGAACCGGTGGGGCAGCTGAACCGCGCCGGCGAACAGAATCGCCACATCGACATCGCCGACCCGCTCGGCGATCGTGCGCACCACATCGAGCGAGGCGTTGTCCCCCGACACATAGACCCGATCCTCCCCTTCCGCCCCCAGCACGAAGCCGATCACCGGCCCGGTGATGTGGTCGGTCCCGTCGGGACCGTGCTGGGCCGGAACCGCCGTCACGGTGATGGGAGACCCGCCGCCGCCTCGTTCGAGCGCCACCGACGACCATGGCTCGAGGCCGGTTGCGTTGCCGCCCAGGCGCTCGGCCCCCTGGATCGTGGTGAGCACGCGCCCGGCCCGGGGGAGGAACTCACGGCCGGCCGGGTCCAGGTTGTCGCTGTGGTGCTCGTGGGAGAGCAGCACGACGTCGATCGCACCCAGAGCGTCCGCCTCGATAGCCGGCCCGGTCGTCTTGACCAGTCCGCCGGCGTATTCGCCCGGCGGGGACAGCGCTGGGTCGGTCAGCCAGCGCAGCCCGGCGTATTCGAGGAGCGCGGTGGGCCCGCCAACCAGCGTGAGCTTGACCATTCAGCGCTCCACGAAGTACGCGCCGCTCCCCTGTCCGCTCGAGAACCACCGGCTCGTGACGGTCTTCTTGCGCGTGTAGAACTCGACCGCGTCCGTGCCGTGCGCGTGCAGGTCGCCGAGGAACGAGTCCTTCCAGCCGCTGAACGGGAAGAAGGCCACCGGCGCCGCCACCCCGATGTTCACTCCGACCATCCCGGCCTGGACCTGGTGGCGGAAGCGCCGGACGGACGCCCCCGATTCGGTGAAGATCGAGGTGCCGTTACCGAACCGGCTCGCGTTGACCACTCCGATCGCCTCGTCGAGCGTGGAAGCCTGGATCACGCACAGGACCGGCCCGAACACCTCCTCCTGGGCGATGTCCATCTGCGCGGTCACGTCGTCGAGGATCGTCGGGCCCACGTAGGAGCCGCTCGGATCCCCGCCGGCTGACCCGCGGCCGTCGAGCGCCAGCTTGGCGCCGCCGTCCACCCCGCGCTCGATCCAGTCGCGGATCCGATCCCGCGCGGCGCACGAGATCACCGGCCCGACGTCGCTGTCCTCGTCCAGGCCGTCGCCCACCCGCAGCGCCCGGGACGCCTCGACCAGCGGCCCCATCAGCTGCTCGTGCGCGTCGCCCACGGTCACCACAACTGAGCCGGCCATGCACCGCTGGCCGGCCGCGCCGAAGGCCGAGCCGATGATCCCCTCGACGGTCTTGTCGATCACCGCGTCGGGCATGACCACCATGTGGTTCTTCGCGCCGCCGAGCGCCTGCACGCGCTTGCCCGCCTTGGCTGCGCGCTCGTAGACGATCCGCGCCACCGGGGCGGAGCCGACGAACGACACCGCGTCGATGCCGGGATGGTCAAGGATGCCCTCGACGACCTCCCGACCGCCGTTGACCAGATTCACCACCCCCGGCGGAAGACCCAGCGCGTGTAGCTCCTCGAAGGCGATCTGCTGGGTCAGCGGCACCTGCTCGGAGGGCTTGAGCACGAACGTGTTCCCGCACGCGATCGCGAAGGGCAAGAACCAGAACGGCACCATGGCCGGGAAGTTGAACGGGACGATCGCCGCGCACACGCCGACCGGCTGGCGGATCGTCTCGGCGTCGATGTTCCGCGAGACGTCCTCGAGAATCCGCCCCTGCATGGTGGTGGGGACCGCGCAGGCGCATTCGACCATCTCGATCAGGCGGGCGACTTCGGCGCGGGCGTCCCCGATCGTCTTTCCCATCTCGGTGGTCACCGAGCGGGCCATCTCCTCCTGGCGCGCGACCAGCCGCTCGCGTAGCTCGAACAGCTTGCGCGCCCGCGCGATTGTCGACACCGCGCGCCACTCGGGCAACGCGTTGCGCGCCGCGCGGACCGCGTCGTCGAGATCGGATGCGCCCGACAACGGGACGCGGGCGAGCACCTCGCCGGTGGCGGGCTTGATCACGTCGAGCACGTCGGTCGCAGCGCGCGCCGGCGTCCACTCGCCGTCGATGTAGTTGTCAAGAAGGCGGGTTGCGGTTACTGCCATCGAGGATCCATTCATGGTCGGGGTCGTTGACGACGGCCCAGAAGCGGCTGGGACCCGCCATCACGTTCAGGTAATACAACTCGTAGCCCGGCGGCGCCGAAACCGTGTGGTAGCCGCTCGGCACCAGCACGCAGTCACGATCGCGGAACGTCATCGCCTCATCCATCGCGCTCTCGTAGTCGTAGACGCGCTGAAGCCCGAACCCGTGGGAGGGTCGGATGCGGTGGTAGTAGGTCTCCTCGAGGTGCGACTGCCGGGGCGGATCGTCGTGGTCATGCTTGTGCGGCGGGTAGCTCGACCAATGACCAGCCGGCGTGAGGACCTCGACCACGAGCAGCGACTCCGCGCCCTCGTCATCCATGAGGATCGGGTGGATGAAGCGCTCATACTCGCCCCGTCCACGCGTCTCGACCTCGATAGCGGCGCCCGGCAGGACGCGCGGCTCGGCGCCGCCCTTGTGCGCCGGCCCCCAGCAGAGCGCGACCTCGGCGCCCTCGGCCGCGCGCAGGCCGACGTGCGATCCGGGAGGCAGGTACGCGGCGTCGGGTAGGCCGGACCAAGGGTCGGGGCGGCCGCCCAGGTCGAGCCATTCGCCGTGCTCGGAGGCCACGTGCACAACGCCGGAGATCACCACGATGCACAGCTCGCGGGGACCGCACACACGCTCGGCCGTCCCGCCGGGAGCGAGGACCAGGACCTCGAAGCCGACCCGTTCCCACCCCGCCGACTCGGGCGTCACGGTGAGGATGGTGCCGTCCGCTTCGGGGGTCGAGGCCCCGGAGACGAGGAGCTCACTCATGGGTTGAGCGTAGATACTGACGCTGGTGCCCGTGTGCCTCGTCGTAGGTCTCGCGCGCGGCCCGCACGGTCTCCTCCTCGGAGACCTCGGCCACAGGCACATCCCACCAGCTCTCGTAGCCCGGGACGCCGCGGTAGCGATCGACCTCGATGTGGATGACCACGGGACCGTCCGTCCCGCGAGCTTCGGCCAGCCCATCCGTGAGCTCGGCGATCGTCTTCGCCCGGATCACGCGCGCCCCGAGGCTCTCGGCGTTGGCGGCCAGGTCGAGCGGGAGGACGTCGGTCGAGACGGGGTCGAGTGGGACCGCGCCGTTGTCCGAGAACCGGTAGAGCGTCCCGAAGCCCGACGACCCGATCGACCGCGACAGCGCGCCGATCGAGGCGTATCCGTGGTTGTCGACCAAGACGATCACCATCGGGACGCGCTGCGCCACCGCGGTGACCAGCTCGCCGGGCAGCATCAGGTACGAGCCGTCGCCGACCAGCACGTACACCTCGCGCTCCGGCGCGGCCAGCTTGACCCCCATCCCGCCGGGGATCTCGTAGCCCATGCACGAGTAGCCGTACTCGACGTGGTAGCCCTTGCCGTCCGGATCGCGAGCCCGCCACAGCTTGTGCAGATCGCCAGGTGCCGAGCCGGCCGCGTTCACCAAGACGCCGGTCTCGCCGGCCGCGTCGTTGATCGCGCCGATGACCTCGGCCTGGGAGGGCGGCGCCTGACGCTCGTCGGGCGCGACCAGCCGCGCCACCTCCTCGCCCCACGCCCGCGACTCGGATGCAGCCCGGCGTTCCCAATCGGGATCGACACGGTGGCCGGACAGCGCTTCGCCCAGCTGCTCGAGCGCCACCCGCGCGTCGGCGAGAACCGGCAGCCCGCTGTGCTTGCCGGCGTCGAACCCGGTCACGTTGACGTTGACGAAGCGCACGCCGGGGTCCTGGAAGGCCGAGTGCGACGCGGTTGTGAAGTCGCTCCACCGCGTGCCGACGCCGATCACCAGATCGGCATCTCTCGCCAGCCGATTAGCCGCCGCGCCGCCGGTAGCCCCGATTGCTCCCAGGCTGAGCGGATGGTCGGACACCAGCGCGCCGCGTCCCGCCATGGTCTCGCCCACCGGAATCCCGGTCGCGTCGACGAGCGCCCGCAGCGCGCGGACCGCCTCGCTGTAGATAACCCCGCCGCCCGCCACGATCAGCGGCCGCCGCGCGTCCCGGATCAGCGACGCCGCACGCGCTAACGCTTCCGGCGCCGGCGGCTGGCGGTAGATCGTCCACACGCGGGCTTCGAGGAATTCCTCCGGGACGTCGAACGCCTCGGCCTGCACGTCCTCGGGCATCGCCACCGTGACCGTGCCGGTGTCGGCCGGATCGGTCAGCACTCGCATCGCCTCGAGCGCGGCCGCAGTCAGCTGTTCAGGCCGCTCGACGCGCTCGTAATAGCGCGACACCGGGCGCAGGCAGTCGTTGACCGACACGGTGGCGTCGTGTGGGACCTCGAGCATCTGGAGCACCGGGTGCGGCGTGCGGGTGGCGAACGTGTCGCCGGGGAGCAGCAGCACGGGCAGGCGGTTGATCGTGGCCAGCGCCGCGCCGGTCACCATGTTGGTCGCCCCCGGGCCGATCGAGGTCGTGCAGGCGAAGGTCGACAGGCGGTTCTTCTGACGCGCGTAGCCGGCCGCAATGTGGACCATCCCCTGCTCGTTGCGCGCCGGGTGGAAGGGCAACGCGTCCCGGTGCTGGTGAAGCGCCTGACCCAACCCGGCGACGTTGCCGTGCCCGAAGATCCCGTAGCAGCCGGCGATCAGGCGCTCGCGCCGGCCGTCGCGCTCGGTCTCCTGCGCGGCCAGGAATTGGACCAGCGCCTGAGCGACGGTCAGCCTCAGCATGTCCTCACCTCCTCGACCGGCGAGGGCTCGGGCGGCGAATCGATCTCCTCGCGCAGCCGCGCCAGCGTCGCCCCGAGCCTCGTTGGCACTGTGCCGAGCGCCTGAGCGGTGGCGACGCCGTCGAGCCGCGTATCCCTCGGGATCGCCTCGTCGCCGAGGACGCGAGCCGGCGGGACGGCAACTTCGAGCAGCGCGGCGTCGAGCCCGAAGGCGTCGATCGCGCGGCGCGCCAGCCCGACCCGGTCGGCGTGCTCGCCGCCACAGCAGTGAATGACGCCGGTCGCCTGAGCGGCGATCGCGCGCCACAGCAGCCGCGCGGCGTCGGTGGCGAGCGTGGGGGTGGCGATCCGGTTGAGGCCCGGGCCGTCCCAAAGCGTGAACCGCTGACCCCGACGGAGCGCCTCTACGAGCGATGCGACCAGGTAGCCGAACCCCGCGTCCTGCGCGCGCGGGAGGTTCGGCCGGGCGCGATGCACGCCCTGCACGCCGGCGATCCGGGCGACCAGGCCGCGTGCGGCGATCTCGCGGGTGATGAGCTCCGAGCACGCCTTTAGGAAGCCGTAGGTGTTGATCGGGTTGGGCGGCTCGAGTTCGGTGGCGGGTCCCTGGGTGCCGTCGAACACCCAGTCGGTCGAGATCAGCACGAAGTGCGCGTCGACCGTGTTCGCCGCCACCGCGGCGTTGCGGGTCGCGCCCACATACGAGGCCCAGGCGCGACGGCGGTCGCTGCGCAGCCCGGCAGGATCGTTCCAGATCGCCGCGTGCACGACCACGTCGGGCCGGGTGGCCCGGACCGAGCGTCGCACCATCAGCTCATCGGTGAGGTCGACGTACTCGTGCGAGGGGGCCACCACCTCCGCGCCTTGCTCCTGCGCGAACACGTGGGCCAGGTTCGAGCCAACGAACCCGCTCGCCCCGGTCAGATAGACCCTCATGCGGTTTGCACCTCCTGGATGCGCACAGGACGACCCTCTCTCAGCGACCGGCCCGCGGCAAGCCCGATGACCAGCGGAGCGCGGGCGTCGGCCGTCGACGCTGGCGGGTCCTCGCCGCGCTTGACCGCCGCGACGAACGCCTGCCACTCGCGCATGTAGCTCGGCAGATAGCGCTCGAGAAAGAAATACGGGTTCGGGGGACGACGCTCCCCGTCGGCCGTCAGCACCGCCCCGGTGTGCCCGTGCGGGTTCTCAGACACCGCCATACCCTCCGATCCGAACACCTCGACGCGCTGGTCGTAGCCGTACGCAGCCCGGCGCGAATTGTCGATCGCGGTGAGGCACCCGTCCTCGTGGACGAGCGTGACCAGCGCGGTGTCGATGTCGCCTGCCTCGGCGAACGACGGCTCGATTCGAAGCGCGCCGCACGCGAACACCTCGACGACCTCACTGCCGGTCACGAACCTGGCCATGTCGAAGTCGTGGATCATCATGTCGAGGAACAGGCCGCCCGAGCGCTTGACGTACTCGAGTGGCGGCGGCGAGGGGTCGCGACTCGAGATCCGCACGAGGTGCGGCTCGCCCACCGCTCCCGATACGACCGCCTCGCGGACCGACGCGTGGGCGGGATCGAACCGGCGGTTGAACCCGATCTGGAACGGCACACCGGCGGCGTCGATCGCGCCGAGCGCCCGGTCGAGCTCGGCCAGGTCGAGCGACACCGGCTTCTCGCAGAACACGGCCTTGCCCGCCTCAGCCGCGGCAAGGAGCAGATCGACGTGCGTGTCGGAGCTCGAGCAGATCGCCACGGCGTCGAGATCGCCGGCGAATATCTCCTCCGCGCTCCCGACCGCGGGCACCCCGAGTTCGGTCGCCACGCCCTGTGCGGCCGGCGCGTCTGGGTCGAATACCGCGGTCAGCGCCGCCCCTGGAACCTGATGGGCGATCAGCTCGGCATGCATCCGGCCGATCCGGCCGACCCCGATCACGCCGATCCGCAGGGGCGCGACCGCGGTGGCGGCGCTCACCGGCGCACCTCCTCCCAACCCCCGCTAGAGGCCGAGCGCAGCAGCGCGTCCTGCACCGCGGCCCAAGCCAGCGCCTCATCGAAGCTCGGCTCAAACGGCCGCTCCTCGGCCACCGCGCTACAGAACTCGTAGTCCTCGATCGTGACGAGGTCCTCGAACCCGATCGTGTTGCCGCTACCGGGCACGAAGATGCCGTGATGGAAGAACCGGTCGCCCCCCAGCACCCTGGTGTACCCAGACCCGCGGTCATCGGTCGCGCGGTAGACGCGCAGCTCGTTCAGGCGCTCGAAGTTCCAGCCAACCGCGCCGCGAGTGCCGTAGACGTCGAACGCGTTCTCGCTCTCGGGTCCGACCAGCGTCCGGCTGACCTCAAAGGTGCCGCGCGCGCCCGATGCGAACGTGCACAGCATCGCCGCGTAGTCCTCGTTGGTGACCGGCGTGCGCGGATCGTCCGGCCGTCCCCGGCCGTAGTGGCTCGCGCCGTCACCGGGCGCAGGCCGTTCCCGGATGAACGTGTCGAGGATCCCGGTCACCTTGGTGATCGGGCCGAGGAGCATGTGCGCGAGGTCGACCGCATGGCTCATCAGATCGCTGGTGACGCCGTAGCCGGCCCGGTCGAGCTGGAAGCGCCACGAGTTGAGGCCGAGCGGGTCGGCGCCGTACATCGAGAAGAACCGCCCGCGGTAGTTGGTGATCTCGCCGAGCTCGCCGCTCCCGATCAGCTCCCGCGCGTAGCGCACCAGCGGGGCCCAGCGATAGTTGAAGCCCACGCCGCTGATCACTCGAGCCGCCCGCGCCGCGCGGGCGGCCCGCGCCACCTGCTCGGGCGTGCCCCCGACCGGCTTCTCGCAGAACACGGCCTTGCCCGCCTGCGCGGCGGCCTCGACCAGTTCTACGTGCACCATGTTCGGGGCAGCGATGTAGATGACCTCGACGTCCGGATCCTCGATCACCGACTCCCAGGCGGCCGAAGCGCGTTTGAAGCCGAACGAGCTCGTGGCCTGCTCGACGCGGGCCGGCAGCGCGTCGCTGCAGGCGACCAGCACGGGGTCGAACGTGCGGTTCTCGAACAGCGTGGGGATCCGCAGAAGCGAGCGCGTGTGGGCCTGGCCGAGCCACCCGAAGCCGATCACTCCGACCCCGATCCTGCGCCGGCGGGCGCCGGTGCGCGGCGCGCTCGAAGTTCTCGGTTCCGCGGTCGTGCTCACGTCGACGTCGGAACCTCGGCGGCGAGCTCCTTGGCGACTTCCTTGATCGACGGGTCGACCGCGCGCTGGAGCTCGTGGCTGAGCTCCTCGAGCTCTGCGCCGCCGGCCATCAGCGCGGTCAGCTGCGCGATCGAGGTCTCCGACTTGAGGTAGGAGCCGAGCATGCGCCCCCGCTTGAGAAGCACGAACCGGTCCCCGACCGGATAGGCGTGGTGCGGGTTGTGGGTGATGAGGATTACCGCCCGCCCCATCTCCCGAGCCTGGATGATGTACTTGAGCACGATCCCCGACTGCCGCACGCCGAGCGCCGACGTCGGTTCGTCGAGGATCAGGACCTTCGCGCCGAAGTACACCGCGCGGGCGATCGCCATCGCCTGGCGCTCACCCCCGGAGAGCGTCCCCACCGTCTGGTCAGGGTCGCGGACGTCGATGCCCATCTTGGCCATCTCGTCGCGCATGGTCCGCTGGGCCCCCTTGATGTCCACACGCTGAAGCGGGCCCCGGCCGCGGGTCGGCTCGTTGCCCAGGAAGAAGTTGCGCCACACGGACATCAGCGGCACGGTGGCCAGGTCCTGGAACACGGTGGCGATCCCGCGCGCCCGCGCGTCGCGCGGCCCGGCGAAGCTGACCGGCTCTCCCTCGAACAGCACCTCGCCCTGGTCCGGTATGTACACGCCGGAGAGAATCTTGATCAGCGTCGACTTGCCGGCGCCGTTGTCTCCGAGCACGCAGGTGACCTGGCCGGCGTACACGGTCAGGCTGATGTCCTCGAGCGCGTTGACGCTCCCGAAATACTTGGAGACCGACCGAACCTCGAGCGCGGGCTTCATGTTTGCGTCTGGTTCGCTCATCGCCGCGCCTTCAGTGCGCTCCGGTAGATCAGGGTGTTGACGATCACTGCGACGAACAGGATCACCCCGAGGAACGCGAAGTTCCAGGAGCTGTCCCAGTTGGCGTAGATCACCCCTTCGAAAGCCATCCCGATGATGCAGGCGCCGAGCGCCGCGCCGATCGCCGATCCGTAGCCACCGGTCAGCAGGCAGCCCCCTACGACCGCCGCGATGATGTAGAAGAACTCGTACCCGACGCCCTGCTCGGACACCGCCGAGGAGGCCTGGGTGAACGAGATGATCCCGACCAGAGCCGCGGCCAGCGCAGTCGCGACGAACAGCAGGACCTTGGTCCGGTTGACCGGCACGCCGGTGTTCCGGGCCGCGTTCTGATCGCCACCCACCGCGAAGATCCAGTTCCCGAACTTGGTCCGGCTGAGTACCCACGTGGCGACGATCGTCACTCCGATGAACCACAGGATCGCCGTCGAATAGCCGCTGGGCAGCGTGCCGCTCGAGAAGAACGAGGAGCCGAAGATCGACTTCGCGCTGTGCAGGCCGGCAGGATTGACGGTGGTGACCGTGACCTGCGTCGAGCCGTGGTTCAGGAGCAGCACGCCGCCGGTGCTCGCGCCGCGCAGGATGAAGAACGTGGCCAGCGTGACGATGAAGCTCGGCAGCTTGGTCAGCACCACTATGTAGCCGTTGATCAGCCCGATCACCGTGGCGAAGACGAGCGTGATCAGGATCGCCAGCCAGGTGTCCACGTGCCACTTGCCGACCAGCAGCGCCATCACGATCGCGGTGACGCCGGTCATCACTCCGGCCGACAGGTCGAACTCCCCGCCGATCATCAACAGGCCGACCGGCACCGAGACGATCCCGAAGAACGCCGCCTGCTGCGTCCACGCGGCGACGCCGGTCTGCTTGAGCCACAGATGGTTGGAGCTGGCGTCGGTGATCGCGAACATCACGAACACGAACACCGCGGCCAGCAGCGAGCCGAGCTCCGGCCGTCGGAGGGTTCGGGTGATCCGGCTGATCGGAACCAACCGTTCATCTTGTGCCGGCGGCGCTGCTACCGGCGGTGAGGTGGCACTCATTGTCGTGAGGGTTACGGTGCTGTCGCCACCGGACGAGCGTCGACTCCCGCCCGGTGGCCTTCTCGTTGTGTAGTGCTGTCTCTTCTGTCAGTCCTGTCCTGCGGCAATCGCCGCCGATACCTTGCCGATGTTCGACTTGGTCACGACCAGCGGCCCACTGGCCACGGTCGTCCCGCCGCCGACGGTCTGGCCGTTCTTGCGCTTGTACAGGTCGAGGAACACGAGCGGCAGGTAGCCCTGCAGATACTGCTGCTGATCGATCGCGAACGACAACGACCCGTTCTGGATGTCCTGCTGCACGCCCGAGTTCAGGTCGAAAGTGGCGATCTTCGGGTTACCGGCCGGATGGCTGGTCACCACCGCGGTGCCGATCGCGTTGTTCAGGGCCATCACCGCGTTGATCCCGGTGTGCGTCTGCAGGTACGAGGTGACCTGGCCGATCGCCTGCTGCGGGTTCGAGGCAGCATTGGGCGTCGAGAGCGTCAGCTCGGTGCAGGCCGGTCCGCTCGACGGAGCGCTTCCGGTCTTGCACTGCTGGCCCACACCCAGCGCCTGCGCGATTCCGTTGCAGCGGTCGAGCAGGTTCTGGCCGGACTGGTGGATGATGCACAGGACGTTGGTGGCGCCGAGCTTCTTGAACGCCAGGCCCGAGGCCTGTCCGGCCAGCTGCTCCGGCTGGCCCACGCACGTGAGCGCGCGGCTCGCCGCGATGTCGGCGTCGTCGCAGCCGGCATTCAGCAACACCACCGGGATGCCCGCCGCAGCGGCCTTGGCCAGCGTCGGGTTCATCAGCGATGGATTGTGGTCGGAGACCGCCATGCCGTCGACGTGCGCGTTGATCGCATTATTGATCTGGGCGTTCTCCGCATTGTCGTCGGGCTGCGCCTGACCCTGCTGCTGCGATCCGTACGTCTCGGTGAGCGTGCACCCGAGATCGGAGGCGGCGTCCTTGGCGCCCTTGTACACGACGCTCCAGAAGCTCCCGTTGTCCCCGTGGGTGATCAGCGCGAACTTGTACGGGCAGACCTTGTTGCCGGTGCCCGCCGCGATGTTCACCGCACTGGTCGTCGAACCTGCGCTCGAGCTCTTGCTCGAGCTGCCGCACGCCACCACTACGAGGGCCGCAGCACCCACGGCGGCGACGATGCCGATACTGCGGGCCAGTCGTCTCATCGATTGATCTCCTCCGTCGTCGGAGCCGATTGGTGAAGGAAGGCGATGCTCTCCCGAGCGTCGCGCATCGGCCCGCCGGCCACCGTCGGCTCATCCCCGGTGATGGCGGTGTCCTGCTCGAGCACCAGCCACCCGTCGTAGCGGTAGCCCTGCAGGCCTTCCAATACGTCGGCGATCCGGGCATCGCCTCTGCCCAGCGCCGTGAACAGTCCGTCCTTGGTCGCGCCGAGCAACGAGCGCCGTCCGGCCCGGACCTCGGCGGCCAGACTGCCGTCGACGTCCTTGAGATGGACGTGCCTCACGCGGTCGCCGTGCTCGCGGGCGAACTGCACGGGATCGGTCCCGCCGATCAACAGGTGCCCGGTGTCCAGGCACCAGCCGATCTCGACCACCTCAAGCGCGCGCTGCACCTGGGCGGCGGTCTCGATCAGCGTGCCGGCATGCGGATGCAGCGCCACCGCCATCCCGTACTCCTCGCGCGCGAGTGCCTCGATCGCGTTCAGGTGCGCGGCCAGCCGGGCCCACTCGTGGTCGCTGAGCTCACGCGGCGCGCTCCACTCGACGTCCTGCACAGCGGCCAGCACGAGCATCCGGCCGCCCGCCCCGCTCATCAGCCGGGCCGCCCGCCGGGTCTCCTCGACGGCTTGGTCGAGGTCCGGCTCGTGCAGCACGAGTGGGACGAACCCGCCGACCAGCGTCAACCCGTATCGCTCGAGCATGTTGGCCAGGGCCGCCGGCTCGTCGGGCAGGAACCCCGGAGGGCCGAGCTCGGTTCCGCGCAGGCCGAGCTCCGCCATCTCCGCGAGCACAGCCTCGGGCGAGGGCATCACGCCCCAGCCGGGCACCTCGCACGCGCCCCACGAGATCGGCGCGCCGGCCAACCGTTCGGCGATCGGAACCGCGGCACTGCGCGCTCGTGCGTGCGTTGCCTGCATCCTGGGTCCTGGGTCCTCTCCTCCGGGTGCGCGTAGACCGCTCTAACCCGGGCCTGTAGTTAGAGCGCTCTAACGTTTCGGACCGGGCGACTATATCCCGTGGATTCCGGCCAAGTCAAGGGTCGGCGCCCCGCCCCACGCCCGGTCCGCTCCCACGCGCTTAGAGCGCGCTAACCCAATTGCAATATTGTCGCGCTCTAAGTAAGGTGCGCCCGCGATGTCGGCCCGAGTGCGCCGTATCCCCGCCAGCGATTCGGTTATCCGCCGAGCCCCCACCATGGAGGACGTCGCGCGCGAGGCGGGCGTGTCGCGCGCCCTGGTCTCGCTGGTCATGCGCGAGCGCCCCAACGTCAGCGAAGAGCGCCGGCGGCGCGTGCTCGACGTCGCCTCCCGGCTCGGCTACCGCCCGAACGCCATGGCGCGGAGCCTGGCCAGCCGGCGGACCAAGACCGTCGGAGTGATCCTCGACGACCTCCGCAACCCGTTCTTCGCCGAGATCGCCGGCGGGGTCGAGGAGCTCGCGTTCGAGGTCGGCTACCAACTGCTGCTCGCCGCCGGCGGACGGCAGGCCCGCCGCGAGCGGGCCGCCATGGCCGCGCTGCTCGAGCACCGGGTCAGCGGCATCATCATGGTCAGCCCGCGCATGCCGGCCGGCGTGATCGCCGCCGCGGCCGCGGAAGCGCCGCTCGTCATCGTGGGTCGCGCCGTGCGCGGCGTCGACGCCGACAGCGTGTTGATCAACGAGGCGCACGGCACCGGACTGGTGCTCGACCACCTGATCGGGCTCGGGCACGAGGCGATCGCGCACGTCGACGGCGGCACCGGGGCCGGCGGTCCGCAGCGCCGCTCGGCCTATCTGCGCGGCATGCGGGGTCACCGGCTCGCGCGCCACGCGCTGGTCATTCCCGGCGACTTCACCGAGGAGGCCGGCGTGAGCGCCGCCGCCGAACTGGTGCGCCGGCCCCAGCTGCCCACCGCGATCTTCGCCGCCAACGACATGGTCGCGGCCGGACTGCTCGGCGGCCTTGACCGCGCCGGCGTGGAGGTGCCGCGCGACGTCTCGATCGTCGGCTACGACAACATCTCGATCGCCCATCTGGCCCACGTGTCGCTGACCACCGTGGATCAGCCGCGCACCGAGATGGGCCGCCTCGCACTCGAGCTCCTGCTCGATCGGATCGACAACCGGCGCGCCAACGAAGTGAGGCTGATCGAACCATCGCTGGTGATCCGCTCGACCACCGCGCCACCGCGCACGCTGGCGGCGGCTGTCGCCTGAGCGCGATCGCGTGTGGCCAACGTCGCCCGATGAGCTCATCGAGACGCAGCACGCGCTCGCGACCGCGAGTCCGGAACGCTGGCATCCGGCTCAGACAAGTTCGCTGGCCATCGGCGCGTGCGCGGTTGTGTTTGGGCGCGGCCTGGCCGGACGCGGGGCGCGCGGAGATCCCGCCTGGGCCGCGGCGGCCGTACTGCTCCGACGCCGCGTCGTAGCTGAGTGCACCGTCACCGGCGCGGCCGCCGCGCCGTATGTGGCCGGCCTGCTCGCGCTCCGCGAAGGACCGTGCCTGGAGGCGGCGGTGCGCGCGCTGCCGGTCGCGCCGGACGTGCTGCTGGTTGACGCCACCGGTGCCGACCATCCCCGCCGCGCCGGCCTGGCGCTGCATCTCGGCGCGGTTACGGGCCTTGCCAGCGTGGGCGTCACGCATCGTCCGCTGCTCGCGCGGGGCGAGTGGCCCGAGGATGTGCGCGGCGCGCACTCGCCGCTGATCCTCGACGGAGACGTGGTCGGCGCCTGGCTGCGCACCCGTCGCGGAGCACGACCGGTGGCCGTTCATCCCGGTTGGCGAACCACGCTCGCCGACGCGATCGACGTCGTGTCGGCGGCCGCGCTCGGTCATCGCACGCCGGAGCCGTTGCGACATGCGCGCCACCGCGCGCGCATCGCGCGCGCAAATGGGTAGCTTGTCGAGCGTCCCAACACCTATCCCACGAAGGAGAAAGAAATGCCTCAGGCCAGAAGCAGCGGTTCGAGCTCGGGTGGCTCGTCGCGCCGCAGCTCATCGTCGCGTTCGAGCGGCAGCGGATCGAGCGGCTCGCGTCGGAGCACCAGCGCCAAGAGCACCGCGAGTCGAAGCAGCGGCACCCGAAGCAAGGCCAGCAGCCGGAGCGGCGGGAGCACCGCGAGCCGTTCTCGCTCCACTCGTTCCTCCGGCGCGCGCTCCGCACGCTCAACCGGGGCGCGAGCCGCGCAGACCGCGAGCGCGGGTGCAAGTCAGGCCGCGGGCGCAGCCGACGCGCGGGTCGAGGCGGTCGCGCAGCGTGTCCGCAAGCTCAACGAGCGGATCATCGAGGAGAGCAAGTCGGCGGGCGAGGCGACGCTGAGCGCGTATGAGAAGGCACTCAAGGCGATCGCGAGCTCACTCGAGCGCGGGCCGGGCAAGAGCGAGGTCGAGTGGGTCTCCACGCTGGCCACCACTCAGGCGAAGTGGATCCGCGACGTGACCGCCGCATGGACGTCGGCCGCGCGCGGGATGCTCAAGTAGCCCGCCGCCTGAGTAGAGCGATCGGCGCGGTCACGAGCACGGCGACCGCCGCCGCAAACAATGCACCCGTGGGGTCGGCCGCGCGCGCCGCAACGCCGACCAGCGGGCCGCCCAGGCCGACACCCGCGTCGAAGTAGGCGAAGAACGCGCCGGCGGTGCGGCCGTGGCGGCTGGGCGGGACCGAGGCGAGCGCCAGCAAGCCGAGGCTCGGGACGGCCAGCCCCTGGCCAAGCGACATGACGAGCAGCGCCACGAGCGCGAGCGGCGCGCCGCTCGCGGCGGCCAGACCGGCCAGGCCGGCGGACTCGAGCAGCACGGCGACCGACAGCGTACGAGCGGGGCCGAAGCGATCGGGGACGCCGGCCAGCACGGTCCGGCTGAGGATCACGCCGATCCCGAATACCGGGATCACGAGCTTGGCGATTCCCGAACCCTGCTGGGTCGCGGCGGCCGCGCCGAACGACAGCAGCGCGACGTAACCGAAGTTGACCAGCATCAGACCGAGGCCGGGTCGGATCGTCACGCGCCACGCGCTGATCTGCTCGCCCGCGTCGGCCTCATCTTCCTCTTGTGTCCGGGCGTGCTCGGCGCGCGCCTCCGGCGCGCCGGCCATGGCCGCGGCGAAGCCGGCCGCGACCAGCGGCAGGATGGCCGCCGCGATCCACACCCGCGTGGGATGGGCATCGCCGGAGAGCAGCTGCGACAGCGGCGCCCCGACGGTCAGGCCGGCGTAGTTGGCCAGTCCCACGTGTCCCATCGCGCGGCCGCGCCGCTCCGGACCGGCCAGGCGCAGCAGCCACAGCACCGCCGCCGCCATCATCGCCGCCTCGCCGGCGCCAACCAGCAGCCGGCTGATGATCAGCAGCGGCAGCGCCGGCACGAATGCCGGGATCGTCCCGACCGTCATCACCAGCGCGCCGATGACCATGATCCGCGCGGGCCCGATGCGGTCCGCGAGCCGGCCGCCCAGCGGCCGTCCGGCCGCGCCGGTCAGCGCCGGCGCGCCAACGGCCAGACCGACCATCACGGCGCCGCCACCGAGTGAGTGAACATAGTCGGGCAGGATCCCGAGCACCGTGCCGAGTGCCGCATAACACAGCACCGCGGTGAGGAGCACGAGCGCATAGCGGTGCGTCCCGGTCTCGGCGCGTGCGCGTGTCGATGGCACGAATTGGCGTGAGCGAACTGCTTCGAGCATCGAGCTCATGTCGTTCATGTTGCCCCCGAAATGCTTCGACATGCGTCGAAATGTCATGTGCGTGGGTCACAACCGCACACTCGCCCGCCGCCCTGGGCCGAGTGTGGATTCCGGCACCCATACGGGTCACGAGCGCACTCTCGGCTGCGGCGGCATGGTGAGTGTGCGTTGGTGACCCAGCGGGCGCGGACGAACCGCGCTACGCCACGTCGAGGACCGCGCCACCGGGGATCGCCGCGATCAGCGCCTCGGTGTCGATCTCGAACACCGCGTGCGGCGTGCCCGCCGCGCACCACACGGTGGCGAAGCGGCGCAGCGACTCGTCGATCAGCGTCTCGAGTGCGCGCTCGTGACCCAGTGGCGGGATGCCGCCGATCGCGAACCCCGTACCGGCGCGCGCCTGCTCAGCGGTGGCCGCCCGCAACCCCAGCCGGTCCGACGCCACCCGGCGATCGCCGGCGCACAGCACCATCACCGGCTCCTCGTCGCGCATGAACACCAGCGACTTGACGATCTGTCCGACCTCGCACCCCACGGCGGCCGCTGCCTCGGGTGCCGTGCGCGTCGACTTCGGCAGCACCTGGACGTCGATGTCCAGGCCGCGCTCGTGCAGCCGCTCCTGGAACCTCGCAGCGGTCGGGTGCAAGCTAGTGATACAGCTCGCCAGGGTCGAGATCGGGCGGCATCGGGAGCTCCTGCGGCGATACCGGCTGCTCGTCGCTCCAGTCGCCGAACGCCTCGCCGTCGCGGCCCTGATGCTCACCGGCGCCACCGAGCGCCACCACCACCACACGGCCGGGACCGCGGTTGACCAGCTGACGCCTGACCTTTGGCGCCACCCGGATCAGCTCGCCCACCGCGAGTTCGGTCCGCTCGCCCTCGAGCAGCAAGGTCAGCGTGCCCTCGAGCACCAGGTAGACCTCCTCCTGGTTCTTGTGCCGGTGTATCCGCCCGCGCTGGCCGGGCTGCAAAACGATCTGGTTCATGCCGAACGAGCTCACCCCGAGCTGACGGCGCAGCGGCAGGAACCGCTCGCCGGTCTCGGGATCGAGGCGCGTGGTGCTCGTGCCCTCTTCCATGCCGGAGATATTCGCAGCCGGCGACGGTGAACGTTTTCAGCCCTGAGCGCCGAGTAGGTTCGCCTCGACCCGCGCCAGGTGCGCGGCCATCACCGCCACCGCACGCTCGACTTCGCGCGCGGTGAGCGCATCGACCAGCTGTTCGTGATCGGCGTGGTAGGCGAGGCGCCGCTCGCGGGAGTCGTTGCGCCGCTTGAGGCTGCCCCACACGGCGCTCTTGCGCGCTCGCTCGACCTCGTGGTACATCGCGACGAGGAGCGGGTTGCGGCTCGCCGCGACGATCGCGTGGTGCAGAGCGAAGTCCCAGACCTCGAACTCGTCGTAGCTCTGCGCGCCAGCGCCGCCGGCCAGACAGCGATGCATCTCTTCGAAATCGCGTGCGGTGGCCCAGGCGATGACCAGCGGCAGGACCTGCGGCTCGATCAGACGCCGAGCCGCCATCACATCGGCCGGACCCACATCCTCTGACCTGGCGCCGTGACGCTCGCGACGCGCCGGCGCCGGCCGCAGATCGCCCCCGCGCAGGAACGTCCCACGCCCGACCTCGCGTGACACCCGGCCCTCGGCCTCGAGCGCCGCGAGCGCGTGGCGAATCATGGTCCGGGTGATGCCGAGCTCGGCCGCAAGCTGGCGCTCGGTTGGCAGCTTCATACCGGGGCCTGCTGCGTCACCCCCGCACCGCTCGAGGATCGCCTCAGCCAGCCCGGCGGCGTAGGCAGGCGGATGGGTGGGTGACGAGGCGGCCATGGTTGCCAACCAATCCTACCAATCCTCGCTGCGAGAAAACCAACAGAACCTTCATTTGACGGCCATGATGGGTGGTTGTACGTTGTCAACCAATCCGACAAATCGGACCAGGGAGGACGCAGGACGTGACCAACCGCGAGGTGAGCGAATGAGGCTTGCCACCGTCGAGACGTCCCAGGGACCCAGGCTGCACGTGCGTGGCGTGGACGGCTACGTCGACGTCGCCCGGGCCACCGGCCGGGACGACCTGGTCAGCCTCACTGGGCTGCTCGCCGCCGGCTCCGGCGGTTGGGATGAGGTCAGGCGGGCCGCGGGGCGCGAAGGTCGCGCCCTCGGCGACGAGGAGCGCGGCCCGGCCGTTCCGGCTCCGCGCCGGATCCTCTGCCTGGGCGTGAACTACGCCGACCACGCCGCTGAGGGCGGCCGTCCGCTGACCACCTGGCCGGAGGTGTTCGTCCGGGGCGCCGACTCCGTGGCCCCGCCGTACGCCCCGCTCGTCAAGCCGGCGCTCAGCGAGCGGTTCGACTACGAGGGCGAGCTCGGCGTGGTGATCGGCCGCGGCGGCCGGTACATCCCGGCCGAGGAGGCGCTCGCCGCCGTCGCCGGGTTCGTGGTGTGCATGGACGGGACCGCGCGCGAATGGCAGCGCGCGGCCACTCAGTGGACGGCCGGGAAGAACTTCGACGCCACCATGCCGATCGGACCCGAGCTGGTCACACCCGACGAGGTCGACGTGTCGGACGCCCAACTCACCACCGTGCTCAACGGCGAGGTCATGCAGTCCGCGCGCACCTCGCAGATGATCTTCGACGTCCCGCGCACGATCGAGTTCCTCTCGTCGTTCACCACCCTGCGACCCGGCGACGTGATCGCCACCGGGACGCCCGGCGGGGTCGGTTTCGCCCGTCAGCCGCCGGTCTGGCTGAAGGAGGGCGACACCCTCGAGATCGCGGTCGAGGGCGTCGGCCGGATCGCGAGCCGCGTGGTGGCCGAGGAACGCGACGGACGCGAGCAGTGGCCTTGGCATCCGCCGGTCAAAACAGGAGTGACGTTCTAGCCGTGCGGCCCGAGCGTCACCCGAGGAGGAGAACATGTTCGTCCTGAATCTCAGGCGCCGGCGCAGGTGGCCGGTCGCGCTTGCTTCGCTCATCGCCCTCGCCGCGGCCGGATGCGGTAGCGGCTCGGCATCGGGCGGAGGCAGTGGCGGCGGCGCGGCCACCAACGCGTCGGCTCAGTCCGGCGCCACGCTGACCGTCGCCGACGTGGCACCGTTCACCGGCCCGGACGCGGCGCTCGGCCCGACCTATCTGGTGTCATGCGACGCCGCCACCAGCGCGATCAACGCCGCCGGCGGCGTGCTCGGTCACAAGCTCAAGTGCAAGGCGGTCGACACCCGCGGTGATCCGGCCGACGCGGTTCCCGCGGTGCGTCAGATGTACGCCTCGACCTCGAACCTGCCTCTGGTCATCGGCTGCACGTCCGACGAGGCCGCCTCGGTGGTGCCGATCTTCACCGCCAACAAGACCGTGTCGTTCTGCATGACCGGTCAGTCGGAGTTCGACCACGTCAAGTTCCCCTACTTCTACCGACTGGTCCCGCCTGACCTGTCGGAGTCCTACGCGATGATCTGGATCGCCAACAACATGCGCCACTACAAGCGGGTGGCGCTGGCTTTCGGCAACGACATCGGTTCCCAGACATTCATCCAGCCGGCCATCGCGGCGATCAAGAAGGCCGGCCAGACCCTGGTGGCCAACGAGACCCTCGATCTCAACTCGACCACGTTCCGCACCGAGGCCGCGAAGATCGTCGCCGCCAAGCCCGACGTGATCCTCACCGAGGCGCTCGGACCACCCGAGGCCGCATTCCTGTCCGAGGTCAAGCAGCTGAACGGCGGCAAGCTCCCGCCGGTCATCGGCACCTCGGCGACGATTTCTCCCGACTGGTTCAAGTCGGTGTCGGCGGCAGTGGGCGGGAACGCGTTCGCGAACTTCTGGGCCGACAACCTGGTGACCGAGACGAGCGGCCCCGCGTTCAGCGCGTTCTCGAAGGCGATCTATGCCGAGAAGGGGAAGGTCGGCCAGACCGGTGACTTCTCCACTTACCTCACCGCGCCGGGCGCGGTTCACCTCTACGACGGGATCAACCTGGCCGCGCTGGCGATGATCCAGTGCAAGTCGACGAGCCCCACCGTGTTCAAGACATGCATCGAGAAGATCGGCGACGGCTCACCTGGCGCGACCACCGTGTCCTCGTTCGCCGAGGGCGCCGCCGCGCTCAAGCAGGGCAAGACGATCCGCTACGTCGGGCCGGGTGGGCCAACCAGCTTCGACGCCTACCACGACTCGACCGGCATCTTCCAGGTCGATACCTACAGCCCCCAGGGGCAGGTGAACGTCGTCGCCAACATCCCGACCGCCCAGCTCCGCGCCCTCGGACTGTGAGTGAGACCCGCCTGATCATGCGGTGAGCGTCTTCGTCGAATCGATCGGCTTCGGCCTGGTGACCGCCGCGGTGCTCGCCGTGGCCTCGGTCGGCTTCACTCTGCAGTTCGCGGTCACCAACGTGTTGAACCTGGCTTACGGCGGGGTGATGGTCGTCTCGGCGTACGCGGCGTACGCGGTCAACCAGCGCGGGATGTCGATCTGGATCAGCGCGCTCGCCGGCATCGCGGCGGGCGCGCTGCTGTCGTTCATCCTCAACAACCTCATCTACACGCCGTTCCAGCGAAAAGGCACCTCTCCGATTGGGATGGTGATCGTGTCACTGGGCATGACGCTGATCCTGGTGTTCGGAACCCAGGCGATCGCGGGACCGACCAACGTGTCCTACACGGCCAGCCAGGGTGCGACGGTCAAGCCGCTCGGGTTCGACCTGACCGTCGTTCAGCTCGTGATCATCGCGCTCAGCATCGTGCTGATGGTGCTCGTGCACGTGCTGATCCGGTACACCCGCCTCGGCAAGGCGATGCGCGCCACGTCGGCCAACCGCAACCTGGCACGCAACTGCGGGATCCGGACCGACCGGGTGGTGACGATCACGTGGTTGATCACCGGAGCGCTGTGCGGCCTGGCCGGCGTGGTGTTCGCGCTCGACTCGGGCACGTTCGGCGCCACCAGCACCGACCTGTTCCTGGTGCTGATCCTGGCCGCGGTGTTCCTGGGCGGCCCCGGCGAGCCGTACGGCGCGATGCTCGGCGCGCTGGTCATCGGCGTGGCCACCGAGGTCAGCGCGTCGATCATCGTGTCCGACTACAAGGACGTCGTGGCGTTCGTGATCCTGATCGCGATGCTGGCCCTGCGCCCCAGCGGCCTGCTCGGAGCCAGCGCGTAGCGCCGGGCGATGGCCTACTACATCACCACGCTCCTCGTCTACGCCGGCGTCGACGCCATCGCCTGCCTGGGGCTCAGCCAGCAGTTCGGGATCGGCGGGGTCACGAACTTCGGATTCATCATCTTCCAGGCCGCGGGGGCATACGCGGCCGCCGTGCTGTCGCTGCCCGCGCAGAGCGCCAACGGTGGATTTCAGTCCTACATCGGCGGCCTGGGCCTTCCCTTCCCGCTGCCCTGGATCGGCGCCGCGCTGGTCGGCGGGCTCATCTCGATTCCGTTCGCGGCCGTGGTGGGACGGCGCCTGCGCGGCGACTTCGCCGCGGTCGGCCTGCTGGTCACCGCGGTCATGTTCAACCTGCTGGTCACCAACTACAAGCCGCTGGTGAACGGCGCCGCCGGCCTCTCGCTGGTGCCGGCGCCCCTCGAGAACACGTTCAATCCGCAATCGGTCAATTACCAGTGGGGCTACGGCATCGTCGCACTCGCGCTCGCGTTCCTCACCTACCGGTTCGTGGTCCGGGTGACCGAGTCGCCCTACGGCCGGTCCCTGCGCGCGATGCGCGACAACGACCTGGTGGCTGACTCGCTGGGCAAGAACCTCGCCGCGCTGCGCACCTCCTCGCTGGTCATCGGGGGTGCCATCGCCGGCCTGTCCGGTGGCGTGCTGGTCGGATTCATCAGCCTGTGGGATCCTCAGGCCTGGGGGTATGCCGAGACCGTGGTGCTGTTCGCCGCGGTGATCATCGGCGGCCTGGGCAACCATCGCGGGGCGGTTCTCGGCGCGATCCTCGTGCCGGTCACGTTCGAGGAGGCCACGCGCTACATACCGGCCAACGCCAACAACCCCGATCTCGTGCCCGCGCTGCAGTGGGTGGTGATCGGCCTGCTGATCGTGCTGTTCCTGTGGTTCCGGCCCCAGGGGATCCTTCCCGAGCGACGACGCGTGATCGTGGGCGAGCGTCCGCAGCCGCCCGAGGCACCCGACGCCGACCTGCCCACGGCGGCCGCGACCGCGATCACCGCCCCGCGCGACCCTTACGCCGGCAACGTGATGCTCAGCTGCTCGGGCCTGACCCGCAGCTTCGAGGGCGTGCACGCGGTCGACGACGTCTCGATGTCGTTCGAGCGCGGCCGGCTGACCGGGATCATCGGGCCGAACGGCGCGGGCAAGTCGACCGCGCTCGCCATGCTCGCCGGCACCCTGCCGCCAACTGCGGGCACCATCACCTACCGCGACCAGGACGTCACCGGCCTGCCCGCTTACCGCCGCGCCCGCCTCGGCCTGGTCCGCACGTTTCAGCTGGCCAGCGAGTTCAAGCGCCTGACCGTGATCGAGAACCTCCTGTCCGCGATCCCCGAGCAGCGCGGGGACAGCGTCAAGGGGGCGCTCCTAGGGCGCCGGTACTGGGGCGCGCAGGAGCGCGACGCGGTCGAGCAGGCGCGGGCGATGCTCGACCGCTTCGGGCTGCTCGACCTGGCCGACCGCTATGCCGGGGATCTGAGCGGCGGCCAGCGGCGGCTGGTCGAGATCATGCGCGCGCTGATGACCGCTCCAGAGGTACTGCTGCTGGACGAGCCGATGGCCGGCGTCCATCCGCGGCTCGCACATCAGATCGGCATGCGGCTCGTCTCGCTGTGTGAGGCGGGCATGACCGTGGTGATGGTCGAGCACGAGCTGTCGATCATGGACGAGTTCTGCGATCCGGTGATCGTGATGGCTGAGGGGCGGGTGCTGGCCGAGGGAACGATGGAGACGCTGCGGGCCCGCGAAGAGGTCGTAGAGGCTTATCTTGTCGGCTGACCGGGATGGGGCCGTGGCGCTGATCGATCATCCGGTGGGCGGCATCGAGCTCCGCACGGTCGAGCTGACTGCGGGCTATGAGCGCAGCCCGGTCGTGCACGGCGTATCGATCGCAGTGTCCCCGGGAGAGGTCGTCTCAATCGTCGGCCCGAATGGCTCGGGCAAGAGCACCCTGCTCAAGGCGATCGTTGGGCTGGTCGAGGTCATGGCCGGGCGCGTCGTGGTCGGTGACCAGGACGTCACCGGCTGGCCATCGGAAAACGTCGCCCGGATCGGTGTGGGCTATGTGCCGCAGATCGACGACGTGTTCGCGCCGCTCACCGTCCGCGAGAACCTCGAGATGGGCGGCTACCTGCTCAGGCCGCGTGAGCTGCCGGCCCGGATCGCGCACGTGCTCGAGGTGTTTCCACGCCTGCGCACAATGCTCACCCGGCGCGCCGGCAAGCTGAGCGGCGGCGAGCGCAAGATGCTCGCCATGGGCCGCGCGCTGATGCTCGAGCCGTCACTTGTCGTCCTCGACGAGCCGACCGCGAACCTCGCCCCCGCGATCGCGGCGTCCGTGCTCGGTGAACACGTGCGCCGGTTGGCCACCACCGGTGCCTCGGTGCTCGTGGTCGAGCAACGCGCGCGCGCCGTGCTCGAGATCTCAGACCGCACGTACGTGCTGGGCGGCGGGCGACTCGTCATGGAGGGCACCCCCGCGGAGCTCGGCGCGAGCCCCGAGTTCGTCGAGTCGTTCCTCGGCGGCGGGCGGCCGCGGCGGCCCGGCGATTAGGCGAACGCCGGGATGCCGGTGATCGCCCGCCCCATGATCAGCGTGTGGACCTCGTCCGTTCCCTCGTAGGTGCGCACGGCCTCGAGGTTGTTGGCGTGGCGCATCGGCGTGTGATCGAGCGTGATCCCGTCGGCGCCGAGCAGCGTGCGGGCCTCGCGGCAGATCGCGATCGCCTCGCGCACGTTGTTGAGCTTGCCGAACGAGATCTGCTCGGGCCTGAGCGTTCCGGCATCCTTGCTGCGGCCGGTGTGCAAGGCGACCAGTAGGCCCTTCTGGATCTCCAGAACCATGTCAACGAGCTTCTGCTGGGTGAGCTGGAAGCTCGCGATCGGCCGGTCGAACTGGTGGCGCTGCACGGAATAGGCCAGCGCCGACTCATACGCGTCGCGGGCGGCGCCGAGCGCGCCCCACATGATCCCGTAGCGCGCCTCGTTCAGACACGACAGGGCCGCCTTGAGACCGGTCGCGTCGGGAAGCATGTCCTCCTCGCCCAACCGCACATCATCGACGGCGACGTCGCACTGGATCGACGCGCGCATGCCGAGCTTCGGTTCGATGTTCCGAGCGCTGGACCCCGGACTTGAAGTCGGCACCAGGAAGCCGCGGATGCCGTCGTCGGTCCTGGCCCAGATGACCGCCACGTCCGCGATCGAGGCCAGCCCGATCCACCGCAGGGTGCGCCGCGGGCCGTCAGGCGGGCGGCGCGGTCGACTCGCGCACGACAAGCTTGGTCTCGAGCTGCACGTGCAGTGCTTCGATCCGCTGGTTCTGGAGCTGGCGGACGAGCAGGTTGACCGCCATCCGGCCCATCTCGGCCAGGGGCTGGCGCACCGTGGTGAGTGTGGGCGTGACGATCGAAGCCTCGAATGTGTCGTCGAAGCCGACCACGGACAGATCCTCGGGGATGCGGATGCCGCGCCGACGGGCCGCCTGCATGACGCCGATGGCCAGCATGTCGTTGAACGCGAACACCGCGGTGGGTGGATTGGGTAGATCGAGCAGCGACAGCGCCGCCTCGATGCCGCCCTCGGCGTGGAAGTTCGATTCGACCACGAGGTCCGGAGCGGGCATGACCCCGGCCGCCGCCAGCGCACCGCGGTAGCCGCGCAGTCTCTCCTCGGTGGCGATCCATCCGCGCGGCCCGGTGATCGCGGCGATCCGCCGGTGGCCCAGCGAGAGCAGATGCTCGACCGCCTCACCGGCCCCCGAGGAATGTGCCGCGGACACCGTGGGAACGCGTTCGTCGAGCTGCTTGAGCGGGTCGGCGATCACGAACCGGTAGCCGTGCTCGTGCAGGGCGGCGAGCTCGTCCGGTGACTCCTCGGGCAGGATCAGCAGCGCGCCATCGGTCGTGCCCTGCATCAGGCGCTCGAGCAACGACGCCTCGCGATCGTGCTCGTGGTGGGTGGGGCACAGGACCATCCGCATGTCCTGCTCGTAGAGCGCCTCGCCGGCACCGTCGAGGATCACCGCGAAGTAGGAATGGTGCACGACCGGCGTGGTCACCCCCACCAGGCCCGTGCGTCCGGCCGACAGGCCGCGAGCCGTGCGATTGGTGCTGTAGCCGTATTCGCGCACCACTCGCAGCACGGCGTTGCGCGCCCGGTCGGACACCTCCGCGCGACCGTTGATCACGCGCGAGACGGTCGCGGTCGAGACGCCGGCGAGGTCCGCGACCTCGCGGATCGTCAGCCGGTTGCCGCGGCCATTCTCGGGGCTCGTGGTGGAACTCATTGCGACTATTCAATCACGACTTACGAAACGTTACAAGTACGCTTTCGCCAACAGCCTCCAATAGTGCGGAATTCCCGCAGCAGACCCGCGGAAATCAGGCAGTAATCACCGTAGAACAGGGGCTTGACACGCACGAAACGATTCCGGTAGCGTTTTCACCGTAGCCGCGAGGTATTGAGGAGGAGCACGAGAGGCCATGTGGTTCATCACCCGTCGATTGACGTTCTACGTCGTCGCGGCCTGGGTGGCGATCACGGTCAACTTCGCGATCCCGCGCGTGATGCCGGGCAACGCGGTGAACACGATGCTGGCGAAGTTCCCGCAGCTCCAGCCATCGTCGTTGCGGGCGCTCGAGGCGCAATTCGGCACACATGCGCATGGCAGCCTGCTCAGCCAGTACTTCACGTACCTGGGCAACGTGTTGCACGGAGACCTGGGTGTGTCGGTCAACCAATACCCGTCCAAGGTCACCACGGTGCTCGCCCAGACGCTCCCCTGGACGCTGATCCTGGTCGGAACCGCAACCATCATCAGCTTCGTCTTGGGGACCCTGTTGGGGATCCTCGCCGCCTGGCGGCGGGGCGGCGTCCTCGACCGGATAATGCCCGGCTTCACGTTCCTGCAGGCGACGCCGTACTTCTTCCTGGCTCTGGTCGTGATTCAGGTGTTCGCCGTGAGCTGGGGCCTGTTCCCGTTCGGCCAGGGTTACAGCCTGGGGCTCTCGCCGGGGTGGAACTGGTCGTTCATCTCAAGCGCTGCCTACCACTCCGTCCTGCCGGCGTTCACGATCGTGATCACCTCGATGGCCGGCTGGATGTTGCAGATGCGCAACGTGATGATCACGACGATCGCCGAGGACTATGTCCTGGTGGCCCAGGCGAAGGGCTTGCCCACGCGCCGGGTGATGATGACCTACGCCGCGCGCAACGCGATCCTGCCGAACCTCGCCGGTTTCGCGCTCTCGCTCGGCTTCGTGGTCGCGGGTGCGCTCGTTATGGAGATCGTCTTCTCCTATCCCGGCGTGGGGTTGACGCTCTACAACGCGGTGACCTCTGACGACTTCCCGATGCTCCAGGGCATCTTCCTGGTCATCTCGCTCTCGGTGCTGCTGGCGTGCCTGATCGCTGACATCGTCTACTTCTTCGCCGACCCGCGCACGCGAACCAGGGGGGCCGATTGATGTCGGCGCTGGCCGCTCCTGCCGAGCCCCTCCCGGGCGGCGCCGAGCAGGCTGCGGCGGCTGTCGTCGCAAGGCGCGGCGCAATGCTCAGGCGACTTCCGGGCAAGGCCCGCGTGGGCGCGGTCATTCTCGGCCTGTTCATCCTGGTGGCGATCATCGGCCCTTGGATCGCGCCGTATGACCCGTCGGCGACGATTCCGAGCCAGGCGCTTCCCACCGCCCCGAGCGCTTCGCATCTGCTGGGCACGACCGCGACCGGTCAGGACGTGCTCTCCCAGCTGCTGGTCGGCACGCGTTCGACGGTCGTGCTCGGCCTGCTCACCGGGCTCATCGCCACGCTCCTGTCGGTGGTGATCGGGACGTCGGCCGGGTTCCTCGGCGGCCTGTCCGACGAGGGGCTCTCGCTCCTGGCCAACGTGTTCCTGATACTGCCTGCCCTTCCATTGCTCGTGGTGATCCTCGGGTACCTCCCCAACACGGGCGAGCTCCCGACAGCCATCGTCCTGAGCGCGCTGGGCTGGCCATGGGGAGCGCGGGTCATCAGAGCCCAGACACTCTCGTTGCGGGGCCGCGATTTCGTCGCCGCAGCGCGTGAGAGCGGGGAGAGCAACTGGCGGATCATCTTCTTCGAGATCCTCCCCAACGAGATCGGCCTGATCGCCGCCAGCTTCGTCGGCACCGTCCTGTACGCGATCCTCACCTCGGTTGCGTTGGCCTTCCTCGGCGTCTCGGATCTATCGACCTGGAGCTACGGGACGATGCTGTACTGGGCCCAGAGCTCCAACGCGGTGCAGCTGGGCGCATGGTGGTGGTACGGCCCGCCGGGCGTGTTCGCGGCGCTGCTCGGCATGAGCCTGGTGCTGCTGAACTTTGGACTGGACGAGCTGGGCAACCCGCGCCTGCGGACGGCGGGGCCGCGAAAGATCAGCCGCCGTTCATGGCGACCCGCCGATCCCACGCCGGTGATCCGGGACGACGTCGTGACGATGGGCGATCATCGGAAGGACGTGCCGGCATGACCGCACGGGCCGAATCCGATCTGCGCCACGCGGTCCCTCCGGCCGGCCAGATCACTGTGCCGCCGGTGCCCCCGCGCGAGCCGGTGCTCGACATCCGGGACCTGTCGATCGCCTATGCATCGGCGGGCGGCGACGTCAGGGCGGTGCGGAATGTCGACCTCACTCTGCACCGCGGCGAGGTGATCGGGCTCGCAGGCGAGAGCGGCTGTGGCAAATCGACGCTCGCCTACGGCGCAGTCAGGCTGCTCCGTCCGCCCGCGATGATCACCAGCGGAAGCGTCACCTACCACGGCCGCCGCGCCGGCACCAGTGACGTCGATGTGCTCGCCGCCTCGGCCGCGCGGCTGCGTGCGCTTCGCTGGCGTGAGATCGCGATTGTCTTCCAGAGCGCGATGAACGGCCTGAACCCGGTGTTGCGCGTGCGCGACCAGCTACTTGACGCGCTCGAGGCGCATGCCTTGCTGACGACGCCGGAGCGCCACGATCGAGTCGTCGATCTGATCGAGATGGTCGGCATTCCGCGGGCCCGCCTGGGGAGCTATCCGCACGAGCTCTCGGGTGGCATGCGCCAGCGGGTGATGATCGCGATGGCGCTGGCGGCCGAGCCCGAGGTGGTGATCATGGACGAGCCCACGACCGCCCTCGACGTCGTCGTCCAGCGCGAGATTCTGGCCGAGATCTTCGAGCTCAGGGAACGGCTGGGATTCTCGGTCGTGTTCATCACGCACGACCTGTCGCTGCTGCTCGAGATCGCCGACCGGATCGTGATCATGTACGCCGGTCAGCTGGTCGAATCGGGCACCCGCGAGCAGATTCGCACCGACGCGGCCCATCCATACACGCAGGGCCTGCTGACTTCCTTCCCCCGTCTGCGCGGACCTCGCCAGAAGCTGTTGGGAATTCCAGGCTCTCCGCCGGATCTCCGCGGGACCACGCCCGGATGCCCGTTCGAACCGCGTTGCCAGTTCGCGACCGACAGCTGCACCGGCGTCGCTATGCGGCTGCTCCCGGCCGGACCCGCGGACTCGGCGCACGTCACGGCGTGCCCGTTCGTAACCGCCGAGCAGGTTGACCCGGCCCACGCCGCAGCCGCGGCGCAGCGGGGCGCAGCGGCCGCCGTCGGCGCGGCCACGCCGACACAGCCGGACGCTGAAGCGGACGGCGGTGCGAGCCTCGCCGGCCCTGGCCCAGTCGCGCTTGAAGCGATGCACCTTGACAAGCGCTACCGGCTCGGGCGGGGTCGGCACGCAGCGGTGCTCTCGGCCGCCCACGAGGTGTCGCTCGAGCTTCGCCGTGGAACGATCGTCGCCCTCGTGGGTGAGAGCGGCTCCGGCAAGACGACGGTGGCGCGGCTGCTGGCCGGCCAGGAACCGCGCTCGGGCGGCCAGATCGAACTTGACGGAAAGCCGATCGACCCCGCCGCGCACCGCGGCTTCCGCGCCTACAAGAGCGAGGTCCAGATGGTCTTCCAGGACCCGTTTGCCTCGCTCAACCCGGTGCATACGGTGCGCTACCACCTCGAGCGCGCGCTCCGCGTGCACCGAAAGCGCACCGGCCTCGAGTCCAGCCAAGTCGCCGCCGAGCTCGACAAGCTGCTGACCCAGGTCCGCCTCACGCCCCCGGCGCAATTCCGCGACGCGTATCCGCACGAGCTGTCCGGCGGGCAGCGTCAGCGGGTGGCGATCGCGCGGGCGCTCGCCGCTTCGCCGCGCGTGTTGCTCGCCGACGAGCCCGTGTCCATGCTCGACGTCTCGATACGCCTCGAGGTCTTGGACCTGATCGACGAGCTCCGGCGCCGGCTCGACCTCGCGGTGCTCTACATCACCCACGACATCGCGTCGGCGCGCTACTTCGCAGACCAGATCCTCGTGACGTACGCGGGCGAGATCGTCGAGCGCGGACCGGCCGAGCAGGTGACCCAGAATCCCTCCCACCCATACACGCAGCTGCTCATATCAGCCGCGCCCGATCCCGACGCGTTCGGGCGCCAACTGCAGCGCGATGAAGCCGCAGCCGTACGGCGGCCGAGCACCCAGCCACGGGTACCCGTGGGCGAGGGTTGCCGGTTCGCCCCCCGCTGCCCATACGCGCACCTGCGCTGCGAGACGCAGCCGCCTCTGATCGAGACCGGTCCCGGACGCGGCGCCGCCTGCTGGCTGCTGGACGGCGCGGCGCCTGAGACCGAATCGCCCGGTCCTGAGCGGCCGCGGGGCAATGAGGACGAAGGGAGGCGCGAGCAGATGAAGTGATCGCCGGGCGCAAGCCGAGTTCGAGGCAGGCTCGGCCATTCGCTTAAGCCCGTGCCCCCGGCCTCACCCGGGGGCACGGAACCCGTCTCATACGCGACACGGCCTTGGTTCGCACCAATGCCGTGGCTGTCCACATACGTGACAAGGCTCTTTTAGCAGAGAGGAAGGTGATCCTCGATGAAACGTTGGATTCATCAGCGATCATGGCTCGCCGGGTGCGCAGCGGTCGTCGTCGCCGCAATCCTCGTCGGCTGCGGCGGAACCAGCAGCAGCTCGAGCTCCGGCAACGGGAAGGCGAGCAGCAGCAGCAGCAACGCGGTGCTGACCGTCGAGTCGAGCCAGCAGAACTCGATCACGAAGAACTTCAACCCATACGTGCCGTCGTCGGCGGCGACCTTGCTCGGTGCGACGTCGCTCGTCTACGAACCGCTACTCCAGTTCAACGCGATCAAACCGGGGCAGCAGTACAACTGGCTGGCCACCGGATACACGTGGTCGAACGGCGGCAAGTCGATCACGTTCACGATTCGCCCCGGGGTGAAATGGTCGAACGGCAGTCCGCTCACCGCGGCTGACGTCGCCTTCACCTACAACCTGATCAAGAAGTACCCGGCCGCGAACATCACCGGGCTGTCGACACAGAGCGTCAGCTCGTCCGGCAACCAGGTGACGCTCACGTTCCCATCGCCGCAGTACTCGAACCTCCAGAACATCACGAGCGTGTACATCGTTCCGGAGGCGACCTACGGCAAGGTCGGTGACCCCGGCAAGTACGTGGACGCCAACCCGATGGGATCGGGGCCGTATACAGTCTCGAACTTCACCTCGCAGGGCATCACGCTGAAGGCCAACCCCAACTATTGGGGCGGCAAGCCCGCCGTGTCCACGGTGCAGTTCCCGGTGTATGCGTCGGCCAATGCGGCCCTCTCGGCGCTGCAGACCGACCAGCTCACCTGGGCCGGTAACTTCATCCCGGGCGTCGAGAAGGTGTTCGTCGCCGGTCACCCCAACCACAAGGTGTGGTTCGTGCCGGTTCAGACGAACAGCCTGATCCCGAACCTGGAGAAGTTCCCGACCAACCAGCTGGCGGTTCGCAAGGCGATCAGCCTGGCCATCGACCGCACGGCGATCAGCCAGCAGGCACATGGCGGGATCGCGCCGCCGGCAAGCAACGCGAGCGGCCTGACCCTCCCGGTGTTTCAGCAGTTCCTGGCGCCGTCAGTCGCCAACCAGACACTGAACCCGCATTCGGACATCGCCGGAGCCAAGAAGGTGCTCCAGGACGCGGGATACGTGATGGGCAGCGACGGACTGTTTCGGACGAAGTCCGGCCAGACGCTGAAGATCGACATCACCAATCCCTCCTCGTTCAGCGACTACGCCGCCGGCGACGCGATGATCGCGCGGTGGCTGCGTCAGGCGGGGATCGACGCCAAGTTCGTCGGTCAGTCGGTTACCGCCTGGTCGGGTGACCTCGCCAGCGGGAACTTTCAGCTGTCGCAGCGCTGGTCGCAGACGAGCGTGGCGCCGTACCAGCTGTACAGCACGTGGCTGAACAGCGCTCTGGTCACCGACAATGCCGCCGGTAACTTCGAGCGGCTGAAGGACCCGAATGTCGACGCGATGCTGGCGAAGCTGGCCGCCGCGCCGACGGCTGCGGAGCAGCAGGCGGCGGTCGCGCCGATCGAGGAGTACGTGGCGGCGAACCTGCCGATCATCCCGACCACCTTCGGGGTGGCGTTCGACGAGTACAACACCAGCCAGTTCACCGGCTGGCCCTCGGAAAGCAACCCGTATCAATCGGGTAGCCCGAACTCGCCCACCAACGAGGTCGTGATCCTGCACCTGCGGCCGACTAGCTAGCCGCACAGGCGCCCGCTTCCCGTGCCTCCTCTCACCACGGAAGCGGGCGCCACCGCCGCGTTCGCACTTTCGAGTTCTAAGGAGAAGACATGACTGGGACGTCAGCCAATGGCGCGCCGGGGGCACGCCGCTTTCCACCCGGTTTCCTGTGGGGTGTCTCGACCTCGGCCTACCAGATCGAGGGCGCCGTGCACGAGGACGGACGCGGCCGGTCGATCTGGGACACGTACAGCCACACGCCGGGCAAGACCCACGGCGGCGACACGGGCGACATCTCGTGCGACTCGTATCACCGGATGGACGAGGATCTCTCGCTGCTGAGCGAGCTCGGCGTTGACGGCTATCGCTTCTCGATCGCCTGGCCGCGGATCCAGCCCACCGGTCGCGGAGCCGTGAACGAGCGCGGACTCGATTACTACCGCGCGCTGGTCGCCGGCCTGCGCGACCGAGGAATCATGCCGGTGGCCACCGTGTATCACTGGGATCTGCCCCAGGCGCTCGAGGACGAGGGCGGGTGGGCCAACCGTGAGACGGCCGAGCGCTTCGCGGAGTACGCGCAGCTGCTGGCCCAGGCGCTCGGGGACCACGTCGCGATGTGGATCACGATGAACGAGCCCCAGCAGGCGGCCAACCAGGGCTATCGCGTGGGGACGCACGCGCCGGGTAAGACCGACTACGGGCTGGCCGCCGCGGCGACCCATCACCTGTTGCTCGGTCACGGCCTGGCCCTGGAGGCGATGCGAAGCTCGCTGCCGGGCCGCACGGCGATCGGCATCTCGCTCGACCTCCATCCGGTCCGCCCAACCAGCGAGGACGCGCTCGAGTTGGCGGCGGTGCTGGACGCCGAGCACAACCGGATCTTCCTCGAGCCCGTGTTCCATGGCACCTATCCCGACGCGGTTCGGGCAGAGCTCCTGCCGCCGGCCGAGCTGATCGAGACCGGTGACATGAGCACGATCTGCGCGCCAATCGACTTTCTCGCCGTCAACTACTACTCGCCGTACTACGTCCGCGCAGGCGACTGGGACGACCTGCGCGTGGGTGAGAGCCGCCTGCCCGGTCATCCCGGGTTCGTCAACTCCGCTCCGGCGGAGCTTCCGAAGACAAACATGGGGTGGCTGGTCGAGCCGGCCGGCCTGTACGACA
>DATIEI010000251.1:0-2179 GCA_035455845.1 Solirubrobacteraceae bacterium
TCACGCAAGAGACCGCTCAGCTCGGTGAGTGCGGCCACGGCCTCCGGGCGCCGCTCGGCCAGGCCGGGCGCGGTTATCGCGGCGGCCTCGTAGGGCGGGAAGAATGCGCGGTCGTCGGCCAGCACCACCAGATCGTACTTGAGGATGAGGCCGTCGGTGCTGTAGCCGTCGATCACGTCCACCTGCCCCGCGGTCAACGCCTGGTATTTGATGGCCGGCAGCAGCGCCCGAACCTCGCGGAACCGGATGCCGTATGCACGGCCCAGGCCCGGCAGCCCGTCGTCGCGGCCGATGAAGTCGGGGGTGAGGCCGGCCCGGAGCATCGGAGCCACCTTGGCGAGATCGCTCAGGCTCCGGAGGTGCAGGCTGTCGGCGGTCGGCCGCCGCACCGCAATCGCGTAGGTGTTCTGGAAGCCGAGCGGCGGCAGCCAGCGCACTCCGAACCGCTCGCGACACTCGCGCGCCACGCGGGCGTAGACCTCGCGCGGGTCCGAGCTCGGCCGCTCATGCAGGATCGCGAGCAGGCCGGTGCCGGTGTACTCGGGGTAGACGTCGATGGTGCCACGCTCGAGGGCGGTAAACGCGATCTCGGTGGCGCCGAGGCCGAGCCGGCGCTCCGCGCGAACACCTCGGGCCTCGAGCAGCTGAGCGAACATTTCCGCCAGCAGGTAGGACTCGCCGAACGGCTTGGAGGCGACGATCACCGGGCGATCGTTGCCGGCCGCTCGCGGCGCCGGCACCTGCCCAAGCGCCGGCAACGGGAGACTCCCACGGACCAGCGAGAGCGAAACCACGCCGAGCCACCGCCGGCCTGGCCACCGCGGCGCGTCGAGCGCCAGCCTGGGTGCGGACGACCGGAGGCACCCGGGCCGTGTCACGCTTCACCCCGCGCCCGGGCCAGGAGCGTGCGCACGTAGTCGGTGGTCGGGGCGTCACGCAGCTCCGCCGGCGGGGCCACCTGTTCGATGCGCCCCTGGTGCATCACCGCGATCCGGTCCGCTAGTCGCTCCGCTTCGGTCAGGTCGTGGGTGACCAGCAGCGCCGTGACGCCCAGCTCGCGGCGGAGCGACCCGAATCCGGCCTGCAGGTCGGCGCGGGTGATCGCGTCGAGCGCGCCGAACGGCTCGTCCAGCAGGACGATGTCCGGACTCGCGGCGAGCGCGCGTGCCACCGCGACCCGCTGGCGCTGCCCGCCGGAGAGCTCGCGCGGCCAGCGCTCACCCAATGCGGTCGGATCGAGGCCCACCAACGCCAGCGCCCGATCGGCCTGCGCCGAAGCGTCGGGCGCGCCACGGAGCCAGGGCACCATCGCCGCGTTCCGGCGCACGCGCCAGTGCGGCAACAGGCCACCGTCCTGCGGGACGTAGCCGATCCGCCGGCGCAGCTGCACCGGATCGACAGCCGCTGCATCGGCGCCGTCCACCAGGACCCGTCCGTCGTCCGGATCGGTCAGCCGATTGAAGCAACGGAGCAGCGTCGTCTTGCCCGACCCGCTCTCGCCGATCAGGGCCACGCACTCGCCGCGGCGCACGTCGAGCGATACCCGATCGAGCGCCACCACTGATCCGAACCGTTTGGAGACCGAGCGGGCAGCCAGGGCCGGCCCTGAAATCGAGGCGGGAACGTCGCTCATCGGGGCAACTTACGTCCGATCCGCGCGAGCCGCGCGGTCTCGCAAACTACGAGGCTGCCGGGACCGAAAATCCAGGGTGATCGGCGGCGCGCGATCCGTTGCACTTCTCGAAAGCCAACCTCGTCGCCGGTCGCTCGAGCCACCCCGCGAGGCTAACCCCGTCTTCGCCCGTTGTTTCCCCTCCGGGCAACCGCGCGATTCGGCCTGCGCCCCAAACTCCGACTGCCACCGTCGCCCACGTCCCGATCGTGCAGGAAGATGCAGCGAATCCGAGCACGAATTTGGCATCCTGAAAGCAGATCCAGGCCCCTAATTCTGCAGAGGATGCGGCATGTACCGGATCGAGCTGACGCCCGGCGAGGTGACCGTCTTCCGGACCATCGAGGAGCTGGCCACCGGCGTGCGCAACGGCCTGATCACGCCGAAGGCGCGGATCTACCACAACGCGTCGGACAAGTGGCTGCCCATCGAGTTTCATCCGCACTACAAGCAGGCGCTCGATCTGAACGCGGGGAACGCGGGGGACACCGGGACGGCCAAGCACGG
>DATIEI010000252.1:0-6827 GCA_035455845.1 Solirubrobacteraceae bacterium
CGCGGTAGCCGGCGACGCGAGCGCGATAGCCGGCGACCCGAGCGCGATAGCCGGCGACCCGAGCGCGATAGCCGGCGACCCGAGCGCGATAGCCGGCGACGCGAGCGCGATAGCCGGCGACCCGAGCGCGATAGCCGGCGACCCGAGCGCGGTAACCGGCGACGCGAGCGCGATAGCCGGCGACCCGAGCGCGGTAGCCGGCGACCCGAGCGCGGTAGCCGGCGACGCGAGCGCGATCCCTCATCCCGGCGGCAACCGGCCACGGTGACCTGCATAACCCGTCACATGACGCCGGCCGCGCCCTCCGTGACGAGCTACACGCCCACCACGTCCGCAACTCGTCACAGCCAAGCGCGGGCCCTCCGTGACGAGCTACACGCCCACCACGTCCGCAACTCGTCACAGCCAAGCGCGCGGACCCCCAGTGACGAGGTATGCGCGTCTGATCGTCCGCGCCTGGTCGTCACGCGGTGCGCGCGGTGTCCCGATAGCGTGAATCTGTGCTGCCCGCCTGGCCACCCGGCACCGTCACGATCCTCGCCACCGTCGGCGAGGCGCCGCACGCGATCCCCGTCTCCGCCGCCATCCGCGCCGGAGCTCGACACGCACTGATCGGCCTGGCCGCGGGCCGCGGCTCGGTGGCGCGGCTGCGCGCCGACCCGCGCGTCTCGCTCGCGATCATCGCCGAGGACGTGGCGGTCACCGCGTACGGGCGCGCGCGGGTGCTGGACGACGCCCTGGCCGAGGGCGTGGTGGCGGTCGAGATCGAGGTGCACGACGTCCAGGACCACGACCGGCCGACGTTCGCGATCGAGACGGGCGTGCGGTGGCGCTGGACCGACCCCGAGGCGCAGCGGCGCGACGCCGAGGTGCACGCAGCGCTGGCCCGGCTCGCCGAGCGCCGGTCGCGCCCGGGTTGAGCTCGCGCTCCACGACCGACGCCGCGCGCCCCACCGGCCCCGAGCGCCGGTCGCGCCCCGGCTGATCCCGCGTGTCCCGTCTGGTCAAGCGCGGCGCGTTCAGACCGCGCGCGCGTGGCCCCGGGGTAATCAATCGGGCAACAGCGGCACCCAGATCCCCGGATCGCGGCCCACCAAGACCCCGCGCGTGATCGCCTTGGAGCCGAAGCGGTCGCGCACGCTATCGACCACGGCGTCGAGGTCACGTGCGCGATCGAACGGCAGTACCAACTGCACCGCCCCCGCGTCCGCCAGATTCGTGAGCGCGATTCCGATCAGCGTGAGGCCCCGGCGCTCGATGATCGGCCGCGACGCCCTGAGCAGCGCGGTCGCGGCCTGCAGGATGGTGTGGGTCTGATCGGTCGCCTCGCGCAGCGTGTACGAACGGGTCGCGCGCGTGAAGTCCTCGAAGCGCATCCGCAGGACCACCGTCCGGCACACCCGATGAGCCGCGCGTAGCCGCCGTGTAACCCGGTCCACGAGCGCCAGTAGCGAGGTGGCCAGCTCCTCCTGCGAGCGCCGGCGCCGCCCGAGGGCTCGCTGCGCACCGATCGAGCGGCGCCGGCGGCGCACCTCGACCGGCCGTGGGTCGTAATTGTTCGCGAGGGCGTGGAGGTGGCGGCCGGATGCGCGCCCGAGCATCGCGATCAGGTCGCGCTCGGCCAGCAGCGCGACCTGCCCGACGGTGGTGATCCCGCGCTGGCGGAGCTTCTCGGCGGTGACCCGACCGACCCCCCACAGCCGCTCGACCGGGAGCGGATGCAGGAAGTCGAGCTCGCGCTCGGGCGCGACCAGGAGCAGGCCGTCCGGCTTGGCGACCGCGCTCGCCACCTTGGCCAGGAACTTCGTGCGCGCGACCCCAACCGTGATCGGCAGGCCGATCTCTTCGCGGATTCGCCGGCGCAGCCGCGCGGCGATCTCGACCGGCGTGCCGGATATGTGGCGCAGGCCGCGCACGTCGAGGAACGCCTCGTCGATCGACAGCCCCTCGACCACCGGGGCGGTGTCCTCGAACACCTTGAACACGGCCTTGCTCGCCTCCGAGTACGCCGTCATACGCGGCGGGACCACCACGGCCTCGGGACACAGGCGCCGCGCCCACCCGCCGCCCATGGCCGTCCGGATCCCACGCGCCTTGGCCTCGTAGCTCGCCGCGAGCACCACGCCCGCCCCGACGATCACCGGGCGGCCGCGCAGACGGGGATCGTCGCGTTGCTCGACCGAGGCGTAGAACGAGTCGAGATCGGCGTGGAGGATCGAGGCGTCCGGGCATGAATCGCGGTAGGGACCGCCGTTGCCGGCGGCCCCCCGCTCAGATCCCGGCGTGCGCATTTAACGCACCGGGCTCCTGCCCAGGGTGTTGGCGTGGAAGCGCTCGTTGGGGAAGGGATGCATCCGTTGGACAGGCGGGAGGTAGCGGGCGGCGATGTGGGTCATCCGGTACCACCGCAGGTTGCTGCGCTGGCTGCGGCGACGGAGCGCGCGGAGCCAGTGCCGTGTGACCTGGTCGTGGAACGCGATGATCCTGTCGCTGTTGCCGGGAACGGCGTAGTAGGCCATGTGGCCGCGGACGACGCTTCCCAGCCATCTGCCCTGCTGCTCGATCGAGAGATGCCGGCGGCGCTTGAGCTCAAAGTTGACCTCGCGCAGCTTGGCCTGCATCCGTTTCGCGATCGTGATGCGCTTGAGCATGAACTTCCCGTTGCGGGTACTCGAGCAGATGTGCTTGAACCCCAGGAAGTCGAAGGTCTCCGGCTTGCGCTGCCCGCGGGCGGCGCGGTTTTCGGCGGCGAACCGCCCGAACTCGATCAGCCGGGTCTTCTCGCTCGCGAGCTCCAAGCCGAACCGCGCGAGCCTGCCGCGGAGATCGTCCAGGAACCGCTGCGCGTCCCGTTGGTGCTGGAACCCCACGATGTAGTCGTCGGCGTAGCGAACGATGATCACTTCACCGCGCGCATACCGGCGCCTCCACTGATGGGCCCAGAGGTCAAAGACATAGTGCAAATAGACGTTGGCCAGCAGCGGCGAGGCCGATGCTCCCTGCACCGTCCCGCGCGGTGTCTCTGACCAGCTCCCGTCCTCGATGACCCCAGCCCTGAGCCATTTCTGGATCAGGCGCAAGAGCCGTCGATCGGCGATCCGGTGCTCGAGGAACTTCAGCAGCCACGAGTGATCGAGGCTGCCGAAGGAAGACACGACACACTGCCCACCTCGATGGCTTTCCGGCGACGGTTCGGATCGTGCGGCGGGCGCACGCGTGGGAGGGCCGGTCGCTTGAGCTGAGGGGCTGGATGCGCCGGCGGGGTCGGCTGGAGCTGATCTTGGTGTTGCCGGATGGCAGCACGCTGTTGGTGCCCGCGGTATGGACGGACTTGCAGGCTCGGCCGGAGGCGGTGCAGGCGGGGACGCTGGCGTCGCTTGGTGATTTGCTGGCCGCGCGGCGGATCCTGGAGCCGCTGCTTGAGCGTGTCGTCCTGGCCGAGCGGGATGATCCGGGGTCGAGGATCGATCGTGCAGCTGCGTCTGGAGTTGGCCGAGAGCCCGGCGCCCGCGGTGGCGTTGTGGGAGTTGGTCGGCGAGCAGCAGCGCGAGACGGCGATGGCGCTGCTGGCGGCGTTGATCGCGCAGACGGTCGCGCCGGAGGTGTCCGGCGATGAGCGAGTATCGCTGGGAGGCGCTGGCACGGTTGGACGGGATGAGTGAGGGCGTGGTCGGCGGCGGCCATCTGCAGCTGGTGACGGTGTGCTTGACCGACGAGGACGCTGGGGAGTTGTGCGACGAGCACGGCCGGCCGGTCGCGCCGGCACCGCCGGTGCTCACGCATTTGCGACCGAGCGAAGCGCGCACGCTCGCGTTCTGTCTGTTGGAGCTGGCCGAGTTGGCTGAGCGCCGATCGGAGCTGTCGCGGTGAGCGAACACTCGAAGTTGACCAGCTCGCATCTGCGCCGTCAGGCGTTCGTGTACCTGAGGCAGTCCTCGCAGGCGCAGCTTGAACGCAACGTCGAGTCCACGCAGCGGCAGTATGCGCTGGTCGAGCGGGCGATCGAGCTCGGGTTCTGTCGCGAGCAGGTCGTGGTGATCGACGAGGATCTCGGGATCTCCGGCTCGGGGATCGCTGAGCGCACCGGGTTCGCCCGCTTGGCGGCGGAGGTCGCGCTCGGTCACGCGGGGCTCGTGCTCGGCCTTGAGGTCTCGCGCCTGGCACGCAACAACGTTGACTGGTACCGCCTGTTGGATCTGTGCGGGGTGACTGACACAGTGATCGGTGACGCCGACGGGCTGTATCACCCCGGATCGTTCAACGACCGGCTGCTGCTCGGTCTGAAGGGCACGATGAGCGAGGCCGAGCTGCACGTGCTGCGTGCCCGACTGGAGGGCGGGATCCGCAACAAGGCAGCGCGCGGTGAGCTGCGCAAGGCGCTGCCGATCGGACTGGTGTGGGGCGAGGAGGAAGGCGAGATCCTGCTCGACGGCGACGAGGCGGTGCGCGGCGCGATCGGAACGATCTTCGACCGGTTCGACGAGCTCGGCTCGGTCCGGCAGGTGTGGCTGTGGATGCGCCGCGAGGGGGTGCAGTTCCCGCTGCGCCGCTGGGAGGGCGGTGAGCTGCGGTGGGTCACCCCGACCTACCATCAGATCCACAGCGTGCTCGAGAGCCCCGTCTATGCCGGCGCGTACGCGTTCGGGAAGACCCGTCGGGAGCGGTATGTCGACGAGCACGGCAACACACGCCAGCGGTTGCGTCGCCTCCCCCAGCAAGAATGGGGGGTGTTGATCTGGGATCACCACCCCGGCTACATCGACAAGGCCACGTTTGAGCGAAACCGTGAGCGGATCGCCGGCAACACGCGTCCGCGCGCGCACGAGCCCGGCGGCGCGGTCCGCGAGGGACAGGCACTGCTGCAAGGGATCGCGGTGTGCGGCCGGTGCGGACGCAAACTCAAGGTGCACTATCAAGGTCGTCGCGGGCACAAGAGCCCGGCCTATCACTGCCCCGCCAGCATCCTGGTCGAGAACCGCGGCGAATGGTGCGTCAGGGTCGGCGGCGGTCAGATCGACCAGGCCGTGACCGGCGCGCTGCTCGCCGCACTCACCCCCGCCGGCGTCAAAGCCGCGCTGCAAGCAGCTGAAGCGCTCGAGCAAGACCACGACGCCGCGCTGAAGCAGTGGCGGCTGCAGGTCGAACGCGCTAGATACCAGGCCGAGCGAGCCGAGCGGCGCTATCGCCAGGTCGAACCGGAGCACCGGCTCGTCGCCCGCGGCCTGGAACGTGACTGGGAGAACGCACTCGGCGAGCTCGCCAAGGCAGAGGCCGAGCTGGCGCTGCGCGAGCAGCAACGGCCCCGCACGCTCACAACCCAGGAGCGCGAGCGGCTGTTGGCACTCGGTGCCGACCTCGGCCGTGTGTGGTCCGCGCCCACCACTACCGACCGGGACCGCAAACAGCTGATCCGCTGCCTGATCGAGGACGTGACCATCACACTCGAGCGAGAAGAACGCCGTGCGCTGCTCACCATCCGCTGGAAAGGCGGCGCGATCACCGAGCTCGCCGTCCCGCTCCCCAAACCACAGCCGGCAGTCCGTACCGACGAGGACACCATCGAGCTGATCAAACGGCTCGCCGTCCACTACGACGACGGTCGGATCGCCGGGATCCTCAACCGTCAAGGCCGCCGCTCCGCCCGCGGCGAACGGTTCACCGCGATCATCGTCGGCGGTCTGCGGCGCTACCGCAACATCCCCGCATACGCACCGCCGGCCGAGCCGCCCGACGGCGAGCTGCTGCCCGTCGGCAAGGCCGCCGACGAGCTCGGCGTCGCCGCCTCCACGATCTTCCGCTGGCTCCAAGCCGGCTTCATCCGCGGCGAGCAAGACACCCCTGGCGCCCCCTGGCGGATCCGCGTCAACGACCACCTCCGCGGCCTGTTCGTCGAAGACGCCCCACCTGGCTACGTTCCGATCGTCGACGCGATGCGCATCCTCGGCGTCAGCCGCCAGACGGTGTTGCAGCGTGTCAAGCGCGGCGAGCTGCAAGCCCTCCACGTCCGCAACGGACGCCGAAAAGGCCTGCGAATACTGGTCCCACAAGCCGAAACCAGCCTGTTCGACACCACCCCCATGAACGCGTTGGCAGTGTGACGATGCCTCCAAGAACTTCTGGACATCCAGATCGATCACCCAGTCGTACTTCCAGCACCGCTCCCGGCACCTACCGACCGCGTCCAGCGCCGCCTTCCTCGGCCGGTAACCATAGGAGTCGGGATGAAACCTGGGCTCCACCAGCGGCTCCAGATACATGGCCACCACCGTTTGGGCGATCCTGTCCGCGATCGTGGGCACGCCGAGCACACGGACCCCGCCGCCATGCGGCTTGGGGATCTCAACCGCCCTCACCGCAGGCGGAAACCAGGTGCCCGAACTCATCCGATTCCAGACCTTGTAGAGGTTGTTCCCAAGATCGGCCTCGAACTCCTCCAGCGCCTGCCCATCCACCCCGGGGGCACCCTGATTGGCCGCCACCCGCCGCCACGCCTCCCACACCAGATGCTTGGGAATCACAAACGGCTTCACGTCAGGCTTTGGCATGTTCTCCTTCGCTTCCTCCCAGAGCCTCACGGCCCCGGTTGACCGAACCAAACATCCCGGTCAGCCGGCCCCTTCGCTCCACCCCCACCCCAGCAAGCAGGAGCTTCACCGCTACTACGAGCCGGTCCGCCAGCGAGCGCCGCAACTGGTACTCCGTGCCTTCGGTTGCTGCCTCGGCACGCTCCCTCTCGCAACCCGGGGCCATACCGACCCCCGACCGCCGTATCGACGCTCACCTTCTCACGTTCCGTGCAAGAGCCGCAGACCGGGCTCACGCCGCCT
>DATIEI010000253.1:0-14903 GCA_035455845.1 Solirubrobacteraceae bacterium
TCTGGAGCGTGCGGTCCTGGTCGGCCACTCGCTGGGGGCGTACGCGGTGGCGCGGTTCGCCGCCGACCATCCCGAGCGCGTGCATGCCGCGGTTCTGGTCGACGGCGGCCTGACCAGCCCCGCGCTCGAGAACGTCGATCCGGAGCCGTTCCTGGCCGCGTTCCTGGGGCCGGCCCTGGCGCGCCTCGAGCTCACGTTCGCCGATCGCGAGGCGTATCACGACTGGTGGCGGGCCCATCCGGCCCTGGCCGGCAGCGACGTGCTCGATTCCGATCTGATCGCCTACGCCGATCATGACCTCGGCGGCTCGGCGCCCGAGCTGCGCTCGACGGTGGCCAAGGAAGCCGTGCGGGCCGACGCGCACGAGCTGTTCGAGATCGGCAAGCCGGCCCACCGGCTGGCCGTGCCGGCCGACATGCTCCGCGCACCGCGCGGCCTCCAGGACGAGCCCGCGCCGATGATCGCGCCCGAGCTGGCAGCGGCCTGGGTGGCCGAGGCGCCCGACCAGCGGCGGGTCACCACGGTGCCCGACGTCAACCACTACACGATCGTGATGGGTGCGTCCGGGGCCCGCGCGGTGGCTCAAGCGATCGTGCGCGCGCTGCAAACTCCGGCCGCCGATCCTGCCCTACGATCCGCTCGATGAGCAGTGCTGGGACGGTCGGGGCCAGGCTCGAGCCTCCAGAGCCAGGGCTGACCCCTGAGGAGATGGTCGCTCGGGCGGTCGCGCTCCGCCCCCGCCTGATCGCCGACCAGGAGGCGACCGAGCGTCGCACGTACTACTCGGCCGAGATGCATGAGGCGTTCCTGGCCGCCGGCTTCTACCACCTGTACGTGCCTCGCCGCTACGGCGGCTACGAATTCGACGTTCCAACCTACGTGCGCGTGGTGCGGGAAATCGCGCGCGGGTGCGTGTCGACCGCCTGGTGTGTGGGGCTGGCCATGAACCACGCCCTGATGGTGGGATCGTGGTGGCCGCAGGAGGCGCAGGACGAGATCTTCGCCGGCGGCGACTTCCGCTGTTCCTCGGTGGCCGCGCCGGTTGGGCGGGCCAGCCGGACCGATTCCGGCTGGCAGATCGATGGTCAGGTCGCCTTTGCCTCGGGGACGCCGTACTCGACGTTCTACATGGGCCAGGCGATCCTGCCCTCGCCCGAGGACGCCGCGCCCGACGATCTCCCTCCCCAGCTTTTGTTCGTCGCCCCGCGGCGCGGGTGGGAGATGCTCGACGACTGGGGCGACATGCTCGGCCTGAAGGGCTCGGGGTCGCACAGCATCCGCTTCGACGGCACCCGGATTCCGTTGGCCTGGGGCTTCGAGGGCAGCATGCTCGACGTCGAAGTCGGCGGTGGCACCCCCGGGTGGCACCTCCACGGCAACCCGATGTACTCGGGCCGGGCCGTGTCGATCTTCACGATCTCACTGGCCGCAGTCACCATCGGCGCCGCCTACAACGCTCTGGATGAGTACGAACGTTTGATGCGGGAGCGCAAGACGCCCCTGCCCCCGTTCATCCCGCGGATCAAGGACCCCGACTACCAGCGCTGGTACGGACGCGCCCTCACTCACATCGCCACCGCCGAGGCGGCCACGCTCAGCGCTGCCGAGCAGCACATGGAGCTCTGCCGCCGAAACGTCGAGGACGGAGTTCCGTACACGTTCGGCGACGACATGCTGATCGCGGGCATCGCCCGCGAGGCCATGCTGATGTGCTGGCGGGTGATCGACGACGACCTGTGGCAGACCGTGGGCGCGGGCGTCGCCAGGGACGGCGAGCGGATGACCCGCATCTTCCGCGACATGGCGGTGGCCGCCGCCCACCGGAACCTCCAGTTACGCGACATGTTCTACGGCGACATCGGCCGTGCCGCGCTCGGCGAGCCGCCGCGCATCCCCGGCTAGGCCCACCGGGGTCTACGCGATCGCAGTCGACGAAACCGGAAATAATTCCCGGAAACGTCGACCGGAGCGGGACGTTCGAACGGAGACGCTTAGGCCGACGTGGCAGCGCGGCGGGCGCCCTCGGACAGCGCTGCCAGCTTGGCCCAGCAGATGTCCGGATCGACCGAGCCGAACCCTGACCACGTGCCGAATCCGCAGTCCGTGCCGGCCATCACCCGATCGGCACCCACGATGTCGGCATACACCCGCAACCGCTGCGCCACCAGGTCCGGGTGCTCGATGTAGTTGCAGGTCGAGTCGATCACCCCCGGGGCGAGGATCTTCTCGGCCGGAATCGAAGCCTCTCGCCAGGCCGCCCACTCGTGCTCGTGGCGCGGGTTGGCCGCCTCGAACAGGATCGTGGCCGGCTTGGCCCCCAGCACGACGTCGGCGATCTTGCCCGCGTCGATGTCGAGGTGGTGCGGGCCTTCGTAGTTGCCCCAGCACAGGTGAAGGCGCGCCCGGTCGGCCGGGACGTCACGCAGCGCGCGGTTGATCGCCCCGACGTGCCGGGTCGCAGCGGCCACGAACTCCTCGTCGGAGCGGTCCTTGTACATGATGTGGCGACCCATGGCCAGGTCGGGCGAGTCGATCTGGACCATGAACCCGGCGTCCACGATTGCCTCGTACTCGATCTTCATCGCCTCGCCGATCGCGTCGAGGTACTCGTCGAGGCTCGGGTAGTACTCGTTGGGCTGAAACAGCGCGATGATCCCGGGCGAAGGCGCGTTCATGAAGGCGCCCTCCACCGGCTGGCCCTCGACAGCACGCGCCAGTCGCTCCAGATCGCGCTGCACCGGCTCGCGATGCTCATACGTAATCGGCCCGCGGCAGATCGGGCGCAGGTAGCGGGCGCTCCCCCCCTCGTCCGCCAGCCGTTTCATGTAGCGCGGATACGCCAAGAGATCGGCCGGCGTGGCCCGCGGCACATCCCCGACCTCGAATCCGCTGAGCCGGTGGCGGATGTACGTGGCGTAGCCGATCTTGCTCATCTCGCCGTCCGAGACGAAGTCGATCCCGGCCTCGACCTGATGGCGTACCCGGTCGGAGACCGCCTCCTGCAGCAGCCGGTCGTACTCCGAGCGGTCGACCGTCTCGCCCCGGTCCTCGGCCCATACGAGCTCGACCAGCTCGGGCGGTCGGGGCAGGCTTCCGACGTGGGTGGTCAAGATGCGCGTCACCAGATCTCCTCGAGTAGCTCGTGAATGGCGTCGGGGGGCGCCGGCCGCGGGTTGGCCTTGGCCGGCGCACGGTCGGCGATCGCCTCCGACAGGGATGCCAGGTCCTCCCGGGGCACCCCGTATTCGCGCAGGCGGGGCGGTCCGGCTAGTACGGCCAGCTCGCTGACCCGGGCGATCGCGTCGTCGACGTCCATCGCCCGCGCGAACCGGGCGATCCCCTCGGCCGCCGCCTCCCGGTTGTAGCGCAGGGCCGGCGGCAGACAGACCGCGTTCATCGTCCCGTGCGCCAGGCCGTAGCGACCGCCCAGGGCCTGGGCCATCGCGTGACCGAGCCCCATGCCGGCCGTGAGCGCCGCGCCGGCGTGCATGGCGCCCTCAAGCAGGCCGCGCCGGGCGTCCGGGTCGTGCGGCTGCTCCACGACCACCGGCAGCCAGCGTGAGATGAGCCCGGCGCCTTCGAGTGCCTCCCCGTCGGTGTCCTCGTCGTGGCCGGTCGTGTACAGCGCCTCGGCGCAGTGGGCCAGCGCGTTCATCGCGGTGCCGGCGCTCTCAGCCGCCGGCAAATCGAGCGTCAACTCGGGCTCGTAGACGATCGCCACCGTGTGCGCGCCTTCGCCTCGGCGCTTGATCCCCGCGGCGGGGTCGCGCATCCCGAAGCCCCGGGTCCATTCCGCGCCTGAGTAGGTCGTGGGAATCGAGACCATCGGCAACCCGGTCTCGCTCGACACCGCCTTGGTCGTGTCGATCGCGCTGCCGCCGCCGAGCGCGATCAGCCCGTCCGCGCCGTCGCAGGCCGCCACCGCCTCGCGCACCCCGGTCACCTCGGCGTGCGGCCGCACCCCATGAAACCGGCGTGCACCCACCGGCAGCTCAAACGAGCTCCAGCGCCCGCTGGCGATCAGCAGCGGATCGCTGACCGAGAGCTCCTCGAGCACTTCCGGCAGCGCACCGAGACCCCAGCGGACGATCATGCGGCGATCAAATCACACAGCGACTCACTCCCCGGCGGTCGTGCGTGCCTGGAGCCTCCGCATCCCGGACAACCAGCGCTCGTAGTCAAGCCCTTTGCGCTGGAAGAACGTCAGCACCTCCGGGTGAGGCAGGATCAGGAACTGCTCGCGCTCGATCGCGGCCACCACCACATCGGCCACCTGTTCGGGCTCGAGCACGTCCCCGGCGCTCCGCACCACCCGGTGGCTCAGCTCCTCGCCGGCCAGCATCGCGGTCCGGACGCCCATTGGGCACAGGCAACTGACCCGGATGCCCCGCTCGCCGTAGGTCACCGACAGCCACTCGGCGAACGCCACCGCGGCGTGCTTGGTCACCGCGTACGGCGCCGAGCCGATCTGGGTCAAGAGGCCCGCCGCCGAGGCTGTGGCCACGAAGTACCCCTCCCCCCGATCCAGCCAGCCCGGCAACAGCCGCCTGGCAGCCACGATGTGCGCGCGCACGTTCACCGCGAAGGCGAGATCCCACACCTGATCCGGGGTGTCCACCGGGTCCTCGCCGATGGCCACGCCGGCGTTGGCGAAGAACACCTCGACCGGGCCGAGCTCCGACTCCACCCGATCGATCAGCCCACACACCGCCCCCGAATCGGTGACATCGGCGGGCACCGCCAGCCCTGCGGACCCGAGCTCGGCGCCGACCTGCTCTAACCCCTCCATCTTGACGTCGGTGACCGCCACGCGTGCCCCTTCGGCGGCACATCGAAGGGCCAGCGCCCGGCCGATTCCCCCCGCCGCCCCGGTCACCACGACGGTCCGGTCCGCGAGCCTCACGCCCGGTCCAATCTGTCAAATGAATTGATGATTTGTCTCCTTAGAGCGAATTGATTATGCGGTTTCCTCCTCGCGGGCCGCGGGTACGACCCGAGCGAGAGACGAGGAAAAGCGAGGGTTGCCATGAGTTCTACTTCTTCCGTCGGAAGACAGCAGCAACTGCGCACGGCGTCTCCAGCCGGCGCCCACACTCCGCAGTCGATTCTGGGCCGGCTCGATCGCATCGGCGTGTGGTCGATGCCTTTCTTGTTCGTCGGGATCATCGGCCTCGGCTTCATGTTCGCGTTTTACGACGTGTTCGACATCAACGTGTCGTTCATCCAGAGTTGCGTGGCGCTCAAGCGGGGCTGTACCCCAGCCAACGCGGAGACTGCCCTGCGTGTGCCAGTTGCGCTCAACCTCGCCGGCTACGTGATCGGCGCGCTGGCCCTCGCGCCGCTGTCCGACCGCTTCGGCCGGCGGAACATGCTGCTGTTCACGATGCTCCTCACCGGACTTGGCTCCCTCTACAACGCGCTCGCACCCGATTACACGCAGTTCGTAATCGCGCGCGTCATCACCGGCATCGGCGTCGGCGCCGACCTGGCCATCGTCAACACCTACGTTGGCGAGGTCGCCCCGCGCCGCAACCGGGGGCGGTGGATCTCGGTGATCTTCATCATGTCTTCGCTGGGGGCGCTGCTGGGCATCTGGCTCGGCCTGTTCCTGACCACCCCGTCCGCCCCCTGGCCGCACGGCCTGCCGTTTGCGCAAGCTGGTCCTGGCTTCGAGAACGGATGGCGCTGGATGTACGCCGTTGGCGCCCTGCTCGCCGGAATCGGCATCCTGCTCCGGCTCGAGTTGCCCGAGTCGCCACGTTGGCTCGTCGGACGAGGACGGATCGACGAGGCTGACAAGGTCGTGAGTGACATGGAGGTCGCGGCGGCCAAGCACGGCCCGCTTGCTGAGGTGCGGGATGACGTCCCGGTCGACCAGACCACACCCGAGAGCAGCACTGCGTTCAGGGCGATCTTCGCCAACCGGCTCTACGCCCGGCGCATGATCCAGCTGCTAGCGGTCTGGTTCCTGGCCTATATCACGGTGTTCTCGTTCGCCGCCGGCTTCACCTCGATGCTGAGCTCGCTCAAATACGCCCCGTCGGAGGCCGGTCTCATCACCGCCGTGGGCGCCTTCGGCTTCCTGGCCTGCGCGCTGTTCGCGGTCGCCTTCGCGGACCGGCTCGAGCGCAAGTACTGGCTGCCGATCGGCGCGGTGATCACGGTGATCGGAGGGATCATCGTCGCCGAGGCCGGCACGACCTCGTTGGCGATCGCGTTCATCGGCTCCTTGATTGTGTTCTTCGGCTTCAACGTCTGGGTCCCGATGACCTACACGCTGTCGACCGAGAGCTTCCCCACCCGCGCCCGCACGACGGGCTTCGGCTTGGTCGACGGCGTCGGCCACTTCGGCGGCGGGATCGGGGTACTGCTGATCGCGCCCCAGATCCCGCACATGAGCGTGCTCGGGGCGATGCTCCTGGTCAGCGGGTTCCTGGTCGCCGCCGCCATCATCGCGCAGTTCAGCCCGAGGACGCGCGGCCGGCACTACGAAGAGATCTCGCCTTAGCTCAGCTCAAGCCGGGCTCGCGTCGCGCGAGCGCAGCAGCTCGGACATGTACTCGATGTGCTGGCGCATGGCGCGCTCGGCGCCCGTCCGCTGGTGGCGGCGGATCGCCCGCATGATCGCCTGGTGCTGGCCGATGATCAGCTCCTCGTCGATCGAGCTTCCGAGATGCTCGACCAGCGAGGGTTGAAGCACGTCGAGGATCCAGCTGGTGAACGTGAGCAGCAGGTCGTTCCCGGCCATGACCGCGATCGTCCGGTGAAAGCGCGCGTCGGCCAGGCGAAACTCGTCGCCGGCCGGATCGCGGCCGCGCGCGTCGTCGATCGCCTCGATCAGCGCGTCGATCGACGCTTCGTCGGCTCGCTCCGCCGCCAGCCCGGCCAGCGGCACCTCCAGGAGCATCCGCGCCTCGAGCAGCTCGCAAAGGGTCACGCTCTCGCACTCGAGCATGGCCGCGATCGACTCGCTCACGTGGCGGCCGATCCCCGCGTTCGGGGTGTTGTCCACGAACACGCCGCCGGCCCGACCCTTCTGAACCCGGATCAGATGTGACCCGGCGAGGCGGCGCAGGCCCTCCCGCAGGGTCGGACGGCTGACCCCGAACTCGCGCGAGAGCTCGTGCTCGGTGCCGATCCGGTCGCCCGGACGCAGCCCCTCGCGCTCGATGTACATCCGGATCTCTTTGGCGATCTGCTCGCTCGCATCCGCGTGCACAACCTCGAATCGGTTCGTGTGCCGGGCGTCGGCGGCCGTCGTCATCCGCCGAGTTTATGGCCGCCGGCCGGACCCGTTCGCCGATTTTGCGGAACAGCCGCTAAGTAAATGCGGGCTACTACCGATAAGACCGAGCATGCGGAGGACTCACGCGCCCGCCAATGGAGCGTCGTCCACCAGCCCGGCCGAGCGGCCGGGCGGCTGCGCCGATCCCCGTGCGGCCGACCAGGCCGCGTGCGAGCAGGACAACGCGCGCTTCCGCTTGCTGTTCGAGCGCGCTTCGGTCGGCATCATCAGCGTGGACCGGGACGGACAGGCGGTCGAGGCCAATCCCGCCGTTGAGCGGATGCTCGGCTACGGGCCGGGCGAGATTATCGGGGTGAGCTTCGCCACGTTCACCCATCCGGATGACGTGGAGATGTCCGAGCAGTCCTATCGGGAGATGGTCGAGGCCGGACGGACGTCGTACCAGTACGAGAAGCGCTACGTCCGCCGGGACGGCGAGGTCATCTGGTGCCGGGTCAGCGTGTGGATCGACGCCTGCGCCCCTGATTCCGGCCAGGTGGCGATCGCCATGATCGAGGACGTCACCCAGACCAAGCTGGCCGAATTGGCCCTGCAGGAGCGCGCCAGCCGCCTGGAGCGCATCATTGCCACGCAGCGGGACATCGCCGCCGCGGCCTCCGGGAACCTCGAGCACGTCATGCAGGTGATCGTCGAGCGGGCCCAGGCCCTCACCCGGGCCGAGGGCGCCATGGTCAGTTTGATCGACGGCGAGGACGTCGTGACCCGCGCCGCATGCGGGATCGCCTCCCGCTTCCTACACAACCGCCGGCCCATGAGCGAGACGATCTCGCGGTTCGCGATCCAGGCACGCAGCCCCATCCTCATCGAGCACGCCGAGAACGACCCGCGCCTGAACCCGCGGCTGCAGAAGCTGGTCGGAGACCGCTCCCACATCTGCGTGCCGCTGTTCGCCGGCGAGCGACCGGTCGGCGCGGTCAGCGTGATGAGCACTTCGGAGGACGAGCGGTTGAACGAGGAGGACCGCCAGACGCTCGAGCTACTGGCCGGCGTTCTGTCGGAGGGCGTCAGCCGTGCCGCCGAGTCCGAGGCCAAGCGCAAGCAGCTCGACGCCCTCGCCCGCTTCGAGGCGATTTATGAGGGCGCGCTCAGCGGCGTGCTCCTGATCACCGCCGACGGCCAGGTGATCGATGCCAACCCGGCGATGGTGGAACTGCTTGGGGTCGAGTCGGCCGGCCAGATCGAGCGTCAGTTCGCCCACTACATCCATCCCGAGGACCGCGAGATCGTGATCGCCAACGTCCGCGAGCTGCTGGCCAGCGAGTCGAACTCTCTGCATCAGCAGCACCGGCTGGTCCGCGCGGACGAGGAGGTCATCTGGGTGTCGGCCTCGCTGTCGATCGTTCGCGATCTCGACGGGCGGCCCAGCTTCGGCATCCTGATGGTCCAGGACGAGACCGAGCGCAAGGCGGCCGAGGAGGCGTTGCTGCGCCAGTCCGAGCTCAACGAGCACCAGGCCCTGCACGACGGCCTCACCGGCCTGCCCAACCGGACCCTGTTCCGCGACCGCATCGAGCAGGCGATCGAACTGGCGCGCCGCGACGGCGGGCAGCTCGCGGTGGCGATGATCGACCTGGACCGGTTCAAAGACGTCAACGACACCCTGGGCCACCACGCCGGCGACACGCTGCTGGTGGAGGTCGGACGCCGGCTGCGCGGCATCCTGCGCTCTTCGGACACCGTGGCCCGTCTCGGCGGCGACGAGTTCGGTGTGCTGATCTCCAACCCGCACTCGACCAGCGACGTGGCGGTGGTGATCGGGAAGACGCGCGCCGCGCTCGAGCAGCCGGTGATGGTGGAAGGGCTGGCACTGCCGGCCGAGGGCTCGATCGGCATCGCGATGTTCCCCGCGCACGGCCGGGACGTCGACACGCTTCTGCGCCACGCCGACGCGGCCATGTACAGCGCCAAGGAGACCAAGGCCGGATACGTCTTCTACGACGGATCGCGTATCGAGGCCGATCCGGCCAGGCTCACGCTGGTCTCGGAGCTCCGGCGCGCGCTCGAGCAGCGCGAGCTCGTGCTCTATTACCAGCCCAAGGCGGCGCTCTCCAGCGGAACGGTGCAGTCGGTCGAGGCCTTGCTGCGCTGGAACCATCCCGAGCGCGGCCTGGTAGGGCCCGACGAGTTCATTCCGCTCGCCCAGCAGACCGGCCTGATCAAGCCCCTGACCCTGTACGTGCTCGACGAGGCGCTCAGCCAATGCCGGGCCTGGCAGCGTGCCGGATTGACGCTCGGCGTGGCCGTGAACCTGTCGGTGCGCAACCTGCTCGACGCGGACTTCCCCCAGCAGGTCAAGCGTCTGCTCCAGAAGCGAGAGGTCGATCCGTCGCTGCTCCAGCTCGAGATCACCGAGTCGACCATGCTCTCGGATCCGGTCCGCACCAAGCGCGTGCTGGACAAGCTGGCCGCGATGGGCATCGCGCTGTCGATCGACGACTTCGGCACGGGCTACTCGTCGCTCTCCTACCTGAGCCAGCTGCCGGTCAACGAGATCAAGATCGACCGCTCGTTCGTGATGAATATGGCCCAGTCCGACAACGATGCGGTGATCGTTCGCTCGACGATCGACCTCGGACGCAACCTCGGCCTCCAGGTGGTGGCCGAGGGTGTCGAGACCGAGCAGGCCTGGGACGAGCTGAGCGAGCTTGGTTGTACGCTCGCCCAGGGCTACTACCTGAGCCGTCCGGTTCCCGCCGCCGAGCTCACCCAGTGGTTGCTGCGCCGCCCGCCGGGCGATCCGGCCAGCCCGATCCGGCGCGTCGCGTAACCGCCGGGCTCAGCTCGAGACGCCCGCCGCGGACTCCTTGACCTCCTCGGGGATCATCGGGCCCTCGCCCGAGGGATCGACGATCCCCTCCTCGAGCCACGCGTATCGCCCCTCGAGCAGCTTGGCCGCCGCCTCGCGGCCCGCGTCGTCCTCGTTGTTCCACAGCCCGTCGAACAGCATCTCGGTCCGAAGCTTGGCCTGGCGGCAGAACAGCTCGGCCAGCTCCTGCGCCTCGAGCCGGCGCTCGGGGTGCTCGCGGCCCAGTGTGTCCGCATAGGCCGCCGCGGCCGCCATCGCGAACAGCTCCGCGCCGATGTCGACCAGCCGCCCGAGGAACGCCTGGCGGTACTCGAGCTTGGCCTGCCAGCGGGTCATGCCGTAGAAGATCGACCGGGCCAGCTTGCGCGAGGACCGCTCGACGTAGCGCATGTACGGGGCCAGAGGCCCGAGCTCGTCGTAGGAGCGCGGATTCTGGCCCTTGCCGACGGCAAGCTGCGGCAGCCATTTCGCGTAGAACGCGCCGGCGCGACCGGCCGCGGACACCATCGCCTTTACGTCGCCACCTCCCTCGAGCAGGTCACCGGCGACCTGGAGGTGCTGGTCGACCGCCTCGCGCGCGATCAACAGATGCATGATCTCGGTCGAGCCCTCGAAGATCCGGTTGATCCGCATGTCGCGGAGCGCCTGCTCGGCGGGCACGGGCTTCTCGCCCCGCGCCTTGAGCGACGCGGCGGTCTCGTAGCCGCGTCCGCCCCGTACCTGGATCAGCTCGTCGAGCACCTTCCAGCCCATCTCTGACCCGTACAGCTTGGCCAGGGCGGCCTCGATGCGGATGTCGTTCGATTTGTCGTCGGCGAGGCGACTGGCCACGTCGAGCATGGCCTCGAGGCCGAACGCACTGGCCGCAATGAACGCGAGCTTCTGAGCGACCGCGTCGTGCTTGCCGACCGGCCTCCCCCACTGCACGCGCTCGCTTGACCACTCCCGCGCGATCTTGGTCGCCCACTTGGCCTGGCCAACGCAGATCGCCGGAAGCGCCAGCCGTCCGGTGTTCAGCGTGGTCAGAGCGACCTTCAGCCCCTGCCCCTCCTCACCGATCCGGTTCTCCTCGGGCACGAACACTCCGCCCAGCCGGGTCACTGAGTTCTCTATCCCGCGCAGGCCCATGAACGCGTTGCGGTGCTCGACGCTCACCCCGTCGGAGTCGTAGGGCAGCACAAACGCGCTGATCCCGCCGCGATGTCCCTCGCCCTTGGGGACCTGCGCCATTACCACCACGATGTCGGCGATCGCGCCGTTGGTGGCCCACAGCTTGCGTCCGTTCAGTTCGTATCCGCCTTCGACCGGTGTGGCCGTGGCGGCCAGACGCGCCGGATCCGAGCCGACGTCGGGCTCGGTGAGCAGGAACGCACTGATCTTGTCCTTGGCCACCAGCGGCAGCCATTTGCGCTTCTGCTCCTCGGTGCCGAACAGACGCAGGGGCTCCGCCACTCCGATCGACTGATGCGCGCTGAGCAGGGTCGAGAGCGAGGCGTGCCACACGCCGGCGAGCGCCAGCGCACGGTTGTAATACACCTGTGAGAGCCCGAGCCCGCCGTACTCCTCGGCCACCTTCATGCCGAGCGCGCCGATCCGCTTGAGACCGTCGATCACAGGCTCGGGGATTCTCGCCTCGCGCTCGATCTCGAGCGGATCGACCTCGGCCTCGAGGAACTCGCGCATTGCGGTCAGGAACTGCTCCCCCTTCTCCACGGCCTGCGGGTCGAGCCTGGGCTGCGGATGGATCAAATCCAGGCGGAAGTTGCCCAGGAACAGCTCCTTGGCGAAGCTCGGCAGCTTCCACTCCGATTCGCGTGCGGCCTCTGCGACCTCTCGCGCTTGCCTCTCTGAAACGGTGCTCGACACGGATCGTTCTCCTCTGCGACGGTTCCGGGGTCTGTCACTGGAAGCTACCCCGTTGAGGAGGTCTGTCTAGGAACACTCTCATCGCGCCCCCTATAGGTAACCCGGCCGCGGCCGATAAGTCGGGAAACAGAGTGATGGGGAGGGCGAGGATGAGCCAGACACAGACCAGAGTTACCGAACCGACGACCGGCGGCGGTATCAAGCCGGTCTATGGCCTGCTCGGGCTGCTCCTGCTCGGGTACGCGGTCTCGCTCGTCGTGCGCGCCAACGGCGCCAGCACGACCCTGATCGACGGCTGGGGCACATCGACCTTCGAGCTCGTGGCCAGCTGCCTGGTGCTCCTCCGCGCGGCGGTCAGCCCCCGTGACCGGCGCTTCTGCCTGGCGCTGGGCAGCGCGATGGCCCTGTGGGCCATCGGTGACTTCGCCGAGACCTACGCGGGCTTGCACAACCCCGATCTGCCCACCCCGGTCCTGGCGAACTACCTGTGGGTCGGCTTCTTCCCGGTGGCCTACGTCGGGGTCATGCTGCTGATGCGGCAGGAGGTCCGGAAGTTCACCGCGGCCAACTACCTGGACGGTGTGGTTGCCACGCTGACCTGTGCCGCGGCATTCGCCGCGTTCGCCTTCGGTTCGATCCGGCACGCCGTGGGGGACGACTCCGTGACGGTCGCCTGGAACCTGATCTACCCGGTCGGCGACATCCTGCTTCTGATCCTCACGCTCGCCGCGGCGGCAATGCTGCCCCCGGGCCGGCGCTTGCGCTGGTACCTGATGGCGGCAGCCAGCCTGGCCAACATGATCGGGGATGTGTGCGCGCTGTTCGACAACAGCCTCGACCCCACGCACTTCGGCTACTTCTGGGACTCTCTGGCCTGGCCGCTCTCCCTGTTCCTGTTCTCGCTGGCGGTGTGGGTGCCCGCTCATCGTCCGGACGAGTCCGAGCTCAAGGAGACGAGCTCCGGCTTCGTCATCCCCGGCGTGGCCGCCGGCCTGTCGCTGCTGATCCTGTTCGTCGGCTCGCTGAACCACATCAACCAGATCGCGCTCGGCCTGGCCACCGCCACGCTGGTGGCGGCCGGCGCCCGTTTCGGTCTCGCCCTGCGCCGCCTGCGGGCGCTCACCGATGAGCGCCACCGCCAGCTGGCCGAATCGGCCCAACTCGAGCGCGAGTCGCGCGAGGCTTTGCAGGCGGCGGTACGCAGTTATTCAGAGTTTGCCGCCCGGGTGGCCGACGGCGATCTGCGCGCCACGGTCGCCGCCGACGGCAGCGAAGACCTGCGCGGGCTCTCAGAGAGCTTGAACCGCATGGTCGAAGGCCTCGCCCAGATCTCGGGCCATATCCAGGCCGGCGCGCACGACATCCGCACCTCCACGGCGGACATCCTGGCCTCGGTCAACCAGCACTCCGACAGCGCGAGCCTGCAGTCCGCCGCGATCAGCCAGACGTCGGCGACGGTCAACGAGCTGCGCTCGGCCGCCGAGGACACCGCCCAGCTGGCCAGCGATGTCGCCGACCGAGCCAGCAAGTCGCTGCAGGTGACCGGCGAGTCGACCACGGCCGTGGAGGCGATCACCGCCGCGATGGAGGAGATCCGCAACCGGGTCGACGCGATCGCCCGCGACATCGTGACGCTGTCCGACCGCACCCAGCAGATCGGCGAGATCACTGCGACCGTAAACGGGCTGGCCGACAAGTCCAAGCTGCTCGCTCTGAACGCGAGCATCGAGGCGGCCCGGGCCGGCGAGCACGGCCGGGGCTTCGCCGTCGTCGCCGAAGAGGTCACCAAGCTGGCCGAGCAGTCCAAGGAGGCCACCGCACAGGTCGAGGCGATCCTCGGCGACGTGCAGACCGCGACTTCGGCCGCGGTCCTGGCCAGCCAGGAGGGCACCGAGGTCGTCGAGCGAGGGCTGGAGCTCACCGAGCGCGCCGGCGAGGGCATCCGCAGCCTGGCGGCCACGATCCAGGAGTCCTTCGACGCGGCCCAGCAGATCGCCGCCTCCGCCCACGAGCAGAGCGTCGGGATCGAGCAGATCGCGCAGGCCATGAACCACGTCAACGACGGCACCACGCAGTTCCTGGACGGCGCGCATCAGTCCCAGCTGGCGGCCGAGAAGCTCGGCGAGCTTTCCGCCCAGCTGGCTCAGGTCACCGAGCGCTACCGCGTCTGACCGATGGCCGCCCAGGGACGGGCGGTGGGCCAGTAAGCTTTCCGGGGCGATGAGCGTGCTTCCCGCCGCACCGCACCGACGCGAGCTTCGGCCCGTCGGGTCCCGCGGGTCCTGGATCGCTTGGGGACTCGCGCTGCAAGTGACCGGGGTCGGGATTCCCGCGGTCACGGCGTTGCGGCGAGCCCATGAAGCGGCGTCGGCGGACTTCGTACCCGATGGCTGGCCGGGCCGCCGGCGACGCAAGTAAGCCTCGCCCCAGGTGGTGCCAGAAGCCCGTATCGAGCCCACCGAGGTCGGCCTCGTGCCGGTTGGTGATGACGGATGGTTCGTCCTGAATGCCCGGGATGGCCGCTGGCGGATCTGGGAGGGCGTAGGCGCGCGTCTGTCGTTCGAGGGCGACATCGGTTTCGCACAGCTGGGGGTCAATCTGGTTGTGCTCGCGCCGGGCGAGCCGATCGGGATGTACCACCTCGAGGTCGACCAGGAGGATTTCCTCGTCGTGGCCGGCGAGGCCCTCTTGATCGTCGAGGGCGTCGAGCGCCCGCTGCGCGCCTGGGACTTCGTGCACTGCCCACCCGGGACCGCCCACATGGTCGTCGGCGCCGGAGATGGTCCGTGCGTGGTGATCGCCGTGGGAGCTCGCGAGCACCGGGACGAGCCTCAGGCGATCCGCTACCCCGTCGACCAGCTGGCGCTGCGGCATCGCGCCGGTGCCCGCGAGGAGACCTCTGATCCTCGGGCGGCCTACGCGCAC
>DATIEI010000254.1:0-8936 GCA_035455845.1 Solirubrobacteraceae bacterium
TGAGCGTGTCGGCGTCCGTGGCCGAGTGCGGGTCCTCGACCTTCCCCGTGCCGGTGGCATGAGAGGCGAACAGTCCGTCGGCGCGGCCGAGGTGGGTGCTCGTCCATGACCAGATCGTCCGCAGCAGCGCCGGGCGGCCGGCGATCTCGGCGATCAGCATCGCGTAGGCCTGGCCCTCGCTGACGATGTCGCCGCCCTGGTCGTGCCGGATAACCCGCCCGTCGCCGGTCACGTAGCGATCCAGGAAGCGCGCGGCGGCGGCGCGGATGGACGGCGAGGCGGCGCGCGCTTGGGCCGGCGGGCGGCCGGTCGTGTCGGTCGGGGTGTGGGAGCTACCGCACGCCGTCATGGTCAGCGACAGCGCGAGCACGGCGAGTACCGAGCGCACCGCACCAGCTAGGGCGTCGTGGACGTCGTCGTCGTGGGCGCCGCCGTGGTGGCGGTGGTCGTGGTCGAAGTCGTCGCGGTGGTGGTCGTCGGGGTCGACGTCGTGGTGCCCGTCGTCGTGCCCGTCGTCGTCGTGCCCGTCGTTGTGCCCGTCGTTGTGCCGGTCGTCGTCGTGGTGGTGGTCGTAGTGGTGGACGGATGCCGTTGTGAGCCGCCCGGCTTGTGCGGGGACTGCCGCGCTCGAGGCGAGGTGTGCCTCACCCCGTATTGCACCGGGTGGCCTCTCGCGGGGCCGACGATCTGCGGCGGTGTGACGGTGGCCGCACCCGGGAGGAACAGCCCGAGCGCAACCGCCGTACCCGCCCCGGCCAGGCCGAGACCCCCAATCGCATATGTGAGCCGGCGCATCCCGTAGCGGAGGTACTCGCTACGGCGGCGCTCGGAGAGCTCGTCGGGCAGCGCTGCTCGCTGCGCGCTCAGGCTGTTGTACGGCGCGGCCAGGAAGCTCGCGACCGGCCAGAGCAGCAACGCGGCCACCAGCAGTCCGGTGGGGGACATCGTCGCCGCCGAGGCGATCAACGCGATGAGACCGAGTGCTCCGAGCAGGCATTCCGCCCAGTTCGCCTTGATCGCATCGCTCCAGCGCGGCTCGTCGGCGGTCTTGGGAGTGCGCAGGAAAGCCGCCTCTTTGGCGAACAGTCCCTGGAGCGACGCGCTGGTCGTCGTGAGCATCGTCGACTGCCAGATCATGAAAGCGCCGAACGCATCGCGCCACGAGGCACCTGTTCCGCGGCGCAGGAGCGCCACCGCGCGGAGCAGGCCGATCACCACGAGCAGCGGGATCGCGGCGAGCAGGAAGCCGGTGAGCTTTCGGAACACGAGACCGGCGCCGAAGATGATGTTGGCGGCTCCGACCAGGAGGCAGAGGAAGAACAGGAGCGCGAGCAGATCTCCGTACCACTGGACCCCGCCTGACAGGTACGTCCAGCGCTGGCCGAGGCTGAGACGGTTGTCCTTGCTCTCCGCGCCCGGAAGCATCGAGCGCCAGTGCTGGCGCAGGATCTGGATCCCTCCGAAGCACCAGCGGAAGCGCTGGCCCTTCAGCGCCTCGAAGGTCAGCGGCATGATGCCCTTGCCGAAGGACTGGTCGACGTGCAGCCCGGACCAGCCGTTGCGCAGGAGCCGCAGCGACAGCTCGGCGTCCTCGGTGATGCACCACTCGTCCCACCCGCCGACCTCCTCGAGCGCGCGCCGGCGGATCAGGCCCATCGTCCCGGCGAAGATCGCGCCGTCGCGCTCGTTGCGCGAGGGTTGCGAGACCGCGAAGAAGTAGCGGTAGCTGTAGTAGAGGCGCCGGTAGTACGCGGCGTCTTGCCATCCGCGGTAATCCTGCGGCGCCTGGATGAACCCGACCTGTTCGTCGCCGAACAGCGGCGCGCACTGTCGCAAGAAGTCGCGGTTGATCTGGTAGTCGGAGTCGACCACGCCGATCAGCTCGCAGGAGCCCTCGACCATGTGCCGAAGCGCATAGTTGAGCGCGCCTGACTTGTAACCGGGCCAGTCGCTCAGATGTACGAACTTCACCCCGTGCTCGCGGCACCAGGCCTCGACCGGCCGCCACAGCGACTCGTCGTCGGTGTTGTCGTCGATCACCTGAATCTCGTAGTTCGGGTAGTCGAGCGAGCGCAGGGATTCCAGGGTCTCGATGACCATGTCCGGCGGCTCGTTGTAACAGGGGACCTGGAGGCACACCGACGGGTAGGGGCCGTCGGGAACCTGGGCGAGCTCCCGCGTGCCCACCCGCCGCAGCCAGCTGGCCCGGCCGAGCGTGTCGCACAGCTCCCACAGGTAGGCGCAGCCGAGGAACGCGGCGACGACCTCGAGGGCCCACAGCAGCAACCCCCCGACGGTGCCGGCGATCCCGAGGTGGCTGGCGAACGTCCACCACACCATGAACGCCAGGTAGATCGCGAACAGGTACGTCGTCGCCGCCCAGCACACGTGAGCGCGCGCGTTCCAGCGGCGGGACACCGGGAGCCAGGCCAGGGTGGTCACCGCCAATCCGATGACCGCCGCCTCGATGTTGCCGGTGGTGACCCCGATCAGCGCGAGGACCACGCCAACCGCGGCGATCAGGATCGCCGACCAGATCAGTGCGAGCGCAAATCGGGCGAGGCGGCTGGACGGTTTCTCGTCGCGGCGCGGACGCCGGGCGGTGGGCAGAAACAGCGCCGCGGTGGCGGCGGGCGCGGCCAGCAGTCCTGCGAGTAACAGAGCAGAGAGCATGGAAGATGCGCGGAAGCCAGCCCCGGTACGCTGTCCCGCGACGTCTGATCGGTTACCCCCCGGCGTCGAGTTCTACCCGAAGAATCGTCAAGCCTCGGTGACGCGCCGGATGTGGGTCGCGACGCCGTCGAGGATCCGCTCAAGGCCGAACGCGAATTCCTTCTCGGGGGGATCGGCGCAGTCGAACACCCCGGCCGCCAGCAGCGCATGGATCGCCGGGAAGCGGCCTGAGCGCGCACGCGCGGGCGGTGCGCGTGCGCGTGCCGATCACCGAACCGCCGACGACGCCGAATCAGGCTCGGAGGGAATCTTCCCCAGGGCCGGGGAGCGGTGGAAGATCTACGCCGAGTCCCGCCACCAGCCATTCGCGACCTCGGTCTGCGGCGGGAGCCGCCGCGTGGCACCCCACTCTGCCCTCGACCTGTGGCGCGCGTTCCCAGTGGGCGCGAATCCGCGCCCGATCGTCCCGCTCGGCGAGGGGATGGTGCTCGACCCGAGGACGGGATTCCCGAGCGGGGCGGCGAAGACGCCGTACGAAGAGCGACGATTCGTGCTGCGCACGCTGTTGCCGGGCTCCGTGGGCACCTTCGGTCGCTTCACGGAGATCCCGGCGACCGTGGCCTACCGGCGATTGCGGGCGATGAGAGTTGACGAGCACGACAACGTCCCGCCTCTGATCGTCACGGCGGTGCGCATCGCCACCGCGACGTTCGTGACCGACCGGGGGCGCGTGCGGCTGCCGGCCTGGCAGTTCTCGCTCAACGGCCTCGCGCATCCGGCGTCCGTGCTGGCACTGGCGCCGCCCGACCTGTTCATCCCGCCGGCGCTGCGCCGCTTCGGGGAACCCGGCCCGGGCAACTCGGTCGAGGATTCCGCCACGATCTTGGCCTCCGACAAGACGGTCACGCTCAGGTTCGTCGGCGAGCCCGCCGGGAACGCCCCCTGCGACGACAGCTATCGCGCGAGCGCGGTGGCCGATCGCCGCGTGGTCGCGTTCACGATCGCGACGATCCCCGTGCCGGTTCCTGCCGGAGAGGCCTGCTCGCTCGTCGGCTACGCCCGCACGGCCGTGCTGCATCTGGCCCGGCCGCCTGGCGCCCGGGTGGTGATCTCGGCGACCGACGGCGGCGCGGTCCCGGTCACGCCCACCCGATAGGACTGCGCCTATCGTAGTACGATATCGTGCTACGATAACAGCAGTTTCGATCAGTTAGGAGGGCCTGCCATGCGACCGCCAGACATGGATCCCACTGCAGGAGAGAGGGCGCGGGCGACGCGTCTGCGTCCCGGCGTTCCGCACCGGATCACCGATCCCACCGATCCCCGCTACGGCCGGCTGCCGCTCCCGACCCGAGAGCTGGGCGGCCATGTGGGACGCGTGGTCGATCCGACCGAGGCTCGAGAGCTCGGCGGGCGCGTGGGAGGCGTGGTCGATCCGACCGACCCCATGTGTGCCCGGCGCTCCGACTGAAGCTGCGCGTGGGCGGACCGTGAGCCCTGCGGTCCGCCCGCCGAGCCTGGACATCCCATGACCGCGATCACGCGCACCGCTGCGTTCGGACCGGCTGACACGGCCGAGCGCGCCCTTGCCGAGATCGCCTGCCCCGCCTGCGGGTATCGGGATCCGGCCGACACGTATCGAGTGAGCCCCGGAAACCGGGTGCGCTTCTTCTGCGACGGCTGCGGCGCGTTCGTCACGATCCTGCTGAGCGATGCCCAGGCCGAGATCGTGCGATGCTGGGAGCACGAGGGCTAGACGGACTTCTTCACCACGCTCCCAGCCGACCACGATATCGTCACGCGATATGACGCTCGAGCAAGCCGACTTCGAGCATCTGCTCGAATTGCGAACCGGGCTGCGGCGGTTTCTGCGCTGGAGCGAGGAGCAGGCCAAGGCCGCCGGCCTCACGGCGGCCAAGCACCAGTTGCTGCTCGCGATCAAGGGCCATCCTGGTCCCGGCGGCCCGACGATCGGCGAGATCGCCGACTACCTGGTGCTTCGCCATCACAGCGCCGTCGGGCTGATCGACCGCGCCGAGAAGGACGGGTTGGTCAATCGCACCCCCGACCCGGCGAGCCGAAGCGTCGTGCGCGTGACGCTCACGCCGGTAGGGGAGGCAAAGCTCGACGCGCTCGCCGAGGCCCATCTCCAGGAGATCACGCATCTCGCGCCGACCATGCAGACGCTCTGGCACGCGCTCGAGAACGGCGACGGCAGCGCTCCCCATCCCGCGGCCCGACGCCCGCGGGCGGTGCGTTAGCCCACGGCGGGCGGATCGCGCCGGGGCACCGGCGTGGCGTTGACGATCGAGGTGGTGGTCTCGCCGTAGAGCAGGAACCGGTCGAGCACGCTGGGCAACTCCTCGATCGAGCCGAGGTGGAGCTTCATGTAGAAGCAATCCTCGCCGGTGATGCGCATGCACTCCTCGATCTGCGGGATGTCGGCCGCGAGCTCGGCGATCTTGCTCAGTTGTCGCACGGCCGGCTTGACCCGGACGATCGCGGTCAGTGCGTACCCGAGTGCTCGCGGATCGATCTCGGCGCGATAGCCGGTGATCACGCCGAGCTGCTCGAGGCGGCGGACGCGCTCGGTCACCGCGGGCGAAGACAGGCTGACCCGCCGGCCCAGCTCTGCAAAGGGCATTCGACCATTCTTGGCTAACTCGCCGATGATCCGCCGGTCAGTTGCATCAAGCACTACATCTTTCATAGGCGAATCCAGCATAACGCCTTCGATTATCTATGTGCTGAGGGCGCGATCCGGAGCAGAATCCATGCATGAGGCGCGCTCCACCCCAGGCCTACTTTGCCGGGAGCGCGGTGTTCCACTACCTGGGCCCGGCGTTCGCCGTGCTGCTGTTCAGCCGGGTGGCGCCGCTCGGCGTGGCCTGGCTTCGGATTGCCAGTGCCGCCGTTGTGTTCGCCGCGTGGCGCCGGCCGTGGCGAAAGCTGCAGGGCGCCGACCGCGACACGGTCCGCCTGCTGGTGGCGCTCGGCGCGGTGCTCGCGATCATGAACAGCTGCTTCTACGAGGCGATCGCCCAGCTGCCGCTCGGCACCGTGTCGGCCATCGAGTTCCTGCCGGTAATCGCGCTGGCCGCGATCGGGGCCCGCTCGCCACGCAACCTGTCCGCGCTCGCGCTGGCCGTGGCCGGGGTCTACGTGCTGATCGACGTCCGCCTGCGTGGCGGCGCGCTCGGCTACGGCCTGGCCTTCGCCAACGCGGCGATGTTCGCCCTGTACATCGTGCTGGCGCACCGCGTATCCCGGCAGTCGAGCATCGGCGGGATCGACGGGCTGGCCGCGGCGATGCTGATGGCCCTTCCGGCGGTCACCGCGCTCGGCGGCTGGGATGTTCTGCCGCATCTGACCGATCCGGTCGCGCTCGCGGCGGGCGTCGGCGTCGGCGTGAGCTCGTCGGTCATCCCGTACGTGTGCGACCAGCTCGCCATGGCACGGCTGGCGCGCGCCACCTACTCGCTGATGGTCTCTCTCCTGCCCGCCACCGCCACGGTGGTCGGTCTCGTCGTGCTCGGGCAGACGCCGACGCCGCGTCAGGTGCTCGGCGTCTCGCTGGTCGTGGGCGCGCTGGCGCTCCACCAGGAGAGGGTTACAGCGGCCGCCTCACCCCGACCTCGTCGATGTGGTCGAGCAGGTCCCGCGGGTCCTCGTAGACCCGAAACGCTCCCGAGTAGATGAGCTCCTCGCGGCCGTAGCCGCCCGACAGCACGCCGATGCCGAGCGCGCGGGCCCGGCGCGCGGCGAGCAGGTCCCACACGCTGTCGCCGACCACGAGGCTGTCGCGGATGTCGACGCCGATGCGCTCGGCCGCGGTCAGGAACAGGTCCGGGTCGGGCTTGGCGTACCTGACCTCATCGCGGGTGATGAACGGCGTGTCCGGGGCGAGGTGCAGCAGGTCGTAGGCGAGGTGGGCATACGCCTTGGGCCCGCTCGTGGCGATCGCCCACGGCACGCCGTGCTCGGTCAGCGTGGAGAGCAGGTCGATTGCGCCGGGCAATGGGTGGACGCTGTCGTAGTGGCGGATGAAGGCTTCCTCGTGGAGCTTCGGCAGGGCGCGAAGGGTCTCCGGATCGAGGTTCGTGTCGAGCTCGCGGGCCAGGGCGTTGACGAACAGCCCGCCGCTCATGCCGATCCGGCGGTGGATCTTCCACACCGAGAGGTTGATGCCCACCTGGTCGAGCGCCTCGCGCCAGCCGAGCACGTGCTGGTAGACCGAGTCGATGAGGGTCCCGTCGAGGTCGAACAGGAACGACGGACGGCTCCGGCTCTCGATCGCCATGTCCGGCATGATGCCTCAGGTGATCACGACCGACACTCTGGCGGCGCGGTTCGACGGCCTGGCCGGAATCGGCGTGGGCCCGACGGGGGTGCACCGGATGGCCTGGACCGAGGAGGACGCCGCGACGCGCGCGTGGTTCGAGGAGCAGGCGGCCGGAGTCGGCCTGCGGGTCGACCGGGACCCGGCCGGCAATCTGTGGGCGTGCCCGGAGACCGACCCGCCGTGGTGGGGGGTCGGCTCGCATCTGGACAGCGTCCGCGGCGGCGGCCTGTTCGACGGTCCGCTCGGGGTGGCCTGCGGGTTCGAGATCGCCGCCCGGAGCGAGCGCGAAATCGCCGTGCTGTCGTTCGCCGACGAGGAGGGCGCGCGCTTCAATACGCCCACGTTCGGAAGCAAGGCGCTGGCCGGGCGGCTCGACCTGCCGGCCGTGCTCGAGCGCCGCGACGACGACGGCGTCTCACTTCGCGATGCCATGCGCGCGGCCGGCGTCGATCCGGACGCGATCGGCCGGGCCCCCGAGTGGTTTCGGTCCAGGCTGGCCGGCTTCATCGAGATCCACATCGATCAGACGACCGAGCTGGCCCGCGCCGGCGAGCCCGTCGGCGTGGTCAGCGGGCTGGCCGCGCGGACCCGGCTCGAGGTGCGGCTGACCGGCCGGGCCGATCACGCCGGGACCACGCCGCGCTCGGAGCGCCGCGATGCCCTGTCGGCCGCAGCGCGGCTGATCGTGGGGGCCGAAGACCTGGCCGGCGCGGACAGTGCGCTCGATGGCGATCACGGTTCGCCCACGGTCACTGCATCAAGAATCATCACAAGACCGAACGCACCCACCACGATCGCCGCGGAGGTGCGCCTGTGGATCGACGCCCGGGCCCCGGGATTTGCTGCTATCGACGGCTGGCGCGAAGGGTTGGATGTGCTCGTGGGTGAGCTCGCGGATCGGACCGGAGTCGAGATCGAGGTGACCGTCGCCTCGCGCAGCGATCCTCGCGAGTTCGCGCCCGAGGTGCGCGAGGCTCTCGGACGGGCGTGTGAAGGGGTGCTCGGTCACGTGCCGCCCGAACTCGTGTGCTTCGCCGGTCACGACGCCGGGGTGGTGGCCGAGCTCGTTCCCGCCGCCATGCTGTTCGTGCGCAACGCGACCGGGGTCAGCCACTCGCCGGATGAGACGGTCTCGCTCGAAGACGCCGCGGTGGCGGCTCGCGTAGTGGCTCGGGCGCTGGAGGAGCTCGCATGAGCGTGACGATCCCGGCGATGGTCAACGCCCACTCGCACGCGTTCCAGCGGGCGCTCCGGGGCCGCGGGGAACGGCCGAGTCCGAATCAGGACGATGACTTCTGGAGCTGGCGGACCGAGATGTTCCGGTTGGCCGAGCGGCTCGACCCGGCGAGCATGCGCCGACTCGCGCGCGAGGCCTACGACGAGATGGCCGGCGCCGGCTACGGCGTCGTGGGTGAGTTTCACTACATCCACCACCAGCCCGACGGGACCCCGTACGCGGAGCCCAACGAGCTGGCCTTCGCGGTGGCCGAGGCCGCGGTCGAGGCCGGGCTGGCGATCGTTCTGCTGCCGGCCGCGTATCACCGCGGCGGGTGGAACCGCGTTGATCTGCCGCCGGCGCCGGGGCAGCGCCGGTTCTGCGACCCGGACGTCGAGACGTTCCTGGCACGTGTCGATGCCTTGCGCGAGTGGGCGGTGTCGGTGCCCGGCGTCTCGGTGGGGATCGCCGCCCACAGCGTCCGGGCGGTTCCGCGCAGCTGGCTCGAGGCGATCGCGTCGTACTCGGAGCGCCACGGCGTGGTTCGGCACGTCCATGCCTCCGAGCAGCGGCGCGAGCTGGCCGAGTGTGAGGCCGAGCACGGCTGCTCGCCGATCGAGCTGCTCTCGGGCACCGGCTTCCTGGGGGAGCGAGCGAGCGTCATCCACGGCATACACGTGTCTGCGGAGGATGTGGCGCTGCTGG
>DATIEI010000255.1:0-2240 GCA_035455845.1 Solirubrobacteraceae bacterium
GAACGTCCCGCGCCGGCACCTCGCGTGAACTGCGTCAACCGCCGCTCGCGAAACCGTTAGCGGGTGCCGCCGGGGGACGGCTGCGCGGCGCCTATCCGCGTTGGGATTCGATCCAGCGCTCGAGCGCGGGGCCACTCTCGACGCTCGCGATCACCGCGTAGCGCATGTGATCCGAGGCGTGATGGCCGCCGTGCCAGAGGAACTCGGAGTCGACCACAGCCTGCTGGTAGGCCGGCAGCTGGATCTGGACCTCGCCCCTGCGGTCGAACTCGGTCGGGCGGACGACCAGCGCGCTCGAGGGATCGTCGGTCAGCTCGAGCCACACGCGCACGACCCAGCCCTGGTTCTCGGGATTGCCCTGGTTGTTGTTGTCCAGATGCAGGCCCCAGCGGCACTCGCGAATCGTGTTGGCCTTCATGCGGAGCAGCTGGACGCGGCCGAAGCGGGCGCCGATCGACTCGACCCACTTGACGATCGAAGGGCACTTCTCGGCGTTCGGGGTCCACACGCCGTCGAGGTCGGCCTTGCCGTACTCCCAGAAGCCCTTGAGCTCGATCTCGCCGGTGGCCGAGGTGATCGGGGCGAAGAACGTGGTGGGATCGCTCGAGTAGGTCGTGTAGGTCAGGCTCTCCCACTCCGACGGATCGATCGCGGGGCCCTCGTACTTCTTGAGCCGCATCCAGCCACCGGCCTGCTCGAGAAGCGGCATCCGGTAGTGGGGTGTCCTGCGCTGCTGCAGTCCGACTTTCCTGACCCCGGTGGCGCGCAGGACCTGCTTCGTGTACTCGTTCTTCAGCGCATCTTTGAGTGCGGACAAGGGGCCTCCAGGGAGATTCGCATGCGTACTGCGCCCCGGCGCAGCGGACCAGCGGTCAAGGATACCCACTACTCTTACGGAAACCCGGGGCCCGCGCCGACGCCTGCGCGCGACCGGGTGCAACGGTTTCTAGGATCTACACGAATGCCCAAGGAAGAAAAGGTCGAACTGGAAGGCGAGGTTGTCGAGGCCCTGCCGAACGCGATGTTCCGCGTAAAGCTCGACAACATGGACCGCGTCGTGCTCGGTCACGTCGCCGGCAAGATGCGCCGCTTCCGGATCCGCATCCTGCCGGGTGACCGGGTCCGCGTCGAGCTCTCGCCCTACGACCTCGATCGGGCGCGGATCGTCTACCGCCACCGCTGAGCGAGCTCGAGCTGATCGAGGCGCTCGAGGGCCTGCTCGCGGGCCCGGGCGGCCGCGTGGTCCGCTCGCTCGGCGACGACGCCGCCGTGGTGCGCGCCGACCGCTACGCGGTGACCTCGGTCGACGCGATGGTTGACGGCATCCACTTCCGTAGTGATCAGCTGCAGCCCGAAGAGATCGGGCACCGGGCGCTGGCGGCGGCCGCGTCCGACCTCGCCGCCATGGGCGCGAGGCCGGGCGAGGCCTACCTCGTCCTCGGCCTGCCGAGCGGGTTTGGGAGCGAGGGTGCCATCGGGGTCGTGCAGGGCGCCCGCGCCCTGGCCGCCGAGGTCGGGATCGTCATCGCCGGAGGCGACGTCACGAGTGCGCCGGCACTCACCGTGTCGTTCACCGTGGTGGGCTGGGCGCACGACGCGGACGAGCTGGTCGGGCGCGACGGGGCGCGACCCGGGGACCGGGTGGGGGTCACCGGCACGCTGGGCGGCGCCGGCGCCGGGCTCGCGCTGCTCGAGGGCCGGGCGGGCGCCGCGTTGGACGACAAGACCCGGGCGGCTCTGCGCGAGCGCTATGCGATGCCCCGGCCGAGGATCACGACCGGCCGCGAGCTCGCCGATCACGGCGCCACCGCGATGATCGACCTGTCCGACGGCCTGGCCACCGACACCGGGCACCTGGCCCGGCGCAGCGGAGTCCGGATCGAGCTAGAGCTTGCCGCGCTTCCGCTCGCGCCCGGGGTGGCCGAGGTCGCGGCCGACCTCGGGGTCGACCCGGCGGAGTTCGCCGCCACCGCCGGCGAGGACTACGAGCTGTGCGCCTGCCTGCCGGGCGGGAGCAGGCTGAGCAACATGACCTGGATCGGGTCGGTGCTCGAGGGACCCCCGGGCGTCGTGTTCGCCGACGCGGACGGGCCGCTGGCCGGGTACGAGCACACGTTCTGAAGCCGGCGAAGCAGGGCGTCGGCGACCGCGGTGGTGTCCACCCGGTACTCGCCCTTCTCGATCAGCTCTTTCAGCATGGCGGGGTCCATAACGTCACTGTACCCAAGGCATCGGCCCCG
>DATIEI010000256.1:0-5646 GCA_035455845.1 Solirubrobacteraceae bacterium
AGCGCGACATGAGCGAGGAGCTTCTCGCGCCTCGTGCCCCCGAACGCGGCCAGAACAAGCGTGGCGAAGCCGCCGAACGCCGCGAACGTGGCGATCTGGAGGTTCCCGATCGCGTTGTTGGTCAGCGCGAACAGCCCGCAGACGACGAGCACTGCCCGAACCGCACGAAGCGCGGCGGGGACCGACCAGACCGGGGCCCAGCGCGCGGGTTTCAGGCGAATGCCGAGCGTCCGGGGAATCCCGGCCGTGCTCACGAGGAGCCGGTGAGCTCGAGGATCAGCTTGCCGGTGTTCTCACCGCGGAACAGGCGGAGGAAGACCTCGGGAAACTGCTCGAGGCCACCGCGGACGACGTCCTCGCGCGATTGGAGCTCGCCCGCGCGCAGCCAGGCGGCGAGCTGCGCGATCGCCTCCGGGTAGCGGTCGGCGAAGTCGAACACGAGAAATCCCTTCATCGAAGCTCGCTGCACGAGCAGCTGCATGTAGTTGGCCGGTCCGCGGGGTTGCTCCTCGGCGTTGTACTGGGAGATCGCGCCGCAGATGACGACGCGGGCGCCGCGCGCGATGCGTCGAAGCACCTCGTCGAGCGTTTCGCCGCCGACATTGTCGAAGTACACGTCGATGCCATCTGGCGTGTGCCGGCGAAGCTCGGCGCGCAGATCGCCGCGCTTGTAGTCGATCGCGGCGTCGAACCCGAGCTCCTCGACCAGCCAGGCGCACTTTTCCGGTCCGCCGGCGATCCCCACCGTGCGGCAGCCCTTGATGCGGGCGATCTGCCCGACCACGCTGCCCACCGCGCCGGCCGCGCCCGACACGACGACGGTCTGGCCCGGCTCGGGCCGTCCGAGGTCCAGCAGCCCGAAGTACGCGGTCAGGCCGGTCATCCCGAGCACGCCGAGATGGACCGGAGCGGGCGCGAGCGAGGTGTCGACGGGGCGCACGGCGCGACCGTCCGAGACCGCGTAGCGCTGCACCCCGAACATCCCCGACACGAGATCGCCGGCCTGGAAGTCGGGATGCCGGGACTTGGTCACCCGCCCGATGGCGCCGGCTCGCATCACCTCGCCGATCCCCACCGGCGGCACGTAGGAGCGAGCCTCGTTCATCCACCCCCGCATCGCCGGGTCGAGCGACACGTACTCGAGCTCGACCTGGAACTGCCCGTCGTCCGGCTCGGCCGCGGGCTCCTCGACGTACTCCCACTCGGAGGGCTTCGGCAGCCCGACGGGCCTGGCGGCCAGTCGCCACTGGGCGTTGAGCGCGGTCACGGTGGGCAGGCTACTCGACGCCGCGATCGGGGCAATCCAGGCGAGCGATCGATGCCGGCTACTCGAGCGGCTCGGGGCTCGAGCGGAGCGCCCCGGCGTGCGCGCGGCGCCGCGGTTCGCGCCGGACGCGCACCAGGCTGGCGATCGTCGTGACCGCGAGTATCAGCGCGATCGCGGCGAGCGAAACAATGATCGAGATGTGCAGGTGAAAGAACTCGAGCACGAGCTTCACGCCGATGAAGCCGAGGACCACGGCCAGACCGCTCGACAGGTAGACCAGGCGGTCGAGCAGGCCCGAGACCAGGAAGTACAGCGCCCGGAGTCCGAGCAGTGCGAACGCGTTGGCCGCGAACACGATGAAGGCGTGCCGGGTGACCCCGAACACGGCCGGGATGGAGTCCAGCGCGAACACGAGGTCGGTGGTGGCGATGGCGAGCAGCGCGAGGAGCATCGGCGGCAGGCCGCGCCGCCGGGCCGCAGCCACCACCACGTTGTCCTCGATCGAGGGGTCGGCATCGCGGTGGCGAAACAGCTGCACCGCGGTCGCGGCTAGCCCCAGCCCGAACAGCAGGTAAGTGAACGAGAACGCGTCGAGCATCGCGGCCCCGAGCGCGATGAACACGGTGCGCAGCGCCAGCGCGCCGACGATCCCGAGCATCAACAGGCGGGCCTGCCGCGCGGCGGGCACAGCGAACGTGCTCATGATGATCACGAACACGAACAGGTTGTCGATCGACAGGCTGCGCTCGACCACGTAGCCGGCGAAGTACTGCGCGCCGGCGCCCCACCCGGCGACCAGCGCGAGCACGACCCCGAACAGCACCGCCACCGCGACGTAGAACAGCGACCACAACGCGGCCTCGCGCAGGCCGACGGTGTGCGGGCTTCGCGATTGCCACAGATCGAAGGCGATCAGGCAGGCGATCGCCACAAGGGTCGCCGCCCAGCCGATGATCGTCGCTTCGAACACTTGTTGCTGATCGTGCGGCGGGCGAGCGGGCGTTCCAATGGGGGGAAGCCCCCATCCCACGCTCTAAGGTCGTCGCGTCGCCCACGCCCGGGCGATGTCGGCGCCGAGGCGGCAGTTGCCTCGGACGATCTCGAGGTTGACCGCCACGCTCGTGCGTTCGGTGTGCTGGTGGATGTAGTCGAGTAGGAACGGCGTGATCTCCTTGCCGTGGATCGAGGCGTCCTGCGCCGCATCGAGCGCGTCCGCGAGCAGCCGATCATGTAGCGCGGGATCGAGTTGGGCGGACTCCGGCAAGGGGTTGGCCACGAGGATCCCGCTCTCCCGGCCGAGCGAGCGCGCCGCATGCATGATCTCGGCGATCTCCTCGGCGCTGGTGACCGAGTGCTCGACTGTGTAGCCGCTGTCGGCGAGATAGAAAGCTGGGAAGCGCTCAGATCCGAACACGAGCACGGTGACGCTGAGGGTCTCCAGGCGCTCGAGTGTCGCGCCGATGTCGAGGATCGACTTGACCCCGCCCGAGACGACGGTGATCGGGCAGGTGGCGAGGATCCGGAGGTCGGCCGATTCGTCAAACGTCGCGCCGGCCCCCCGGTGCACGCCGCCGATCCCGCCCGTGGCGAACACGCGGATCCCGGCACTCGAGGCGAGCAGCGCCGTGGCGGCGACCGTCGTGCCCCCGGTCGTGCCCTTGGCCATCGCCACCGGCAGGTCGCGGGCGCTGAGCTTGAGTGCGCCGTCGGTCTGGACCAGCCGCTCGAGTTCGCCGGCCTCGAGACCGACGTGGGGAACGCCGTCGAGCACGGCGATGGTCGCCGGCACCGCGCCGCGTTCGGCCACCATCCGCTCGAACTCGCGGGCGGCGTCGAGGTTTTCGGGGCGGGGCAGGCCGTGCGTGATGATCGTCGACTCGAGCGCGACGACCGGATCGCCGGCGCCAAGCGCCCGCGCGACCATCTCGGAGTAGACAACGCGGCTCACGGAGTGAGTGATGATTCCAGCATGGCGGCGCTGTCGGTCTGCACGATCGGGGACCTGATCCTCGACGTGGTCGTGTTGCCTCAGGAGCCGATGTCCGCGGACGGCGATACGCCCGCGACGATCCGTGTTCTCGCCGGCGGCCAGGCGGCGAACGTGGCCGCGTGGGCGAGCGCGCTGGGGGCGCAGGGCCGGCTGATCTGCAAGCGGGGAGACGACGCCGCGAGTGAGCTCGCCGCCGGCGAGCTGGCCAGACACGGGGTCGAGATCTGCGGTCCGGTGGTGGCGGGACGCGGCGGTGTGGTCGTCTCGACGCGCGAGGTGTCCGGCGGGCGCACAATGGCCTCGGATCGGGGCGTGGCCTCGCGGCTCGAGCCGGCCGAGCTCGATCCGGCCTGGGTGCGCTCGTGCGACGTGCTGCACGTCTCGGGTTACTGTCTGCTGCGCGAGCCGATGGCCGGGGCGGCGATCGAGGCGGCCCGGTTGGCTCCCCGGGTGAGCGTCGATCTTGCCTCGGCGCACGACATCGAGATCGCGGGCGCCGCGCAGTTCAGCGCTCGCCTGAAGGCTCTTGCACCCGATCTCGCCTTTGCCACCGAGGCCGAGCGAGCCGCGGTTCCCGACTTCGACGCCACCTGGGTGATCAAGCTCGGCCCTCGGGGCGCGAGGTTCCCCGAGGGCGTGTTTCCGGCGCCGCCGGTCGATCCCGTCGACACGACCGGCGCGGGCGACGCGTTGGCGGCGGGGTACCTGGTCGGCGGGCCCGAGCTCGCGATCGAAGCTGCCGCGCGCTGCGTCCGCCTGATCGGCGCCATGCCATCTCCTGACCGCTAAGAGGGCCGGCGATAGCGCGACCGGCGCAGGGGCCGGTCATAGTCGAGAACCAGCCCAGATCCGGCCGGCATGGCGGCTCGGGCCCCCTTCGGGGCGATTCCCCGCACGATCAGCTGACGACGCGCCTCGAGCTCACCGGGCGCCAACTGCAACCGTGAGGCGATCTCGCCGGCCCCGATGCCGTGGACGAGCATCGAGAGGATCGCCTGGTCGCTCGGCGCCAAGCGGGCCGAGAGCGCGGCGGCAGTCGATGCCGGAATTGCCGGGAAGTACTGGCGGCCGTGGACCAGACGGCGGACGGCGATGGCCAGCTCCTCGCCGAGCGTCGCCTTGGAGAGCAAGCCGTCGGCGCCCGCCACAATGGCCGCGACGGCCAGCGCAGTGTCGGCGAACGCGGAGTAGATCAACACCGGCGGTGCGCCGGGACGTTGCTTGATCTGGCCGGTCAGCCATAGCCCGTCCCGATCGCCCAGGTGGTAGTCGACGACTGCCACGTCGGCCCAGACGGCCACGTCGCTGGTGTCGCGCGACGCACTGCTGTGCTCGGCGACCATGACCATGTCGGGTTGGTCGGCGATCAGTTGTCGGATCCCGTGCCTGACGGCCGGGTGGTCATCGACCAGCAGGACGTGAATCGGCGCTGTGTCCTGGGACTTCTCGGAATGCGGCGGCGCGAAGTACGTAGTCATCGTCGTACCTCCAGTGGCACTTCGAGCCGGACCTCGCAGCCCGAGCCGGAGCGCCGGTTGCCGATCTCGAGCTCCGCGCCGATCAGCGACGCGCGCTCGCGCATACCCCGCACCCCGGTGCCGGGAGCGTGTCCCGGAGTCAGCCCCAGGCCGTCGTCACGTACGATCAGGACCAGGCGGTCGAGATCGCACTCGAGCATCATCTCGGCTCGGCTCGAGGCCGAATGGCGCGCGACATTGGTGAGCGCCTCCTGGGCGACGCGGTACACGACCAGCTCGACCTCCGGCGGCAGCGGGGGAAGCGACAGCGGGAGGTGCTCGGCGATCTCGAGGCCGAGTTGCTGGGCGAACCGGTCGGCCAGCACGGCCAGCGCGCTGGGCAGACCGAGATCGTCGAGCGCCTCGGGGCGGAGCTCGATGGCGATTCGCCGGACGTCCTCGAGGCTGTCGCGCACGACGTCCTGGACGGCCAGCACGTTGTCCTCGAGAGCGGGCGGCGCCTGCGCGGAGAGGCGGGAAAGGCCGAGGAGCACCGCGGTCAGCTCCTGGCCGACCTGATCGTGCAGCTCCTGGGCGATCCGCAGCCGCTCGTCCTCCTGGGCGCGCAGCACGCGGCCTGTCGCTTCGCGCCGCTCAGCCTGGAGGCGCTCGAGCATCTGGTTGAAGGTAAGCGCGAGCTCGCCGGCCTCCGATGTCGGCTCGGCATCGGGGATGCGCTGACCCAACGTCGAGTAATCGACGTGGCGCGCGAATGTAGTCAGCGCCTGGATCGGACCGACCACGCGGCGCAGCAGGTACACGTTGGCGAGCACGACGAGCGCCACCGCACCGAGCACGACCACGAGCTCCTCGTTCAACGCGAGCGCGGAGACCTTGCCGGGAGCGAGCAGGGCGATCGTCAGCGTGACCGC
>DATIEI010000257.1:0-13450 GCA_035455845.1 Solirubrobacteraceae bacterium
GCGCGGCATCGACGTCGACGTACAGAGGGTTCGTCTCCCCCACCGCCCACGCGTACTCGCGGACCTTCTCGCGTCCGACGGCATACACCACCGCCGGGTAGGTCTTGCCGATCGCCTCGGTGCTCACCGCCATCACGACGGCAATCTAAATGATCACCGGAACCGTGCCCCCGTCGACCGACCAAGACGCGCCGGCCACATTCGACGCCGGCTCGGAGCACAGGAACACGATCACCGCCGCGATCTCCTCCTCGGTCCCCAGCCGGCCAATCGGCACGCGCGACGCGGTCGACTCGAGCACCTCCTCCCGGCTCACCCCGCGCGCCGAAGCCTGCTGGTCGGCCAGACCGCCGGGCGCGAGCCACAGATCGCCCCCGACCGGACCGGGCGAGACCGAGTTCACCAGCACCCCGCGCGGAGCGAACAGGTCGGCGAACGCGCGAGAGAGCGAGAGCTCGGCCGCCTTGGTCACCGAATAGGCCATGTTCGTGCCCGAAGGGCGCTTTCCCGAGGAGGAGCACACGTTGACGATGCGGCCCCACCCCGCCCGAGCCATCTCGGGCGCGGCCGCGCGCATCAGCCGCATCGGGCCCATCACGTGAAGCTCCCACTGGGCCTGCCACTCCTCGTCGGTCAGCTCATCCATCGGGCGCACCGCGCTCGTGCCGGCCCCGTTGACCAGCGCGTCGATCCGCCCCAAGCGCTCCAGACACGCATCGACCACGCGCGAGCCGGCATCCACGTCCGTGACGTCCAGAGCCAGCGGCTCCCCCCGGCCGCCGGCCTCAGAGCACGCCCGCGCCACCTCGTCCAACACCTCCGAGCGGCGACCGACCAGCAGCACAGATGCGCCCTCGCGGGCCAGCTCGATAGCAGTGACCCGCCCGATCCCGCCGGAGGCGCCCGTGACCACGCAGGCTCGATCGCGCAAACCCAGATCCATGCTGGATGATTCTTCCATGGCCCTCGCCACCGAGAACGGCCACGCAATCATCCAGACCGACGGTCTGACCAAGATTTACCCCGGGGCCGACTTCAAGGCGGTCGACGGGCTCGACCTCAGCATCGGGGCCGGCGAGATCTTCGGGCTGCTCGGGCCCAACGGTGCCGGCAAGACCACGACCGCGGGCATGCTCACCACGCGCGTGATCCCGACTTCCGGGCGCGCCCGGGTTGGAGCGGTCGACGTGATCGCGCACCCGGCCCTCGCCAAGCAGCTGATCGGGATCGTCTCCCAGCAGAACACCCTGGACCGGCAGCTCACGGTGTGGGAGAACCTGTACTTCCACGGCCGCCTGTTCGGCATCCCGGCCCCCGAGTCGCGGTCGCTGTCGGACCGCCTGCTCGAGCAGTTCCACCTGAGCCGGTGGGCGAGGGCCTCGGTCTTCGCGCTCAGTGGCGGGATGGCCCAGCGGCTGATGGTGGCGCGGGCGATCCTGCACCGCCCCGCGGTCCTGTTCCTCGACGAGCCGACCGCCGGCCTGGACCCGCAGAGTCGGCTGGCCCTGTGGGAGATCCTCGGAGAGCTGAATGCGGCTGGGCAGACGATCATGCTGCTCACGCACTACATGGAGGAGGCCGACCGGCTGTGCAACCGGGTGGCGATCATGGACCACGGCCGGATCCTCGCCCTCGACACTCCGGCCGGACTCAAGCAGTCGGTCGACGCAGACACGATCGTGACCGTGAAGGCGGCCGGCGATCCGTCGCAGCTCGCCGCGGACCTGCAAGCCGACGTCGAGGGCGTGACCCGCACTCGGCTGATCGATGAGGGCGTCGAGTTGCACGTCAAGGGCGCCGAGCGGATCATCCCGCGCGTGGTCTCGGCCGCCGAGCGCGCCGGCTTCGAGCTGGTCGACCTGGCCGTGGCCGAGCCGACGCTCGAGACGGTATTCATCACGCTGACCGGGAAGGAGCTGCGCGAATGACCGTCATGCGCCCGCGCAGCGAGCCCGCCGGTGCCCCGGCGGAAATCTCGCTGACGCCCACCCGCACGACCTTCGCCGCGAGCCGATCCGCCCTGTGGGCGCTCATCCTCCGCGACCTCACGGTGCTCCGCAAGCACTTCGCCGAGTTCGTTGTGCGGACGATCATCCAGCCGTTCCTGCTCGTGTTCGTGTTCCTGTACGTGTTCCCGACGATCGGCCAGGGGGTCGGTGGAGGACGCGGGCCCGTGTCCGAATCGGCGTTCGCCACCGTGCTGGTCGCCGGCGTGGTGGGGATCTCGATCATGTTCCAGGGCATCCAGGCCGTCGCCCTGCCGATGTCGACCGAGTTCGGCTACACGCGCGAGATCGAGGACCGGGTCCAGGCGCCCTGCCCGATCGCCCTGGTGGCGATTGCCAAGGTGCTCTCGGGCTCCGTACAGGGGATCCTGGCGGCGCTGATCGTGTTCCCGATCGCCGCCATCGTCCACGCCGGCGGCGTGCACGCCCACCTCAGCGTGCACTGGCCGGTGATCGTCACGATCATCCCGCTGGCCTGTCTGGCCATGACCTCGCTCGGGCTGGTGCTCGGGACCGCGTTCGAGCCGCGCAACATCGGGCTGATGTGGGGCTTCGTGGTGCTACCGATCACGTTCCTCGGCGGCACCTACTACCAGTGGACGAGGCTCGCCCCGGTCGAGGTCGGAGGCATCCACTGGCTGCAGATACTGGTGCTGATCAACCCGCTGATCTACGTGACCGAAGGGATGCGAGCCGGCCTGACGTCGTTCTCGCATATGCCCCTGTATGTCATCTATCCGGTGCTGATCGCCTTCACCGCGTTCTTCCTGGCACTCGGGCTGCGCAACTTCCGCCGCCGCGTGCTCGTCTGAGGAAGCGCTCACTCCCCGGGGATCGGCGCGCCCGCCGGCACGCCGCGGCGCTGGTACTCCTCGTACAGGCCGCGCCAGTCCTCGCCCGGCGAAGCCTCGCCGCGTCCGGCAAGACCCGTCTCGAGGCGGTCGAGGCAAACATGCCAGCCGGCCCCGTCGCGCGCCGCCTTCTCGCGCTGGTCGAGCAACACGGTCAGGCGCAGCGTGCACGCATCGTCACCCGCGGGCTCGAGCTCGAAGCGCAGGTGATCCTCGTGGGAGGGTGGGCCCCAATCAAACGCGAACAGCCTCGGCGGCTCGAACTCGGTCACCCGTCCGGAGAGCGTCATCGGCGCGTCCTTAAGCGGCATGCTCTCGAACCGGAACGTCATCGCGGCCCCGGGATGCAGCTCGTCGACCTCGACCCGTGAGGGAAACCAGTGCCCGAGCTCGTCTGACTCGGTGATCGCCCGCCAGACCACCTCCACCGGGTGCGAGAGGCGACGCTCGAAGCGCAGCGCGGGCCGGTTCTCGATCGTGTCGAATGCGCCGTACATGGTCAGTGCTCCTTGGGGGTCGGGGACGGGTTGCGGTCCAGGTGGCGCTCGAGGGCGTCGAGGCTCCGCTCCCACCTGCGCCGGTAGGGCTCGAGCCAGGCGTCCAGCTCGGCGAGCGGACGGACGTCGAGCGCATAGATGCGCCGCTGCGCCTCGGTCCGGGCCACCACGAGCCCGGCGTCGCGCAGAACGCGCAGGTGCTTGGAGGTGCCGGGCTGGCTGAGTCCGGTGCGCGCCACCAGGTCTCCGACCGGCCGCGGAGACTCCCGGAGCAGCTCGAGCATGGCCCGGCGGTGGGGATCGGCCAGAGCGGCCCAGGTCGTCGATGTCATGCGTCTATATAACCAATTGGCTATATGCCTGTCAAGCAATACAAGACGCCAGCTAGCATGTCTTGTGACCGGTCTTGCCGCCCGGTAGCCTCGTGGCGACACGCTGGCGATGGAGGCGGCACGAGGAGCACATGGAAATGGCACGGCGAGCGACCTTGAGGGCATCGGACGCGGATCGCGAGAAGATCGCCGAACGTCTGCGGAAGGCGACCGCTGAGGGGCGCCTACTGGCCGAGGAGCTCGAGGAGCGTCTCGAGGCCACCTTCTCTGCCCGCACCTACGGCGAGCTCGACGCCGTGGTGGACGATCTCCCGAGCGCCACCGTGCGCCGGCAGGAGCGACCCCACCCGCCGGCGCTCAACCCGGTCCACGTGATCGCGCTGTTCATTCTCGCCCCGGTCATCATCGCGCTGATGATCGCGGCAGCGGTCGTCGTGGCCACCCTGTTCTCGGCCTGGGGCTTGTTGCTGATCGTCGGCTGGTTCGTCTTCGGCCGCGGCCGACACCATTATTGGGGCTCGTACCGCCGCTCGCTGCACACAGCCAGCCAATGGCCGGCCCGGCGCGCGCCACGCCCCTGGATCTAAGACGGCCCTGACCCGCCCGGACCCCTACACGGTTCTCGGCGTCTCACCCGGCGTGTCCGACGAGGAGCTTCGGGCGGCGTACCGCCGGCTGGTCCAGCTCCACCATCCCGACCACAACAACGGCTCGCCCGAGTCCGCGCGGCGCTTCGAGGAGGTCCAGGACGCCTACGCGGCGATCACCCGCGAGCGCCGGCGCCATCCGACGCCACCGCGCTCCGCACCTCCGCCGCCCCCGAGCTCGCCCGACCTCGACCGGCGGCTGGCGGACCTCGAGCGCGATCTGCGCGAGAAAGCCCGGGCGGCCCGCGAACGCGCCCAGCGCGCGGCCCGAGAGGCCGCCGCGGCGACCAAGGGCAAGCGCGCCTCCGACGAGGAGCTCGGCTACATCAAGACCGACGACAGCCTCGGGAAGATCGTGGCCGACGGGCTTGACGGATTCGCCGACTGGCTCCGGCGCCACGACCACCGCGGCGACTCGAGCTGACGGGGCGCTGGGCGGGCCCGCGCAGCGCCTCGGCTTTACGCCCTGGTCTTCTCGCCCAGCTCGAGCACGGCCAGGAACGCCTCCTGGGGCACCTCGATCCGCCCGACCTGCTTCATCCGCTGCTTGCCCTTCTTCTGCTGCTCGAGCAGCTTGCGCTTGCGGGTGATGTCGCCGCCGTAGCACTTGGCGGTGACGTCCTTGCGATAGGCCTTGATCGTCTCGCGCGCCACGATCCGCGAGCCGATCGCGGCCTGGATCGGGACGTCGTATTGCTGGCGGGGGATCGTCTGGCGAAGCTTCTCGGCCAGGGTGCGGCCGGCGTCGTAGGCCTTGCTCTTGTGTACGAGCATCGACAGCGCATCGACCTCGTCGCCGGCCAGGAGGATGTCGAGCTTGACCAGGTCTGACTCGCGCAGCCCGATCAGCTCGTAGTCGAGCGAGGCGTAGCCGCGCGTGCGCGACTTGAGCTGGTCGAAGAAGTCGAGCACGATCTCGGCCAGCGGCAGGTCGTAGGTGAGCTGGACACGCTCCTGGGAGAGGAAGTGCATGCCGGAGTGCTCGCCCCGGCGCTCCTGGCAGAGCTCCATGATCTGCCCGATGAACTCCTTGGGGGTGAGGATCGAGGCGCGGATGTACGGCTCGCGCACGCTGGCCACGCGCGCCGGGTCGGGCATATCGGCCGGGCTGTGCACTGGGAGCACCCTGCCGTCGGTCAATGTGACCTCGTACTCGACGCTCGGCATCGTGGCCAGCAGCTCGAGGTCGTACTCGCGCTCGAGCCGCTCCCGAACGATGTCCATGTGCAACAGCCCGAGGAACCCACAGCGGAACCCGAACCCGAGCGCGTCGCTCGTTTCGGGCTCCCAGGACAGCGCCGCGTCGTTGAGGCTCAGCTTCTCCAGCGCGTCGCGTAGGTCGGGGTAGTCGTCGGAGTTGATCGGGAACAGGCCGCAGAACACCATCGGCTTGACCTCGCGGTAGCCGGGCAGCGGCTCGGTGGCGGCACCCCGCTTGCTGGTCAGCGTGTCACCGACCCTGAGTTTGGTCACGTCCTTGATGCCGGTGATCAGGAACCCCACCTCGCCGGCGTGCAGCGCGCTGGCCGAGGTCATCTGCGGGGTGAAGAAGCCGATGTCGTCGATCTCGGCCTCGGTGCCCGCCTGCATGGCCCGGATCGCCTCGCCCTTGGTGAACGTGCCGTCGACCACGCGGATGTAGGCGATCACGCCGCGGTACTGATCGAACTCGGAGTCGAAGATCAGCGCGCGCGGCGGCTTGTCGGGGTCGCCGTCGGGTGGCGGGACGCGCGCGATCAGCTCGTCGAGCACCTCGGTCACCCCCTCCCCGGTCTTGGCGCTGATCCGCCGGACGCTGTCGGCCGGCTCGCCGAGCAGCTCGGCCACCTCCTCGGCCACCCGCTCGGGCTCCGCGCCGGGCAGGTCGACCTTGTTCAGGCACGGAATCAGCTCGAGACCCGAGTCGATGGCCAGGTAGGTGTTGGCCACGGTCTGCGCCTCGACCCCCTGGCTGGCGTCGACGACCAGCAGCGCGCCCTCGCACGCGGCGAGCGAGCGCGACACCTCGTAGGTGAAGTCGACGTGGCCGGGCGTGTCGATCAGATGCAGCTGGTAGGTCTGCCCGTCGCGTTCGGAGGTGTAGAACACCCGCACCGCCTGGGCCTTGATCGTGATCCCGCGCTCGCGCTCGAGCTCCATCGAGTCGAGCACCTGGGCGCGCATCGAGCGCGGGTCGACCGTGTGGGTCAGCTCGAGGATGCGGTCGGCCAGCGTCGACTTGCCGTGGTCGATGTGCGCGATGATCGAGAAGTTGCGGATGTGAGCCTGGTCGGCCATGTCTGCCTAGAGGGTATTAGTGGGCCGCGCCTTCGGCGTGGCGTCCTTGGGGCCATGTGCCCCATCCGGACACTGCGCGTCCTGACCGGACGGGGCCACCCGGCCCCACGGACGCCAAGCGAAGCGAGGCCCACACGTCAAGCTAGCGGCGGAAGCGGCCGACCACGAGCTGCTCGATCTGGCGGGCCTCCGGGATCCGCATCTTCAGGGTCAGCCAGCCGTACAGCACGCACGCCACCGCGCAGGGAAGCCCGACTGAGACGATCTGAGCGGGCAGCGAGGTGCCGAGGCCGGCGTCGAGCAGGACCCATATGCCCCGCGCCACCGCGGCCATGATCACGGTGGCGACCAGGATCCTCATCGTGATCATCAGCGTCTGGCCACCCTCGAGGTAGCCGTTCAGCCCGATCCGCAGCCGGTGTATCTGCAGCGCGGTCATCACGATGTTGGCCACCGCGGTTCCGATCACCAGTCCTGCGATGCCTAACGGTTTGTACAGCGCGATGCTGACGATCGCGTCGACAACCATGTTCATCGCCGCCAGCTTCGTCGGGATCCACGGTCGCTGAACCGCGAAGAAGGTCCGCGTGAGCAGTAGGTTCACACCGGCGAACGGCAGGCTGAACGAGAACCAGAACAACGCGTTCGAGACGTAATGTGTGGAGCTCGCGCTGAACGTCCCGTGCTGATAGACCAGCCGCGTGATCGGCGTCGCCAGCACGAGCATCAGCGCCGAGGACGGGATCAGCAGCAGGTTGATCTGGCGCATGCCGTTGCCCACGGAGCGGCGGATGCCGCCCGCGTCGCGCCGCGCCGCCATCCGGCTGAGGGTCGGGAACAGCACGGTCGCGACCGCCACGCTGAAGATCCCCTGCGGCAGCATGTAGATCCGGAATCCCTGATTGATGGCCGCCGGCGCGTAGCTCCCGACCAGCGATCCGAAGCCGGCGTTGATGAAGATGTCGAGGTTGACGATGCCGATGCTCAATGTCACCGGCAGGAACAAGAGGGCCACCTGCCGAACGCGTGGATCGCGCCAGTCGAAGCTGAAGAAAAGCCGGAACTCGATCGTCCGCAGGGCCGCCGCGACCATCAGGAACTGCACCACGGTGGCCACCAGCCAGGCGATCGCGTAGGCATAGACCTTGTCCTGCCCGTGGAACTCTCCGCGCAGGACGATCAGCAGCGCGAGGATGACGACGTTCCACACCGCCGGCGCCAGGGCCGGAATCGTGAAGTGGTCGTATGCCTGAAGAATCCCGACGAGCAGCCCGGTTAGGCTCAGCAGCAGCACGACCGGGAACAGCACGCGCGACAAACCGGCCGTGAGCGACGCCGAAATCCCGTTTCCGGTGAACAGAGGGGTGATGACATCCGCGATTGCGAACCACACCAGCGTCAGCCCGCCGAGCGCCACCAGGATGACCCAGAACAGGGTCGCGGCGAGGCGGAACGCCTCGCGCTTTCGTCCCTTCTGCAAAAGCTCGGTGAACACCGGGACGAACGCGGCCGACAGCGCCGCCTGGGAGAACAGGTTGCTGAACAGGTTGGGCACCTGCGAGGCGAGCGTGAACGCCGAGTAGGCGGCGCTCGTCCCGAAGAACGCGGCTCCGGCAACTTCGCGTCCGAGCCCGGCGATGCGAGAGAGCGCGGTGGCGAACGCGAAGATCGCCGTGTTGACGGCAATGCGCCGGCGAGGCGGATCCGTCGCGCCCGGTTCGCGGGGTGGCGGAGGCGGCGGTTCGGGCGGAACGCCGTTGCCGCCGGAGGTGTGCGTATCGATCTGAGCCAGGGCGGCTATAGTAGGGCCGCGCGGTGGCGGAAACCCCCGCCCCTGCATCCTCCGCCCTTATGGCCAACATCAAGTCACAGAAGAAGCGGATCGTGCGCGCTGAGCGCGAGCGACTCGAGAACCGCCGCTACACCTCCAAGATCAAGACGTACTTCCGCCGCCTCGAACGCGCGGTTGCCGACGGCGATGGAGCGCAGGCGGACACCGAGCATCGCGAGCTCGTGCAGACGATCGACAAAGCGGTCAAGCGCGGTGCGCTGCATCGCAACGCCGGCGCGCGCAAGAAGTCGCGCGCAGCCCGTTTGCGCCAGGGCTGAGTCGCCGCACCCGGGCGCTGGCGTGCAATCGCGATTGCGAGTGCGCGCGCCCGATGCCGAGCCGGTAACTTTGGCTCCCTGATGGCGGAGGCTGTCGAACCGGCAACGGCCGGAGCCAGCGGCGTCGCGTTCGAGCTGGATCGAATCGAGATGGCCGGCGAGGATCGGATCGAGGTGAACGGTCGCTGGTTTGGCGTGCGCGGACGGCGGTTCATTCGCCCGAGCCTCACGCTCTTGGCCGACGAGGAGCAGCGCCGTCTGCTCGCCGACCTCGACCACAAGCCGTGGGCGGCCGAGGATGGCCAACCTTGGCTGGCCACGTTTCCGTTTGACGAGCAAGAGGGCGACTGGCTCGAGGCCGAGCTCAACGTCGCGCCCGACATCACGGTGACCGTGCCCCTGCCGGGCGCCTCGCGCGGTCGCGCCCGACGCCCGGGATCCGCGGCTGCGGGGACCACGCGCACCTCTTCACGACGTAGCCACGCCCCGTCGGCCGAGCTGGTCAAGGCGCGCCGCGAGATCCACCGCCTGCAGCGCGAGCTCGAGCGCCGCGACGGTGAGATCGCCGAGCTCTCGGCCGAGCTCGAGAAGCGCGGCGCGAAGCTCGAGGAGATCACCGGCGCGCGCGACGCGGCGCGCGAGGCCGGCACCGCCGCCGCCGAGGAGCGTGAGCGGCTCATGCGCGCCCGGGGCGAGGCGCTGACCGCGCGCGAGAAGGCGGCCGGGGAACGGGACGACGCCCTTCGGGAGCGCGATGAGGCGATGCGGCTACGCGACGCCGCGCTCGCCGCCCGCGACGAGGCGCTGGCCGAACGACGCACGGCGATCGATGAGCGCGAGGAGATCGCCGTCCGGCTCGCGGCCGCGCTGTCCGCGCAGGAGGCCGCGCTGGCCGAACGCGACGATGCGGCGGCCGAGCGGGATGCTCTGCTCGACGAGCGTGACAGCGCGATGCGCGACCGCGAGGGCGTCATGTCGGCCTCCCAGCGCGTGACCGCCGAGCGAGACGCCCTCCAGAGCACGATCGAGCAGCTGCGCCAGGAGCGAGACGAGGCGGTCGCCTCACGCGGCGCCGCGCTCGTGATGCGCAATGCGGCCAACGCCCCGCCGGCCTACCGGCGAGACGGCAATCGGCTGCTTCACTTCCTGCCGGCGCTGGTCGTCGTGATCGTCGCGTTCGTCGCGGCGTTGCTGCTGCACCTGATCTGATTCAGGCGGCCGCGATCCGCTGGATCGCCAGTAATGCCGAGGTGTCCTCGCCGGCGCCGCCGCTGCCGCCGCCGCGCGAGGCCAGCTCGAGCTCGGCCAGCTCCTCGATCGTGCGCTGGAGGCTCTCGGAGCCGGCCCGGTTCGCGTCCGCGATCAGGCGGTCGGCTGCCTTCGACGGCATCCTCAGGCCACGCTTGATCTGAGCCGGCGGCGTGCCTTGTTCAAGGGCGATGGCGACCTCGTGGGCGGTGCGCACGCGGGTGCTCATCCAGTACAAGAGTCCCGGCAGGCGCTCGCCCTGCGATCGCAGGGTCAGGTACAGCGCGGTGGCGGCCTGGGCGTCACCGCTCACGATCGTGTCCGCCAGCGACCACGCACGATGCTCCGCCGAGGGCGCGGCCAGCTCGTCGAGGAGGCTGGCGTCGATGCGGGCGCCGGGCCCGGCGTAGAGCGCGAGCTTCTCGAGTTCGCGGAGCAGCCGCTGCTGGCGGTCACCGACCTGCGCGATCAACGCGCGGGCGGTGTCGGGCTCGAGCTGAAGGTTGAGCTCGCGGGCGCGGGCGATCACCCACTTGGGGAGCTCCCACGGCTTGACGCTCTCCTCCGCGGCGATGTCTCCGCCGGCCTTCTTTATGGCATCGTGCAGGCGCTTGGGGGCCCTGGTGCGGCCATCCTCGCGCGCGAAGAAGGCCACGGTGGTGTCGGGCGGGATGTCCTCGAGAGCTGCGACGAGTGGATCGAGTTGCTTGTCGGTCCAGCGCTCGACGCCGTCGACCACGATGAACCGGCGCCCGAGCGCGAACGTGAGTGCGTTCAGCGCGCCCGCCACCGCCTCGGGCGTCGCGGCGTCTCCTTCGAACACCTCGACGCCCTGGGTACCGCTCTCCTGTTCGGCCATCGCGCGCAGACGGGCGCGCCGCTCGGCGATCCGCCCGTGGTCGTCGCCGTGGATCAGGTAGGCGGGCTTGAAGCTCGGCATCGCGGGTGTGTGAGTGTATGCGCCGGGTCGGCAGTGGCGAGGTCGTCAGCGGACGACGACGTTGACCAGCTTGTCCGGCACGACGATCACCTTGGCGATCTGGAGGCCGTCGAGATGTTGTTTTACGCCGCGGGTCTCGAGGCACAGGCGCTCGAGCTCGTCTCTGGGAGCTCCGGTCGGTGCGTGGACGCGGTCGCGAACCTTGCCGTTGACCTGACAGACCAGCTCGAACGTCTCTGCCGTGAGCATGTCCGGGTCGGCGTCGGGCCAGGGCTCCTCCCACACCCGCCGACCGGTCAGCATCTCGTACGCCTCGGCACCCAGATGGGGCGCGAACGGGAACACCAGCGAGGCCGCCGTGGCGGTGGCGAAGCGCCGGGCGGCGGGGTCGGCGTCGGCGTAGCGGTAGATCTCGTTGATCAACTCGATGATCGCGGAGATCGCCGTGTTGAACGCGAAGCGGGTCGCGGTGTCCCGGGTGACCTTGTCGATCGCCCAATTGGCCTTGCGAACCAGCGTCAGGGCGTCCCCCTGTGGGTTGGCAGGCTGGTCGGCGGGGGCGCGGGCGTCCCGCTGCTCTGCGAGGTCGTCGGCCAGGCGCCACAGACGGCCCAGAAGCCGGCGGTGCACGCCCTCGATCCCGGTGTCCGACCACGCGGCGTCCTGATCGGCGGGGCCGATGAACAGCACGTAGCAGCGGGCGGCGTCGGCGCCGAACCGTTCGATGATGTCGCTCGGGGCGATCACGTTGCCCTTGGAGCTCGACATCTTGTTGCCGTCGGGGCCCAGGATCATCCCCTGCGTGAACAGGGCCTGGAACGGCTCCTGGACGTCCATGAGCTGCATGTCGGCCAGCGCCGTGACGAAGTCGCGCGAGTACATCAGGTGCAGGATCGCGTGCTCGACGCCGCCGATGTACTGATCCACCGGCGTCCAGCTGCGCAGCACGTGACGATCCCACGCCGCCCGGTCATTGTGGGCATCGCAGTAGCGCAGGTAGTACCAGCTCGAGTCGACAAACGTGTCCATCGTGTCGGTCTCGCGCCGGGCGCGGCCATGGCATTGCGGGCAGGTGGTGTTCACCCAGTCGTCGGCCGCGGCCAGGGGTGAACGGCCCTTCGGCTGATAATCCTCGATGTCGGGCAGCTCGACCGGCAGATCGGCCTCGGGGACCGGCACCATCCCGCACCTGTCGCAGTACACGACCGGGATCGGGCAGCCCCAGTAGCGCTGACGGGATACGAGCCAGTCCCGCAGCTTGTAGCTCACCGAGAAGTGGCCCTTGCCCTCGCGGTCGAGCCACTCGACGATCGCCCGCTGGCCCTCGACGGCGTTCATGCCCGAGAACTGGCCCGAGTTGATCAGGGTTTCGTTTTCGGTGTGGGCGACGAACGCCTCGGCTTGCTCCGCGCTGTCTGGGTCCGCGTCCCCGTCCGCTGGGGCGATCACCGGTCGGATCTCGAGGTCGAACGCCTTGGCGAAGTCGAAGTCGCGCTGGTCGTGGGCGGGCACGGCCATGATCGCGCCGGTGCCGTACTCCATCAGCACGTAGTCGGAGACGAACATCGGGATCTGCTCATTGGTGACCGGGTTGGTCACGGTTCTTCCAAGCGGAACGCCGGTCTTGGGCTTCTCGGTGTCGCCGCGCAGCTCGGGGGACTCGGTGAGCGAGCGGTTGACGTACTCGTGAACCTGTTCTTCGAACTCGGTGTTGGCGGCGAGCTTGAACACGTCCGGATGCTCGGGGGCCATCACGAAGAACGTCGCGCCGAACAGCGTGTCGGGGCGGGTCGTGAACACTGGATAGTCGATCCCGAGCTCCTCGCATCGGAACGCCACCTCGGCGCCCTCGCTGCGCCCGATCCAGTTGCGCTGCATGGCCTTGACGTGCTCGGGCCAACTGATCTCGTCGAGGTCGTCGAGCAGCCGGTCGGCGTAGTCGGTGATCCGGAAGAACCACTGCTCGAGCTGGCGAACCTCGACGGTGGCCCCGCACCGCTCGCAATGGCCGTCGATCACCTGCTCGTTGGCCAGCACGGTCTGGTCGTTCGGGCACCAGTTGACCGCCGCGGTCTTCTTGTAGGCCAGGTCGCGCTCGAGCAGCTTCAGGAAGATCCACTGGGTCCAGCGGTAGTACGACGGCTCGTGTGTGCCGAGCTCCCGGCTCCAGTCGATCGAGATGCCCCAGCGGTGAAACCAGTGCCGGTATGACGCGATCGAGCGATCGGTCGCGGTCCGGGGGTGGACGCCGGTCTTGATCGCGTTGTTCTCGGCCGGGAGGCCGAACGCGTCGTAGCCCATCGGGTGCAGGACACGGCGTCCGATCCTTCTGTGGAAGTGCGCGATCGCATCGCCCAACGCGTAGTTCTTCAGGTGCCCGATGTGCGGCTCGCCGCTCGGGTAGGGCAGCATCTCGAGCACGTAGGACTTCTCGCGGTGGTCGGCGTTCTCGGGGTCGTTGGAGACCTCCCAGGTGCGCTCGCGCTCCCAGATCTCCTGCCACTTGGGCTCTATCGCCTTTGGGTCATACCGTCGTTCGGACA
>DATIEI010000258.1:0-15026 GCA_035455845.1 Solirubrobacteraceae bacterium
ACAGGTGAACCGACGTCCGGGCGCCACGCGCTTGGCCCGAGCGGGCCCGAGCCGCTTCAGCCCCCACCCGGGGGCGAGGCGGAAGGTGAGCTTCAGGCCTTTGACCGTCGATACACCGTCGTTCTCGAACGTCTCCCGCACGGTGGTGCTCTCGCCGAGGTCGAGCTGCGGAGCGGACGGCGCCAGCGACAACACGACCTGCGGCGAGAGCGCGGCTGGGCGGTGGGCGACGCTGACCCGGTACATGACCACCCCGTGTGCCGGCACGAACGCACTGACCTGACCGCCGGTCTCGGTCACCGCGTCCGTCCAGAGATTCTGCAGGCGGTACGCGTGCGCCGCGGGCAGTCCGGCCGCGGCGGCGGTGGTGGAGATCTTGGTCGCGGTGTTGGTCGAGTTGAACAGGACCACGGAGCGGTCGCCGTTCTGAAGCTGCTTGGTCAGGACCCACCGCCCGCCGGCCCGCGCGATCGGCACGCCCTGGGCACCGAGCGGATCCTGGTCGACCGCGATCACATTGCGGTTCTCGTAGATGGCCAGCGCCTGCGGCGTCAGCGTGGCGAGGTTGGTGCTCGCGATCAGCGGCGCGGCCATCTCGGCCCACAGGCTGAACTCGGACCGGTACTCGAGCAGGTTGCTGCCGCCGTTGCCGATCTGGAGCAGGTCCGGGTCATTCCAGGCTCCCGGCCTGGCGTCGGCGGACAGACCGACCGTGCCGTCGAAGTTGACCAGCATCGCCCCGAAGTTGTCCTGGATGTCGGTGGTCGTCCGCCACAGATTGGCGATCGGGGGGCTCCACACCCATGCGTCGATGCCCGGGTCGGGAGCGGCCACCGAGAAAACGATCGGGCGTCCCGTCGCGCCCAGCGCGCCGCTCATGCGCGCGAACAACGTCTCCTCGACCTGCTGCTGGCTCTGTCCCGGGAAATCGCCGAACGGGATGTTGCACCGGTCGTACTTGACGTAGTCGACACCCCAGGACGCGAACACGGCAGCGTCCTGCGCCTCGTGGCCGTAACTACCTGGGAAATGCCCGCAGGTGGTGGTGCCGGCGTCCTCGTACAGGCCCAGCTTGAGTCCCAGGCTGTGCACGTAGTCCGCCACCGGCTCGATCCCGCCGGGGAAGCGAGCGGGGTCGGCGACCAGGTTGCCGGCGCTGTCCCGGCTCGGAGCCATCCAGCAGTCGTCGATGTTCACGTACTCGTAGCCGGCCGCCTTCATGCCGTTGTTCACCATCGCCTGAGCGGTCTGCTCGACGAGCGGAGCGTTGACCCCACAGAACACCGAGTACCAGTCGTTCCATCCCATCGGTGGGGTGGTCGCCAGCCCGTTGTTCTCCGCGGCAGCGATCGGCGCGAGCGCGCCGAGGCAGGCGGCGGTCAGGCAGGCCGCGAGCAGGCAGACGTGTCGGCGTCGGATGCGCATACGATGCCGGTCTCGCCAGCGAGCTCGCCCCGGCCGAGACCGTCCCTTAATGAGATTCTCCGCCAACCTCAGTTTCCTCTTCAAGGACATGCCATTCGTCGAGCGCTTCGGGCGCGCGCGTCAGGCCGGCTTCGAGGGCGTTGAGTTCATGTGGCCCGGCACCGAGGAGTTGCCGGCGGTCGAGCGCGCGGTCGCAGACACCGGGCTCGAGGTCGCGCTGTTCAACTTCGATGCCGGCGACATCGCGGCCGGTGATCGCGGGCTGCTCAGCGACCCGGCTCGCCACGAGCGGTTTCGCGAGAACGTCCCCCTCGCGCTCGAGCTGGCTGCACGGATCGGCTGCACGCGCGTGAACGCGCTGGTCGGGGTTCGGCTGCCCGAGATCGAGCGCGACACCCAGCTCCAGCTGGCACGCGCAAACGTCGCCTGGGCCGCCGAACAGGCCCGGGCGCAGGGCGCCAGCATCATGATCGAGGCCGTCAACTCGTACGAAAACGGACCCTACCTGCTCGATACGACGGCCAAGGCGGTCGGCTTTATGGACGCCGTCGCCGCGGACAACGTCCTGCTCCAGTACGACGTCTACCACATGCAGCGCATGGAGGGGAACCTGGCCGCGACGATCTCGCGCCTGCTGCCCCGGATCGGGCACGTGCAGGTGGCCGACCCGCCCGCCCGCAGTGAGCCGGGCACCGGCGAGATCAACTACCGCTTCATCTTCGAGCTGCTCGAGCGAAGCGGCTACGGCGGCTGGGTGGGACTCGAGTACAACCCGTCCACGGACACGACCGAGGAGAGCCTCGGCTGGATCAAGGAGCTCGGTTATGCCTGAGCAGATCATCGGCTTCATCGGCTTGGGAATCATGGGTGGCCCGATGGCGGACTGCCCGCGAGGTGGGGGCGGATGCTCTCGACGCCCCGGTGTCGGGCGGCGACGTGGGCGCGCGCGAGGGGACGCTCTCGATCATGGTCGGAGGCTCGGATGATGCGTTTAAACTCGCCAAGCCGGTGTTCGATGTGCTCGGTAAGACCGTCGTGCACATGGGAGACGCGGGCGCCGGCCAGACGGCCAAGGCGTGCGACCAGATCCTGGTCGCGGTAACCATCGAGGCGGTCAGCGAGGCGCTCGTGCTCGCCTCCAAGGCCGGAGTGGATCCCGAGCGGCTGATCGAGGTCCTGTCCGGACCAGTTGGCACTGCTCAAGGTGATCGAGCAGGCCTCGGCGCACGAAATCTAAGTCGCCCAAGCCTTCGGGTTGAGACAGCTGGGCGGGAGACGCCCGGCGAGCACCGCTTGAACGTTGGCGATCAAGGCCTGCTTGGTCCGCTCGAGGCCCAGCTCGGTGTAGGAGCTGATGTGGCCGCTCACGATCGTGTTGGGGGCGGCGAGAATCGGATCGTCGGGGGCCACCGGCTCGTGCTCGAATACGTCGAGGCCGGCCGCCGCAATCTCGCCGCCTCGGAGCGCCGCCGCGAGCGCGCCCTGGTCGACCAGGTCGCCGCGCGCGGTGTTGATGAGCACCGCGTGGCTCTGGAGGGCATGCAGCTCGGGCGCGCCGATCAGGCCGCGTGAGGTTGCGTTCGCCGGCGCGTGGAGCGTCAGCACGTCGACTCGCGGCAGCATGCTCTCCAGGTTGGTCAGCTCGACGTCGTACTCGGCGCAGAAGTCCTCATCCGGATAGGGCTCGAGCGCCAGCACGTGGCAGCCGAACCCGCGCAGCCGGCGGGTGACCGCCCGCCCGATCGCGCCAAGCCCGACCACGCCCACCGTGGCGCCGGCGAGGTCTCGGCTCGGTCCGTCGGGCCGCCAGCTCGCGGTCCGGACCGCCTGATCGAGCGCCGGGAGACGGCGGATGCAGGCCAGCATCAGCGCGAGCGCCATGTCCGCTACGGCCTCGGCGTTCACCCCGGGTGTGGTGATCACCGCCACGCCGGCCTCGGTCGCGGCCGGGATGTCGATCGCGTCCGAACCGGTGCCCCAGCGGAATACGGCCTTCAGCCCCGGCACCGCCTCGAACACGCTGCGCGTGTACGGCTCAACGCCGGCGACAGTCGCCCAGGCGCCGTCGAGACCCGCGGCCAGCACGTTTGGGTCTCGCGTGCGCGCGAGCTCATAACTGGCCACCACCTCGATGCCGTCGATCCGCTCGAGCTCGGCGCGTGCCCGCTCCGCGGGTTCGAGCGTGAGGATCAGTCGTCGCACGGCCGCCGAGACTGCCATACACGCCCGGTCCGACGCCGGCTAACGCTCAGAACCAGTCTTCGACCGTGATCGACCACCGGGCGGCGTCCCAGCCCGGCTTGATCGCGATCTGGTACTGGCCGGGCCCGGCCTTGAACACCTGGCTCTGGCTGTCGCCGTCGCCCAGATCGAACGACTGATCGATCGAGCTCGCGCCCACGCCGATCACCCGAGCGCTCGGCCCGTTGCAGAACAACACGAAGTCGCATGTCCCGTCGTAGGACATCCGGTAGACGACTCGCCACTGCGAGCCGCGGATCTTGAACGCCACCGACCGCTCGCCGGCGAACGAGGTGACGTAGCGCCAGCTTGGCGTCTCGGCCACGAACAGGGTGACCGTCGAGTGCACGGGACGGTGCCCGCCGGCCGCCGGCGACTGACCCGTGACGATCCCGGGCGCGGTGCCCGGGGCGGCCACGTATGTGAGCTTGGCGTTCAGCGCGCCATGGTGCAGTCGGGCGACCGCGGCGGTCGAGCTCGAACCCTTGAGCGCGGGTACCTCGACCGGCCGCGGTCCCTTGCTCACCGCGAGCTGAATCGCCGAGTCCTGCTTGACCCGGGTGCCCACCGCCGGAGTCTGCGCCACCACCGTGCCGGGCCGGGCGTTCGAGAAACGCGCGGCGAAGTCAGCCCGCAGATGGAGATGGCGCAGCTTCGTGTTCACCGCGCCCCGGCTCAGCCCGCGCAGCGCGGGCACCCGCACGGTCGGTCCGGCGGTCAGCACGATCGCCGCCACCACCATCGCACAGAGCAGCCCGAGGGCCACGGTCAGCGCCGCGATGCGCCGCCGGCGCGCCGACGGGTTGACGTTGCGGCGCGGCGAGAAGCGCGGGGCGACCCAAGTCGGGTCGCCCGCTGCCGGCCGCTCGCGCGCCCGACCGGACGAGCCACCCGCGCGGGCCCGGACGAGCTCCTCGGCCATCGCCGCGGCGGTCTGGTAGCGATCTCCCGGTTCCTTGGCCAGTGCCCGCTCCACGACCTGCTGCACGGACTCCGGCGTTCCGGCAGGCAGAGGCGGGACCGGCTCCTGCACGTGGCGCAGCGCGATCTCGACCGCCGAGTCCCCGCCGAACGGCGGCTCGCCGGCGAGCATCTCGTACAGCACGATCCCGGCGCTGTAGACGTCGGTGGCCGGCGTGACCGGCTGGCCGCTGGCCTGCTCGGGCGCCATGTACCGCGGGGTGCCGACGATCGTGGCGGTTCCACCATCCGTCGTTCCTCCATCGGCCAGCCGGGCGATCCCCAGATCGCCCACCTTGACCTCGCCGCGCCGGGAGAGCAGCACGTTGGCGGGCTTGATGTCGCGATGCACGATGTGCTCGGCGTGCGCGTGCTCGAGCGCCCGGCAGAGCCGCTCGGCGATGCCGCAGGCCTCCGGAACCGGCAGCGGGCCCCCGCGGCGAAGGCGCCGGGCGAGGCTCTCCCCGTCGACCAGCTCGGTGACGTAATACAGGCCCTCCTCGGCGTGCCCCACGTCGTAGATCTGGACGATCCCGGGATCGCTGATCCGGGCCAGGAGCTGGGCCTCACGCCCGAAGCTGCCCGCCCACTCGGGGTCCTCGGCCCACCATGGTTTGATCACCTTGATCGCCACCTCGCGGGCCAGCCGCCGGTCGTAACCCCGGTACACGCGGCCGAAGGTTCCCTCGCCGATCAGCTCGTGCAGCTCATAGCGGTCGTCGAGGGCGCAGCCGACGAGGTCAGGCGCATGCGGCATCGCCCGCTACACCGCCCGCGCCGCGCTCAGCTCGCGGCCGATCATGGTCTTGAACAGGCTGGTGTCGACGCCAACCGTGATCAGGCGGAATCCGTCCTGCGCATACTGCGACGCCACCTCCCCGGCGCCGCAGTGCATCCCGGCGATCAGTCCGTGCGCCTCGCACACCTCGCGAATCCGCTCGATCGCCTCGGCCAGCTTCGGACGATCCCGGCTGGGATCCGCCACGACGCCACCCGGGGCCAGCCCGAGCGCGATCGACAGGTCCGACGGACCGATGTAGAGCCCGTCCAGGCCTGGCGTGGCGGCGATCTCCTCGAGATTTTCGATCCCGTCGCGCGTCTCGATCATCGCGAAGCAAAGCGCGTCGCCCCCGAGCTCGTCGGGGGTGGTGGAGCCCATCACCAGCTCGGCCCGGATCGGACCGTACGAACGCCGGCCCACCGGCGGGTACCGGCAGGACTCCACGGCCTTGCGAGCCTCGGCGCCGTTGTCGATCAGCGGCAGGATCACGCCCGCGGCGCCCAGGTCGAGCGCGCGCATGATCAGCCAGGGCTCGTTCCAGGCCAGCCTGGCCAGGGGTACCGCGCCGGCGGCCTGGGTCGCCTGGAACATCGCGACCATCGTGGCCTCGTCGCTGAGGCCGTGCTGGAGGTCGACGCACACGTAGTCGTATCCGGCCGCCGCGGCGAGCTCCGCGGTCAGCGAGCTCGGGATTCCCGCCCACAGCCCGAACGCGGCCTCCCCGGCCTCGAACTTGGCACGCAGGCGCTTGCCCGCCGAGTTGTTCGTCCCCATCCCGCCCAATGGTAAGCGCTACGGTACTTCTACGACCGGGTCCTCGCCGTCGCGCCACACCCCGCGCGGCATGGCCTCGGTCGAGAACGGCAGCACGACCTCGCCGCGCGCATCGACGGCGATCAGCCCGCCGTCGCCGTTGCACTCGGCAACCTCGTCGAGCACCGCGCGCGCCGCGGCCCCCAACGTCACCCCATTAGCCACCAGCGCGCCGAGTAGGCGCGCCGCCCCGGCGCGGACGAATGCCTCCCCCTGGCCCGTACACGACACGGCCACGTGCCGGTCGGCCCAGGTGCCGGCCCCGATCACCGGCGAGTCCCCCACGCGCCCCGGCGGCTGGCCGTGCAGACCGCCGGTCGAGGTGGCGGCGGCCAACAGCCCGTCAGCATCGAGGCAGACCGCCCCGACCGTGGCGCCGTCTCCCGCCAGCCGCGCCGCCAGACGCCGGCGCTGGCGCTCGGTCACGAACTCCGACGGATCGCGCTGTTCGAGTCCGCGCGCCGCGGCGAACGCGTCAGCCCGCTCACCGGCGAGCAGCACCTCGGGCTCGTCGAGCATGGCCGCCGCCGCGGCGACCGGATAGCGCGTGCGCCGGACCAGCGCGACGGCGCCCGCCGCCCGGTCGCTTCCGCGCATCGCGGACGCGCTCAGCTCGACCGACCCGTCGTCGCACAGCGCCGCGCCGTGGCCGGCGTTGAACAACGGGAAGTCCTCCATTGCCATCACCGCAGCACACACGGCGTCGACCGCAGTGCCGCCCCCGGCACCGACAGCAGCCGCGCCCGCCCTCAGCGCGCTCGTCAGCGCCTCCCGGTACTCCGAGGTGCGCTCCCGGAGCTCTGAGCCGAAGCCGCCGGCGCCGCCGTGCACCGCGATCACCGGCCCGGTCATGATGCAGGCACGGGCTCAACCAACTCGGCGAACAGCGCGTCCAGCGTGGCCTGCGGGTCACCGGACAGCCCGGTGTGCACCGCCGAGGGCTGGATGATCGTGCTCGAGGGCGCCACCAGCCAGCCGAATCGCTCCGATGGGGGCAGCGCGGCGATCGCCTCGCCCTCGGGATCGCCCTCCGCCACCCGCACCAGCGCGTCTAGGTGCTCCCGGACGTCCACTGCCGAGGCGTCCGGGGCCAGCGCGGCCAGCCGGCGCTCGTCCAGACCGACCTTGACCCCGAGGAACCCGAGCTGGCGGCAGAAGAGCACCACGCCGGCGTTGAAGCACTCGCCGCGCTCCACGCGCGGGACCACCCGCAGGATCGCGTAGGAGAACGGCTTACGCGCCGGCTCGGGCACGCTCGGCCTCCGTGGCGAACGCCGCGCCCTGCACACGGCGCACCAGATACTCGACGTAGGTGTCGCCGCCGTCCCAGGCGAACCAGTCCCGCGGGACCAGCGCGACCACGTCCTCGAGCAGCGCGCGGTCCACCGTCGCCGCGAGCCGCTCGTGCGCCTCGAGAATGGACCCTGCACAGGGCAGGAGCACGTGCTCGGCGATCATCGGAAAGGGGCGGTCGGCATGACCAGCCGGGTCGAGGCCTCCATGCTGCAAATACAGAGCCGCGCCGTGGTCGATCAGCCACAGCCGCTCGTGCCAGATCAGCAGGTTGGGGTTGCGCGGCGTGCGGTCGACGTTCGTGGTGAACGCGTCGAGCCAGACGATGTCGGCGGCCAGGCGCGGGTCGGGGCGCCAGGAGCGGCCCGGCGTGTAGGCCATCGCGCCGGGCAGGAAATCCACGCCGAGATTCGAGCCGGCACTACTCGTGATGAGATCCTGGATCTCGGGGTCGGGCTCGGCCGCACCGAGGACAGGATCGATCGCTACGTCGACCAGCTCAGGGACCAGCAAGCCGAGCCGGCGCGCGAGCTCGCCGACGATCACCTCGGCGACGAGCGCCCGCAGCCCCTGGCCGGCCCCCCGGAACTTGACCACGTAGAGGCCGTCGTCGTCGGCTTCGACCAGGCCGGGCAGCGAGCCCCCCTCGCGCAGCGGCGTGACGTAGCGGATCGCGGCGACCGACCGCAGCGCGGTGGAGATCGACATGCCGGAGAAGGTACGGGTTAGGACGGCAGCCTGGATGCGCGATGACGGGTCCCGACGTGGGTAAATCGCGAAGATGACACGGCTACCAGCGCTGATCCGCGACTACGCGGACCGTGCCGTGCCCGACCGGCTGCGATCGGCCCGGAGCGTGCGCATCCGTCAGGTCGGCGAGATGCTTCTCAAGCCGGGCGGCTCGCCGCGACGGTTCGAAGCCACCGAAGAGTTCGCGACCCGACAAGTCGCGTTCGCCTGGCGAGCGCGCTTTCCGATACTGGGGCCCTTGGCATTCCACGTCACCGACCGCTATGACGGAGCGGACGGCTTGCTCGAGGTGCGCGTACTCGGGATACCCGTCCAACGCCGGCGCGGACCAGAGCTAGCTCGCGGAGAGGCGTTCCGATATCTCGCGGAGGTCGCCTGGGCGCCGCAGTCCATCCTGTCCAACCCGCAGCTCGAATGGCGAGAACTCGACGAACGAGGGGTCGAGGTGGCGACGCGCGTCGGAGGTGAGCCGATTGCCGTCCGCCTCATCTTCAACGAGGCCGGTGAGATCGCGCGCACCGAAGCAGAGCGCCCGCGCGCCGAGGCGGAAAACGCCGTGACCCCATGGATCGGCACCTTCGGCGACTACCGCTATTTCGATGGCGCGCGACTTCCCACCCACGGAGAGGTCGCCTGGGAATTGCCGGACGGACTTTTCACATATTGGCGCGCAACCATCATCTCGTTTGAGGTCGGCGAGTAGGCTCCGCCACCTCTCGCGGGCGTTCGTCCCGGATAGCAGGCGGGCGGCGCCCCGATGGGCGCCGCCCTGTCTTTCCGTTCCCGAGGGAAAGCTGCCGTCAGCCGGTCACGGTGAATGGGATGTGCTGGCCCGCGCCGTAGTGCCCGGGCATCAGGCAGACCAGCTCATAGCTTCCAGGCGCGAGGTTCGCCGCGACCGTGGCGGTCTGACCCGGGTTCAGCTGCGCGGACTGTGCGAGCGCCTTGGCCGTGAAGGCGCCTCCCTTGAGCGCGACCGGCGCCTTCATGATGCCGAACCAGTGGGTCATCTGGCCCTGGTTGGAGACGGCGAAGGTGACCTTGCCGGCCTTGACGCTGACCACCGGAGCCTTGACCCACATGTCCCCGAGCGTGACCGCGAGCTGACCCGCCGGCGCCTGCGCGGCGCTGGTCTGGCTCGAGCTCGTGCTCGCCGACTGCGGGACCATGCTCGGCAGAACCGGCTTGGTCGAGCCGCCGGAGGGGGCGTCGCCCGTGACCGGCGGGATCGGAGCGTTGCCGCCGCGGAGGATGCCCGCCCCGCCCTTCACCATGTCGCCGAAGCTGTGGGTCACGAACGAGTAGTCGCCGGTCTGCGGCAGCGTGAGGGTCATCACCGCACCTTCCGCGGGCGAGAGGTTCACGGTCTGGGCGCCGTGGCTGACCACGCCCTCCTCATTGACGGTGTCGAACAGATCGCCGATGACGTGGAAGGCCGACCACTTCGAGGGCCCCGCGTTGAGGACGTAGAGGCGGATGGGCTTGGCGACCGGGACGCTGATCGGGTCGTACTTGTACTGGTTGGCGTAGCCGTTGAAAGCGATGACGTCCGGGTTCTCGGCGGTCATCTTGGCCATGTCGGCGAGACCGCCGGGCTGGCCGATGTAGTCCTCGCCCTGCACGAGCCAGAGCTCCTTGGCCACCGGCGCCAGGCCGTGCGGCTTGACGACGAGCATGCCGGTCATGCCCGCGCCGGTGTGCATTAGCACCGGCTGGGTGGCGCAGTGGTACATGAACACGCCTGCGTACCTGGCCGTGAAGGTGAGGACCTTCTTGGCTCCGGGCGCGACGTCGACGTAGTTGAGGTTGGGGGCGAGTTCGGCAGCGTGGACGTCGATCGAGTGGTCCATGTCGACGCCGTCCTTGCTTGTGCCGTTGACGAACGTGATTTGCACGCGGTCGCCCTGGTTTACGACCATCGGCGGTGACGCGGCCGTGCCGCGGTAGGCCACGCCGTTGACCGTATAGCTCCACGCCTGGACCGGCGCCAGGCCGGGCGAGACCTGAACGATGTGCTGGATCACCGAAACCGTGAACTTCTTGACGGTCCCGCTGGGCACGGCGGGCAAGGTCGGGTTGACCGGCTCGAACTTCTCATACGGGATGCCCTTGGCCTGGGCCAGGGTTGGCGCGGGCTGCAGGCCGGCGGGCGGCGCCTGGGTCTTCGCCGCCGGCGCGGCGGCCATCGGCGCGGAGCCGTCACCAGAGGAGGAGGACGTGGCGACCGAGGCGACCGCGACGGCGATGGCCACGACCGCGAGCAGTGCGGCCAGACCGATGCCGATGAGCGTCCATTCCTTGAATGCCCGCTCTGACTCCTGCTTCTGGTCCGCGCTGAGCCACAGCTCTGAGAACGCCTCGTCAAGTTCGGGATGAGCGGCCGGATGGTCGGGCGGCTGGGCCTGCTCTGGGCTGGGGGTGGTGGTTGACATGGCTGGTGATTTCCTTTCGGGAACGTGTGCTTGCTTGCTGGCCCTAGCATCGGCCCCCAGCTGACCGAGAGCGCCGAGGGAGGCAAGGAAGTCATGCCGGACGACGGCCACTCCCAATAACCGCCGGTTTCTGCGTACGAATTACTGAGAAGACTCGTCGTCGATCCGCAGAGGTGCTGCAAAACCGGCCGGTTCTGGCGGCTCACGTCCCGCGCGCGCCGTATTGTCAGCCAGCCCATGGAACAGGCGACAAACAACGCACCCCGTAGCCCAGACATCGTCGACCTGCGCAGTCTGTGCGCGGCCGCAGAGCTCGGAAGCCTCGGCCGGGCGGCTATTCGCCTGCACGTCTCACAACCAGCCCTTTCGAAGCGCCTGCACAACCTGGAGGCGCTTGTCGGGGTGGAACTGCTGGAGCGCTCGCCGCAGGGGGTGAAGCTGACGCCCGCCGGCCGCCGCCTGTACGAGCAGGCGCGCAAGCTGCTACAGCAGGCGGACGCAATCGACGAGGTGATCTCCGCGGTGAAGCGGGCCGGCGGCCCCACCCGGCTCGCCGCCAGTCACTCGGCCGTCGAGGCGTTCGTGGGCGAGGTGCTGGGCCAGCTCGGGTCCGAGCAAGGCCAGCTCCGTATGGAGCTGGTGAGCGCGAACTCGAGCGTCGTCCGCGATCTCGTGGCCGATGGGCGCGCCGACATCGGCGTCGCCGCCAGCCGTCCCCATCACACCCCGTATCCCGGCGTGCGCGAGCTTCCGGTCACCGACGACGAGGTCGTATGTGCGGTTCCACGAGGACATCCCTGGTGCATGCGCGAGAGCATCTCGATCTCAGAATTCCTGCGCACACCGATGGTCGTGCGCGATGTCGGGTCGAACTCGCGCTGGACGGTGGACGCGGTGCTCGCCGAGCGAGGACTCGAGATGGCCCCACCGCTGGTCGAGGCCGCCTCACCGCACGCCGCCAGGCGCGAGGCCCGCGCCCATCGTGCCCCCATCCTGGTTTCGCGGCTGGTCCTGATCGGCCATGATTTCCACGAGCTCGCCGTGCAAGGCCTGCACTTCCCACGCCAGTTCGTGCTCGTCCTGCCCGCGTATGGCGAACCCGCAGGGAATGTCGCGCGGATGGCCGAGCTGCTGCAGAAGGCGGCCGCGAACTGGCGCACCCGCGTGCTCGAGCACCGATAACCGTCCGCTATGCCTCAGCCAGCCGACAGGCATGGCTTTTGCGGCACACCCGGTGCACGCGACATGGGTTGATCCCGATGCTGTGCTCATCCGATCGTTTCCAAGAGAAAGCTCACGGCCATGTTTCCCCTACGCGTCTCCCTCTCTGCCCCCCCTGTCTCCCGGGCGCTCGCTGTACCGGCGGCCCTGGGCCTGCTCGCGGTCGCACTCCTGCATCTGATTGACGGCCCGGGGTCCCTCACCGACCAGTTCTACGTCGGCGGGCTGGAACTCGCCCTCGCAGTGGCCTGCGTGCCGCTGGCCCTGCTCCTTCTCACCCGACCGGTCCGTCTGTTCTGGCACGCCGCGGGCGCCCTCTGCACTGCCGCGTTGCTCGTCTACATCGCGAGCCGCACGACCGGGCTGCCCGGCGCGACCGACGACATCGGCAACTGGTTTCAGACCCTTGGCCTGCTGAACGTGCTCTTCCAGGCGGCGGTCATCGCGCTGGCTGCGCTCGTCGTGCGCCGCCGCTCACCTCACTCGGCAGCCTGACGGCGGGAGCTCGGTCGTGGCTCTCCCCGGTGCGCGGTCGCTCAGCCTAGTCCGGCGTAGGCGGCGGACTGGATGTCTCGGTGAGACGGCGGCAGCTCGGGGCTCTCGAACAGACGCTGGGTCAGCACGATCACCGTGAGCTCCCGCGCGGGATCGACCAGCCACGACGTCCCGAAGCCGCCGTTCCACCCGAACGCGCCGGTGTCGTATACCGACTGGCAGAAGCCCCACGACTTGTGCGCGAAGAAGCCGGGTCCGAGGCCGCCGCGCGCCCTCTGAGCGGCGGTGAGCTGGTCGGTGCTCATCGCGCGAACGGACTGCGCCGACAAGACGGGCGAACCACCGCGCAGCAGCATCCGGGCGAACGCGAGCAGGTCATCCGCCGTGGACACGAGCCCGCCGGCTCCGTCGCCGAACGCCGGCGGCCTGCTCCAGAGCCCATCGGGCTCGTCCCACACCTTCAGGCCGTCCGGCCTCGCCATGTACGCGGTGGCGAGCCGATCGGTCTCCGACGTCCAGAACGCCGTGTCGCGCATCCCGAGCGGCTCGAACACACGGGTTCGCAGCACCTCGTCGAACGGCTTCCCGGCGGCCCGCGCGGCCAGCACCCCGAGCACGGACGCGCCCGTGCCGTACAGCCACCGCTCCCCCGGCTGGGCGATCAGCGGCAGCGATCCGAGACCGGCGATCCACGTGTCCGGGTCTGGCTGCACGTCGGGGTTCGGCGGTCCGATCGTCGACAGGTTGAGCTCATCGGAGGCCGCCACCACCGGCCACGGCGTCGTCGCCGAGAACATCTCGAGCACCATCCCGAACCCGAACGTGAACGTCAGCAGGTCGCGGGTGGTGATCGGTCGCTCGGCCGGCACCGTGTCGTCCAAGGGCCCGTCGGGGCGGCGCAGCACGCCCGGCCCCGCCAACTCGGGGAGCAGCCGATCGACCGACTCGTCGAGCCCGATCAGCCCCTCGTCGACCAGCGCCATCGTGACCGCCGCGGTGATCGGCTTGCTTGTCGAGGCGATCCGGAACAGCGAGTCGCGCGCGACCGGCGCGCCGCCGACCGACAACGTCCCGAGCGCCTCGACGTGAACGTCGTCGCCGTGCGCGACGAGCGCAACAAGCCCGGGAATCTCCGCGTCTCCGACATGCTTCTGCGCGGCCGCGCGGACCGTCGCCTCAAGGCTCACAGGTGAACCGAGGCCATGCCGGTCTGGTCGTAGCGGTCTCCGGCCACCTCGGGCAACTCGGCCTCGATCCTCCGCACGTCCTCGTCGGTCAGCTGCACCTCGGCCGCCCCGGCGTTCTGCTCGAGATACTTGCGCCGCTTGGTGCCGGGGATCGGGACGATGTCCTCGCCCTGGGCGAGCACCCAGGCGATGGCCAGCTGAGCCGGCGTGATGGCCTTCTCCTCGGCGAGCGAAGCGATCTTGCGCGCCAACTCCAGGTTGGCCTCCAGGTTCTCGCCCGTGAAGCGGGGACCATTGCGCCGGAAATCGCCCTCGTCGAGCTGGTCGGGCGAGGTGAACCGCCCCGACAGAAAGCCCCGCCCGAGCGGCGAGTAGGCCACGAATCCGATGCCGAGCTCGCGGCAGGTGGCCAGAACCCCGTTTTCCGACGGCTCGCGCGACCACAGCGAGAACTCGGTCTGTACGGCGGTGATCGGGTGCACCGCGTGGGCGCGGCGGATCGTCTCAGGCGCCGCCTCGCTCAGCCCGATGTGACGGACCTTGCCCTGTTTCACGAGCTCGGCCATCGCCCCGACGGTCTCCTCGATCTCGACCTGAGGGTCGACGCGGTGCTGGTAGTAAAGGTCGATGTGGTCAACTCCAAGACGCTGGAGCGAGCCGCCGACAGAGCTGCGGACGTGCTCGGCCGAGCCGTCGAGCTTCCCGACCGTGGACATGTCGCCGGCGACGGCGTCGTCCATCCGCCGGGCGAACTTGGTCGCGATGACGTAGTCATCCCGCCGGCCCTTGATCGCGCGTCCGACCAGGCTCTCGTTGGTCAGGGGGCCGTAGAGCTGCGCGGTGTCCAGGAAGTTGATGCCGAGCTCGAGCGCGCGATGGATCGTGGCGATCGCCTCGTCCTCGTCCGCGGCTCCATAGAAGGCCGACATGCCCATGCATCCGAGTCCGAGTTCGGATACCTCGAGTGATCCAAGCTTGCGTGTGTTCATGAGTCCCAGGCTAGTGGCCCGTCGCGGGGGCCCTCAGCCTGGCTCAGGCAGGCACCCGCGCCGGGGTCGGCCGCCGGCGCGGGATGCCCTATGGGATCTTCAGTGGCGGGTCACCGCCCTTCGCCCAGCACCAGCCGCAGCGGGATGGCGTTCGCCATGGCCTGGTATCCGGCGTCGTTGGGATGCAGGTGGTCGCCGCTGTCGTACTGCGGCGCCATCATCGTCGGATCGCTCGGGTCGGCCACCACCCTGGCGAAGTCGATCACGCCGTCGAACGCTCCGCTGGTCAGGATCCAGTGGTTCACCGCCTCGCGCTTGGCCTCGCCGGCAGTCGAGAAGTAGCCGGCGCCCTTGAACGGGGTCAGTGTGCCGCCGAAGATCTTCAACCCAGCGTCGTGGACCTGGGCGATGATCTGCTGGTATCCCGCGATGATCTGCG
>DATIEI010000259.1:0-15001 GCA_035455845.1 Solirubrobacteraceae bacterium
CGTCGCGGCGTCGAAGTGGCGATCGTGGTGGGCGGCGGCAACATCTACCGCGGACTGGCCGAGGCCGCCAAGGGGATGGACCGCGCCACCGGCGACTACATGGGCATGCTCGCAACCGTGCTCAACGCCCTGGCCCTGCAGGACGCGCTCGAGAAGGAAGGCGTGCAGACGCGGGTGCAGTCGGCGATCACGATCTCCGAGGTGGCCGAGGCCTACATTCGCCGCCGCGCCATGCGCCACCTCGAGAAGGGGCGGATCGTGATCTTCGCCGCGGGAACCGGCAATCCGTTCTTCACGACCGACACCGCAGCGGCGCTGCGAGCTGCCGAGCTGCACGCCGAGATCATCCTGATGGCCAAGAACCGGGTCGAAGGTGTCTATACCGCGGACCCGCGAACTCACCCGGACGCCGAGTTCATCCCCGAGATCACCCACAAGGACGCGCTCACCCGCGGGCTTCAGGTGATGGACTCGACCGCGTTTGCGCTGTGCATGGACAACAATCTGCCGATCGTCGTCTTCAACATGGCTGACGAGCGAAACATCGACAAGATAGTGTCCGGAGAACGAGTTGGGACGCTGGTGAGAACATGACCACGGACATGATCGACGAGCTCCTCGCCGATGCGCGAGAGCGGATGCACAAGTCGGTCGAGGCGATGCGCAACGAGTTCGGATCGGTGCGCACCGGACGGGCCAGCCCGGCATTGCTCGACCGCATCCAGGTCGACTATTACGGAGCCACCACGCCGCTCAAGCAGCTCGCGACGATCAGTGCGCCCGAGGCCCGGCTGCTCACCATCCAGCCCTACGACAAGAGCTCGATCAAGGCGATCGAGCGGGCCATCCTCGAGTCCGACGTCGGCCTCACCCCGAACAACGACGGAAACCTGATCCGTCTGGGCGTGCCCGAGCTGACCGAGGAGCGCCGCAAGCAGCTGGTCAAGGTCGTTCGCCACATCGCCGAGGAGGGCCGGGTGGCGATCCGCAACATCCGCCGGGACGTCATGCACGACCTGCGCGAGCTCAAGGAGGCCGGCGAGGCTGGCTCCGACGACGAGCACCGCGCCGAGGTCGAGCTTCAGAAAGTCACCGACGGTCGCATCGCCGAGCTCGACGAGCTGCTCAAGCACAAGGAAGCCGAGATCCTCGAGGTCTGAGTTGGCGGTTTCACGCGCCGAGCGGGAAGCCGCCCACACCGACGGGGCACGCGCTCGCTACGTGGCCATCATCACCGATGGCAACGGTCGTTGGGCGCAGCAGCGCGGGCTGCCCGCCCTGGCTGGTCACGAGGCCGGGGCGAACACGGTGAAGGCCCGGCTGCGCGATTCGGTCGACCTGGGCATCGCCGAGCTGACCGTGTACTCGTTCTCGACCGAGAACTGGTCCCGGCCGACGGCCGAGGTCGAGGGGCTGATGGCGATGATGGCGCGCCGGATCGAGGCGGAGACGCCCGAGCTCCACGATGAGGGCGTCCGCATGCGGTTCATCGGACGCCGCAGCGATCCGGTGCCGCCGCACCTGATCGAGCGGATGTCCTGGGCCGAGGACCTCACCCGCACAAACACCCGGATCACGCTGTTCGTGGCCTTCAACTACGGTGGACGGGCGGAGATCGTCGACGCAGCGCGAACCTTTACCACTGGCACCGAGGACGATTTCCGCGCTCACCTGTACGCCCCCGACATGCACGATCCCGACCTGATCATCCGCACCAGCGGCGAGCAGCGGATCTCGAACTACCTGCTCTGGCAGGGCGCGTACGCCGAGCTGGTGTTCCGCGACGAGCTGTGGCCGGACTTCTCGCGGGAAGCCCTCGAGCAGAGCCTCGAGGAGTTCACCGCGCGCAGCCGCCGCTTCGGAGGCCGGTAGCGGTGCCGGCGGCCCGCGCGAGCGCGGCGCCGCGGCAGCGCCGAGCGCGCCGTGAGCCCCCGGCCAGGAAGCCTCGCCGGCGCTCCGATCTGATCTCCCGCGTGCTCGTAGCGATCCCGCTGGCGATCGCCACGATCATCTTCATCAATCTGGGCGGCCTGGCCTTCCAGCTGTTCATCATCGCCGCCGGCCTGATCTGCGTGCACGAGTGCTACCGGCTGCTGGGAGCCTGGCGACCGGTTTCGGTCGTGGGCTTCGCAGCACTGGCCGGGATGGTGTTCGCGGCCCGTTCCGGAGGTCAGGGCGGCGTGCTCGAGGTGGCGATGGCCGCCGTGCCGGTCACGCTGATCCTCGTCCTCGCCCGTGAGCAGGCCCGCCCGACGGTCGCCATCGGCGGAACGCTGCTCGGCGTGTACTGGATCGGGCTGGCCTTCGCACACGTCGAGCTCTTGCGCGAGCTCCCGCACGGCGACAGCGTGCTACTGGACGTGCTGGTCGGCACGTTCGTTGCCGACACCGCCGCCTACGCCGGTGGCCGGCTGTTCGGCCGCCGTCGTCTCGCGCCCACGATCTCACCCGGCAAGACCGTCGAGGGCCTGGTCTGCGGGATGCTCGGCGCGATCATCGCGGTGTTCATAGCCGGCCTGTACCAGACCTGGCTGACCCAGGGCAACGCGCTCCTGCTCGGGGTGGCCGTCGCCCTTCTCGGTCCGCTCGGGGACCTGTTCGAGTCGCTGGTCAAGCGCGACGCAGGCGTGAAGGACGCGGGAACGTTGTTCGGCGCGCACGGTGGCGCGCTCGACAGGCTGGACGCCGCGCTCTTCACGGTCGTGGCCGGCTACTACGTCTGGCAGGCCCTCGTCCACTGACAGGCCGGGCCTAGACTCATGCACTAGTGCCCCGCCGCGTCGCGATCCTCGGCTCCACCGGCTCGATCGGCTTGCAGGCCCTCGAGGTCATCGCCCAGCCGGGATCCGAGCTCTCGGTGGTCGCCCTGAGCGCCGCCGGCTCCTGGGAGACACTGCTTGAGCAGGCGCGCCGCCACGGAGTGCGAAAGGTGGCGATCGCCGACCCCGATGCGGCCGCCCAGGCCAGCGAGGCCTGGACGGACGGAGAGGTCCTATCGGGGGCCGACGGCGTGGTGCGGCTGATCGCCGACTGCGAGTGCGACATGGTCCTGAACGCGATCGTCGGCTCGGCCGGGCTGCTCCCGACCGTGGCCACCCTTACCGAGGGGATCGACCTGGCACTGGCCAACAAAGAGTCGCTGGTCGTCGGCGGCGAGCTCGTCACCGCGCTGTCCCAGGCGACCGGCGCTGCGATCATCCCGGTCGACTCCGAGCACTCGGCCCTTCACCAGCTGCTCGGCTCGGAGCCCCCCGGCACGGTCGATCGCCTGATCCTGACCGCATCGGGCGGCCCGTTCCGGGGCCTCAAGCGCGAGGATCTCGCGGACGCCACCACCGAGCAGGCGCTCGCCCACCCCACCTGGGCGATGGGCGGAAAGATCACGATCGACTCGGCCACGCTGATGAACAAGGGCCTTGAGCTGATCGAGGCCCATCACCTGTTCGGCACCCCGTATGAGCAGATCGACATCGTGGTTCACCCGCAGTCGATCGTGCACAGCCTCGTGCAGCTGTGCGACGGCGCCACGCTGGCCCACCTCGGCTATCCCGACATGCGGGTGCCGATCTCCTACGCGCTGCATCATCCCGACCGGGTCGACGTCCCGGTCCGCCCGCTCGACCTCGTCGAGGTGGGCGCACTGACCTTCGAGCCGGTCGACGAGGAGACGTTCAGCTGCGTGCGCCTGGCCCGCGACGCCGCAAAGGCAGGCGGGACCGCCGCATGCACGCTGAACGCCGCCAACGAGGTTGCCGTGCACGCCTTCCTGCAGGGCCGGCTGCGCTTCCTGGACATCGCCGCGGTGATCGAAGAGACCCTGACTGCGCTGCCCCCGAAGCCCGTTCACTCGTTCGAGTCGCTCGGCGAGGCCGACGCCGAGGCGCGCCGGGTGGCCGGCGAACTGGTGGCCGAGCGGGCCGTCGCGTAAGCCGCTCTTAACAGAGTCTCATCCGAGGCTGCCACACTGGGGCTGGCATGTCGTACGTCCTCGCCTTCCTCGGCTTCGTCGCGCTGATCATCCTGCACGAGTTCGGCCACTTCGCGGTCGCCAAGATGGTCGGGATGCGGGTCGAGCGCTTCTCGTTGTTCATGGGTCCTCTGCTGGTCAAATTCCGCCGGGGCGAGACCGAGTACGGCATCGGCCCGCTCCCGCTCGGGGGTTACGTGAGGATCACCGGGATGAACCCCAACGAGGACATCCCGCCCGAGGTGCGGCCCCGGGCGTACTACAACCAGGCGGTCTGGAAGCGCATCGTGGTGATCCTGGCGGGCCCGGCGATGAACCTGCTGATCGCGTTCGGCATCGTGTTCGCGCTGGTCCTCTCGTCCGGCCAGACGGTGACCAAGAACGGCCAGGCGGTGCCCAACAAGACCGTGGCCGCAATCGTGGCCGGCGCCCCGGCGGCGAAGGTGCTCCAGCCGGGGGACCAGATCGTCTCGGTGGACGGCGTGAGCGGCTCTCCCGAAGCGATCCGCAAGCAGCTGCAAACCCACCGGTGCGCGGGCCGCCAGGTGAACGGTTGTCTGTCCGCCACGGCGGCCCACGTGGTCATCCGGCGAAACGGGGAAATCAAGAGCTTCGAGATCCGGGCGCGCTACAACGCCGCCGACAAGCGCCCCGAGATCGGGTTCGGGTTCGGCACGGTCACGGAGCCGGTCGGCCCGCTCCATGCGGCCTCGATCACGGTCAGCAACCTGTGGTCGGTGACCACCCGGACCGTCTCGACCGTGGCGCGCATCTTCCAGCCCCAGGAGCGAAAGCAGCTCCACAGCATCGTCTACGGCTATACGGCCACCCAGGAGTCGTTCGCCACCAGCACTACCCAGGCCCTGTGGGTGCTGGCCCTGATCTCGTTGTCGCTGGCCATCATCAACCTGTTCCCGTTCCTGCCCCTCGACGGTGGCCACGTGTTCTGGGCCGTGGCCGAGAAGATCCGGGGCAAGCGGATCCCGTTCGAGGTCATGGAGCGGGCCGGCGTGGTCGGGTTCGTGCTGATCCTCATGATCTTCGTGATCGGCCTCACGAACGACATCTCAACGCTGTCCGGTCCTGGAATTGGGCTGCGGTAGCCCGACCCCCCGCTGATAGCGTTTCGCCCTGTTTCGCATCAACTCAGGGCTGGAGAGGAGAAGCATGGAGAGCAGCGTGATCTCGCCGGCGGTGGGGCGGGCGGTTGACGCCCCGACGGTGAGCGAGGCGCTCCGGCGCACCGCCGCCAACCATCCCGACATCGTGGCGGTCCGCACGGCCGACGACAGCGTGTCGCTGACCTGGTCGGAGCTCCTGAAGCGGGTGGACGACGTCGCTGGGGGACTCGCCAAGCTCGGCGTAGCCCGCGGCGACACGGTGGCGCTCATGCTGGGCAACCGTCCGGAGTTCCACATCGTCGACTTGGCCGCGGCGATGCTCGGAGCCACGCCGTTCTCGATCTACCTGACCTATCCACCCGAGGAAATCCGGTACCTGATCGAGGACGCCGGATCGACCGTCGCGGTCGTCGAGCAGGCATTCGTCGAGCCCCTGCTCGCAGCCCGCCGCGACCTCCCGAGCCTCACGCACGTGATCGTCGTCGACGGCGAGGCGCCCGAGGGCACGGTCGCGCTGGCCGACATCGAGGGCTCCAACCCGGACTTCGATCCCAGCGCCGGCAGCGGCGAGATCACTCCCGATGATCTGGTCACGCTGATCTACACCTCGGGCACCACCGGCCCGCCCAAGGGCGTACAGCTCACCCATCGCAACGTCATGGCCGGCGCCGAGACGGTCGACGAAGTGATCCGGTTCGAGCCCGGTGGCCGCGTGATCTCCTGGCTGCCCGCCGCGCACATCGCCGAGCGGATGGCCCACCACTACATCCCGCTGGTCTATGCCGGCACGATCACGTGCTGTCCCAACCCACGCGAGGTGCTCTCCTATCTGCCGCAGGTCCATCCGACCTGGTTCTTCGCGGTTCCGCGTATCTGGGAGAAGCTCAAGGCCGGGCTCGAGACGATGCAGGCGTCCCAGCCCGAGGAGCAGCGCCGCCCCATCGAGTGTGCCCTGCAAGCGTCCCTGGAGCGGGTCCGCCTCAAGCAACGAGGCGAGCCGGTCCCGCCCGAGCTCGAGGCCAAGGTCGCGGAGGCCGACGCCAACATGTTCTCCAAGCTCCGCGCGATGCTTGGGCTCGATCAGCTGGTCGCGGTCAACGTCGGCGCGGCGCCCACGCCGGTCGAGGTGCTCGAGTTCTTCCATGCGCTGGGGATCGAGCTGGCCGAGCTGTGGGGGATGTCCGAGACCTGCGGCGCTGGCACCTCGAACCGGCCCGGCGAGGTCAAGATCGGCACCGTCGGTCCGGCCCACCCGGGGGTCGAGCTCAAGATCGCCGACGACGGCGAGCTGCTCGTCCGTGGGGACTGCGTGATGACCGGCTACCGGAACTCCCCGGAAAAGACGGCCGAGGCACTCGACGCCGACGGCTGGCTGCACACAGGGGACATCGGCTCGATCGACGAGGAGGGCTTCCTGACGATCGTCGACCGCAAGAAGGAGATCATCATCAACGCGGCCGGCAAGAACATGTCGCCGGCGAACATCGAGGCCAGGATCAAGACGGCCAGCCCGCTGATCGGCCAGGCTATCTGCATCGGCGACGCTCGCCCGTACAACACGGCGCTGATCGTGCTCGACGCCGACTTCGCCCCGCAGTGGGCGGCCCAGCAGAGCATCGAGGGCGCCGACCTCGAGGATCTGGCCCACGACGACCGGGTCAAGGCCGCCGTCGAGGCCGCGATCGAGCAGGCCAACCAGCACCTCTCGCGGGTCGAGCAGATCAAGAAGCTGACGATCGTCCCAGGTGACTGGCTCCCCGGCGGGGATGAGCTGACGCCGACCATGAAGCTCAAGCGTCGTCCGATCGCGGCCAAGTACGCGGCCGAAATCGAGGCGATGTACGCCGGACACTAGTGGGGTCCGGGCGCGCACCGTGGCACGCCACGGCCCGCGAGCTGGCCCAACGGATCGGCATCGAGCCACGCTCCCTTCGGCGGCTCAGGTGGCTGCACAAGGCCCGAGCGGTGCGGCGAAGTGGGCACCAGATCCGTCGGCACTGGCAGTTCGTGCTCGCGTCGCCCGAACCCGACAACTACACCTATCCCATCGCCAACGAGGCTGAGCTCGCCGTCTGGACGGCGGCCGTCGCGCGGTGCGACGAAGCAGCCGCGCGCGCCTTGGTCGAGGAGCCCTCGCACGACGTCGAGCTGGCGGAGAGGCTGCGGACCGCCACCGCCGGCCACTGGCTGTGGACGAAGCGCTCGCCGCCGTTCGGAAAGCGGCTCGGGTGGTACGCGCTCGTGCGCGCTCTCCGTCCGCAGCGCGTGATCGAGATCGGCGCTCACGACGGCCTCGGGTCGATGTTGCTGCTCCGCGCTCTGGAACTCAACCAACGCGACGGATTTCCCGGCACGCTCGTTTCCTTCGACGTGAACCCGGCCGCGGGATGGCTCGTGAGCCAACACCCTCTCTGGCAGCTCAGGATTCAGTCATCCGACGAGGGACTGCCGGAAGTCGTCTCGCCCGCGAGCCTGGTGGACATGCTGATCTACGACGGCTGGCACACCTTCGAGGCCGAGTACGCGGACCTTCGCGTGGCCGCCAGCCACCTGTCTGCCGACGGCGTGTTGGTGAGCGACGATGCCCAGGTGACCCGTGCGTTGGCGCAGCTATGCGAAGAACTTGGCTTCGCCTACTCCGAGTTTCAGGAGGTGCCGGTCGATCACTTCTATCCCGGCGCCGTGCTGGGCGCCGGCCGCGCTCCCGCCTAGATGCGCGGTGGCTGTTAGTGGATCGTCACACGCACGGTGCGTCCCGTCACGGTGCTTCCGGCGAGCGATGAATCCTCCGCGAAGGACAGCGGGGACGGCGACGGATACGTGTAGGCGAGACGGACGAGGCCACTGCCCGGAATCTTGATCCGCACGTCGAAGTAACAGTTGTCCGGGTCGGTCACCGTGATCGTCTTCAGCGTGGTGAACCGGGTCGACGGCGAGCGCGCGAACTGTATCTGTGCCGTCTGCGGCCTGCCCGAGTCATATAACGCGTAACGGCTGGGGCGGACGCAACCCCACACCTCGAGGGCTCGGCCGCGTCGGCCCGTGGTAACCGGCAGGTACAGCGGCAGCAGGTAGGCGCCATAGCTCGGCTTGGCGTGGCCGTTCGAGAACTCGAGGCCGCTGGCAAACCCGCCGTCTCCCGCAAACGCCCCGCGGAACGACGGATCGGCCAGCAGGTATTGCATGGTCGAGGCGATCCGCGGTTGGCGCCAGCTCAGGTACTCGGCCCAGTTGAGGTAATAGGCAGCAGTGGCCGGTGAGACGAATTTGCCGCGATTGGGCGGGTGGGTGATGTAGCCGTACTCGGTGTTGTAGATCGGAAGCCGCCGGCGAGAGCCGTACATACGCTGCACGCGGTCGATCGCGTGCTCGAGGTTCGCCAACCGCGGAAACGGCGCGATGTCGGGATCGCGCGAGGTCTCCACCGTGGGGGGTTGATTGTCCGGATACGGATGGTCGGCCAGCCCGGAGGCTCGGAACAGCCCGGGGTTGCTTTGCCGAAACCGGCGTGAACCGGCCGCGGTGCTCGGACAGCCCACCGCGCGCGCCGCTGCGCCTCGTAGCTTCCGGTAGGCGGAATCCACGCAGTACAGCGTGCGCAGGAACTGGAGGGGCTTGGTCTGGGCGAACTGTCCCGGGAGTCCCTGCGGGCGCTTGCGGGTCGCACGGGCGCTCATGCCGCGCGGGGCGAACTCGCCGATCAGGATGGTGTCGCGGCCATGGTCGGTCGCCTGGAGCGCGTTCCAGGCCTGGCCGACCAGGTTGCGGTACATGCCCGGCGCGACCGACACGGTCGAGCCCTTGATCGCCTGGGGACCGAGGTCCTCGCCGAAGTTGGGCTCGTTCCAGATCGACCAGAAGCCCACGCGCGGTAGCGGATCGGTCTGCCCGGGCGGCACGTAGGTGCCGCTGTAGCGCTCTCCCACCGCTCGGACGAACTGTCCGAACGCGCTGGCCGATGGTCGCCAGGCCCAGTAGGGGTTCTCGAGCGCGGCGCGCGGGATCCCCGCTCCCTCGGCCCAGCGAGGAGCCCCACCGCTCAACGTGAAATCGACCCTGATCCCGTCGGAGGCGGCCTCCTTGACGATCGCGTCGTAAGGGGCCCAGTTGGCGTCCGGGTACGCCTTCGGATCGGAGGCGTCGAACGCGCGGGGCGGCGTGCGCCCGTCCCAGTTGGGAGCGATCTGCGACCACACCACGATGACCCTCACCATCTCCACGCCGAAGGCGCGGAACTTGGCGAGCGTGCCGGACGGGTCCGCCAGTTGCCCCGTCGGATCTTGGATGATCGACACCTGGGCGGCCGACGCGGACGCCGGCGGTGCGGTCGCCGCGACCGCGGCGAGCAAGAGCGACAGGGTCACGGCCACCCCCGCCGCCAGAGTCCTCGGGCGGCACACTCTCATATCAGCCAGCCACGCCCATGCTCAAACCGTCAGCGGATCGTCACCCCAACCGTCCGGCTGAGCACGGTGGCGCCGTTGCCGAACGAAGTGTCGCCGGGCGGATAGGTGTAGGCGAGCCGGAGCTTCCCGCTCGACGGGAACACCAGGTGCAGGTCGAAGTAGCAGCCGCTGCCCGAGTTGATCGTCACGGTCTGAAGCGTGGCGTAGTCGCTGCTCCCTGACGGCGCGAACTGGATCTGCGCGGTCTCCGGCGAGCCGGTGTCGAGCACCCCGAACCGGGCCGGGCGGATACATCCCCACACCTCGAGCGAGTGGCCGCGGCGGGCGGTGGTGGCGGGTAGATACAGCGGCAGGCGCCAGGCGTAGTAGGTCGCCTTCTGGGCGCCGGTCCAGGTCAGCAGGCCGCTGGCGAAGCCTCCCCAATTGTTCTTCCGGGTAGGACGTAGCGGGTCGTAGATCAGGTATTGCTGGAAGGACCGGATCCGCGGGTTGCGCCAGCTCAGGAACTCGGCCCAGTTCATGTAGTCGGCGGCGATCGCGGGGGAGAGGTAGATCACCCTGACGCTCGCGGTCGGATCAGGACTGTGCTTGGGCGGGCTGGTGATGTAGCCGAACTCGGTGTTGTAGATCGGGAACCGAGTCCGCGATCCGTACACACGCTGGAGGCGATCGAGCGCCCTGGTCAGGTTTCCGATCACGCCGAGCGACGCGTAGTCCCCCGTCCGCGAGCGGTTGACGGGATCGGGATTCAGCTCATGGTTGGGCTTGTACCACCGCATGTACGGGTGATCGGACACGCCGCTGGCACGGAACAGGGCCGGGTTCTGGGCGCGGAAGCGCCTGGACGCGGCCGGCGTGGCCGGGCAGCCCCGGATCCGAGCCGCCGCCCCGCGGAGCGGGTGGTAGCGCGAGTCGACGCAATACATGGCGCGCAGGAACGTAAGCGGCTTCATGCCCGAGAACACGCCCCAGAAGCTCTCCCCACGCGGTGCCAGCTCACCCCAGGCGATCGTGTCGGTGGCCGTGCTGTGGCCGGTGGCCTGCAGCGAGCGCCAGGCTGCTCCGAGCAGGTTCCGGTACACGCGCGGGCTGTTCTCGACCGTGAGGTGTCCGGGGACGCCTTGGGGAGCCAGGCTCGGCCCGTAGTCGGGCTCGTTCCAGATGGTCCAGAAGTCCACCCGCGGCAGGGGCGCACTCTGCCCCGGCGGAACGTAGCGGCCGCTGTAGCGGGTTGCGATCGCGTGCACGAAGGCCCCGAACGCGCTGGGTGAGGGCTCCCAGTTGTCATTGGTGTTCCCCTTGGGACGTCCGGGCCCGATCGCCCAGCGGGGCGCACCCCCCATCAGGTCGAGATCGAGCTTGATCCCGGCCTGCTGCGCGTCGATGACGATGGTGTCCCACAGCCCCCAGTTCGCCGCGGGGTACGACGCGGGATCGCCCGGGTTGAAGTGGCGCGGCATCTTCTTCGCATTCGACGCCGGCGTGATCCAGTCCCAATGCACCGACACGCGCATCGCATCGGCCCCGAGCAGGCGGGCGCGGGCGAAGGTGCCCACCGGATCGGCATAGACCCGGGTTTCGTCCTCGATGATCGAGATCTGCTGCGTTGATGCCACGGCCCGTGTGGCCGGCAGCGTGAGCAGCACGAGCGTCACCCCCGCTGCCCGCAGCAGCGTCCCGATCCACGACCGCCGGCGCCCCATCTACTTGACCGTCACCCTCACCGTCCGGCTGTACACGGTGGCGCCCTCGGCCGGGTCGACCGTCCCCTGGCTGAGCAGCGCGTCGTCCTTGGGATAGCTCCAGGCCAGCCTGACCGAGCCGCTGGCCGGGAACGCGACGTGCAGGTCGAAATATCCCCGCGAGCTGTTGATGGTCACGGTGCGGCGTGTCGTGAAGGCTCCGTGCGAGCCACGCTGATACTGGATCTGGACCTGCTGGGGCCGTCCGGTATCGATCCGCGCGTAGTGCGCCGGTCGCAGGCACCCCCACACTTCGAGGCTTTGCCGGCTCGATCGCGCCGTGGTGGTGGGGAGGAACAGCGGCAGCCGGTAGGCGTCGTAGGCCGGCTTGCGGGTGCCGCTGTAGAAGATCAGGCCACTGGCGAAGCCACCGAATTCGGGTGCCTGGCGAGGATTCGGGTCATAGAGCAGGTACTGCATCGTCGAGGCAATCCGGGGGTTGCGCCACGACAGGTACTCCGCCCAGTTGATGTAGAACGCGGCGGTCGAGGGCGAGACGAACTGGCCGTGCGGGTTCAGCGGCGTCAGGCTGTGGTTGGGCGGGTTCGTGATGTAGCCGTACTCGTTGTTGTAGATCCGGAAGTGGGTGCCCGAGCCGTAGATCCGCTGGACTCGGTCGAGCGTGCCGGCAAAGCGCGGGAGGTTGCTGAACTCGGTGTAGTCGGGATCGGCCGAGTTCGCCTCGGTCGGCGGCCGATTGACCGGATAGGGATGAGTGGCGAACCCGGTGGCCCGGAACAGCGCCGGATGAGCGGCGCGGAACCGGCGCGAGCCTGCGGCGTTGGTCGGGCAACCGACTGCGGCCGCCGCGCCGCCGCGCAGCTGCTTGTAGTTCGAGTCGACGCAGTACAGCGAACGGACGAACTGCAGCGGCTTGGTGGCCCCGAAGTTGCCGGGAAGACCCTGGGGGGCACCCGGTCGCGGGCGCCCGGACTGCCCGCGGGCGTCGAGGTTGCCGATCACGATCGTGTCGCGGCCATGGCCTGTGCTAGCGAGGCCGCTCCAGCCGGCATCGAGCAGGCCGCGGTACATGGGCGCGGCCGTGGGCACGGTGGAACCCCTGATCGCCTGCGGGGCGAGGTCCCCCCCAAAGTTCGGCTCGTTCCAGATCTCCCAGAAGCTCACCCGTGGCAGATCGTTCGGATCGCCGGGCACCGAGGTGCCCAGAGCCGGGTCGTACGTACCGCTGTACCGGGCGCCGGCCGCCTGCACGAACTGCTTGAAGGCCGAGGCGGACGGCTTCCATACGCCGTCGAAGCCGCCGGAGGCCGGCAGCCCGGTGCCGGTGGCCCAGTGGGGCGCAGGCCCTCCCAACGAGAAGTCGACGACGATCCCGACGTTGCGGGCATCCTGCACGATCTCGTCGTAGACAGCCCAGCCCGGGTACGCCGCTGGGTCGGCCGCGTCGAATCCGGACGGTCGCTGAATCGGCGCGACGCTGTCCCAGTGGAGCGAGACCCGTATCACGCCGACCCCCAGATCGCGGAGCTGCTGCAAGGTGGGCCCGGGCTGGGTCACGAGCCGCGAGTCGTCCTGGAACATCTGGATCTGGGCGGCGTTGGCGTTGGCGCGCGACGGCGCGTGCAGCAGCCAGACCCCGGCCGCCACCAAAGCGATGCCCACCGTAAGGCGGGCTCGGGTGATCGATGGCATTGCAGAAGACAACAGACCGAGTCAGGCGAAGTTGCGCCCTGCCGAGGTCGGGAAACGGACCCCGCGCCGGAGGCGCGCCCCCGAATACAAGTACGACCGGCCAGCGACCGGCCAGGTCGCGGGGCCGGGGAAAGTTACCGAATCGTCACCTGAACCGTGCGGCTGTGGATTTGACCCCCGCCCGCGCTGTGCGGATAGGTCCAGGTGATGCGAACCAGGCCGCTCGACGCGAACGTCACCCCCGTGTCGAAGTAGCCATAGGGGTCGGTCAGGATCACGCGCTTGACCGTCTTGAACGCGCCACCCGACGCCGGCCTCCACTGGACGTTGGCCACCTGCGGCTTGCGCGAGTGCACGTGGTGGACGGGTCGCACGCAACCCCACACCTCGAGGGCCTGCCCCGACTGGCCCGTCTGCGACGGCAGGTACACCGGCATACGGAATGCGTCGAAGAGCGCCTTGTGCGCACCGCTGTGGAAGTTCAGGCCGGTGTCGAAGTTGCTCTCACCGTCCGGCGGGTCGTTCAGGAGGTACTGATCCCAGGAGAGCACCCGCGGATCGCGCCAGCTCATCCACTCGGCCAGATTCGCCCAGGCTGCGGCCTGCGCCGGAGCCACGGCGCGGGCGATTCCGGTCTCGGGCGGATTGGTCTGGTAGCCGAACTCGGTGTCGTAGAGCGGCAACTGAGCGTGCGAGCCGTAGGCGGCCATCGCGCCGTCCAGCGTGCGCTCCAGCAGCCCAAGCTGGGGAAAGTCGGCATAGTCGGGCTCGTCGGGCGTGCGCACGTTGGGCGCGAAGCCTTGCGGGTAGGGGTGGAAGGCGAACCCGCCGGCCTCGAACAGCCCGGGGTGCTCACGCACGAATGCCGCGGAGCCGGCGCTGGTCGACGGACAGCTTCGCGCCGTCGCGGCAGTTCCGGTCAACGGCTTCAGGGCGCTATCGACGCAGTACAGGGCTCGGATGAAGCGCAGGGGGACCATCCCCGAGAAGTTGCCTGGCTGGTCGCCAACTGTCTGGCCTCGCGGCGCGATCTCACCGATCAGGACGGTGTCGCGCTGGTGGCCGGTGGCCTGCAGCGCGCTCCAGGCCGTATCGAGCAGCCGGCGATAGAGGGCGGGGGAGACCTCGACGGTCGAGCCGTCCGCCGCCTGCGGCGCCAGCTGTTGGCCGTAGTTCGGCTCGTTCCAGATCGACCAGAAGTCGACCTTCGGCAACGGCGGCCCTCCGCCGGGCGGCGTGTAGTGGCCGCTGTAGCGCGTCGCGACCGCATGCACGAACATCCCAAACTGCTTGGGCGACGGCTGCCACGCGCCCAAGAATGCCGGCGCGGTGTTCGGCGGAATGCCGGGGCCCGTGGCCCACAGCGGCGCGGGTGCCTCGAGGGCGACGTCGAGGCCGATCCGCCGCGCCGCCGCCTCGCGGATGATCGCGTCGAAGATGCCCCAGTTCGCGGCGGGATAGGCCGCCGGGGAGGCCGCGTCGAAGTGCGGCCGCCTGTGGGACAGCGGGTCAGGCGCCAGGTAGCTCCACGGCATGAACAGCTTCACGCGATCGACGCCCAAGCGTTTGAGCGTGTCGAGCGTCGGTCCGGGGCTCTGGAACAGCTCCGTCTGGGCTTCGAAGATGGTCTCGAGCGGGCGGGTTCGGGTCGGCGGCTGTGCGGTCGTCCGGGTGCTGTGTCCCGCACACCCCCCGACGGCAAGCGCCACCGCGGCGGCCCCGATCAGCGCGAGCAGGGCTCCGACGCCGAGCGCCCGACGGGGCTTCATGGGAAAACGCGACATCGGCAGGTTAACGTTGGGATCGGCTCGGAAGACCTGAGTTGGCGGCGGGGGTCAGCGTTCAGTGCCCGCTCTACAATGCGCGCGGATGCTCGTCCCGGCCCGCTCGGACGCCGCTGTGGCGGCCCGGACCTCCAGGGCGGTGAGGGTAGCAAGCGTATCCACCGAAACCTGGCTGGTCGGCGGGTTGATCGTGCTCGGGGCCGTGCTCCGGTTCGCCACATTGGGCGCTCAGAGCTACTGGTACGACGAGGCCCAGGCGGCGCACGAGTTGCACCTCTCGCTCGGCTCGATGCTCAGCTCGATGGTCGACGTGGAGACCGCGCCCCCG
>DATIEI010000260.1:0-12546 GCA_035455845.1 Solirubrobacteraceae bacterium
GGGTACTGCACGCCGGGCCAGCTGTGCTCGGCGGCGGGCATGCTGGCCGAGGTACGCGAAGGCTGGCCAAGCGCGGTCACGCCGACGGGTGACGGCGGAGTCGAGCTCACCGACGCCGAGATCCGCGAGCGCATGAACGGCAACCTGTGCCGCTGTGGGGCGTACGCGAACATCGTCCCGGCGATCGCCGAAGCGGCGAGCCAGTGAGGCCGTTTCGCTTCGAGCGCGCCGCCGACGCCGAGCAGGCCGTGGCGCTGGTCGCCGACGAGCCTGAGGCGCGCTACCTCGGGGGCGGGACCAACCTGGTCGATCTGATGCGGCTGGGCGTCGAGACACCCGCGGTCCTGATCGACGTCGCGCGGCTCGACGGCGCGCTGAGCGAGATCGAGGACACGCCATCGGGCGGGCTGCGAATCGGCGCGGCTGTCTCTAACAGCGAACTGGCGGTCGACCCGAGGGTCCGGACGCGCTATCCGGTCCTCTCGGAGGCCGTGCTGCACGGTGCCTCGGGGCAGCTGCGCAACCTGGCCACGGTGGGCGGCAACCTTCTCCAGCGCACACGCTGCGCCTACTTCACCGACGTCACGAAGCCGTGCAACAAGCGCGAGCGGGGGTCGGGTTGCCCGGCCCGCGAAGGGCATCACCACAACCACGCGATCTTCGGCCACTCGGAGCATTGCGTGGCCACTCACCCTTCGGACATGGCGGTGGCCCTGGCCGCACTCGGCGCCACGGTGCACGTCCAGGGTCGGGGCGGCGCGCGCACGATCCCGATCCCCGGACTGCATCGCCTGCCCGAAGACCAGCCGAACCGGGACACGGTCCTGGAGCCGGGCGAGCTGATCACCGCGGTCGAGCTCGCCCCGCCCGCGCAGCCCGAGACGCGCCAGCGCTACCGCAAGGTGCGCGAGCGGCGTTCGTTCGCGTTCGCGCTGGTGTCGGTGGCGATCGTGCTCGGGCGCGAGGGCGACCGCGCCTCGGAAATCCGCATCGCCCTCGGCGGGGTCGCGCATGCGCCCTGGCGGGCGACCCGTGCCGAGGAGGCGCTCCGAGGCGAGCCGATTACCGAAGAGACCCTGACTCGGGCGGCTCAGGTCGAGCTCGAGCAGGCTCAGCCGCTGCGCGACAACGCCTACAAGGTCGAGCTGGCGCGCAACCTGATGGTGAACACGGTGCTGGAGCTGGCGTGGTGAGCGTCACTGTCGCGGGCGCCATCGGAGCCGCGATCGATCGGGTCGAGGGACGGGCCAAGGTCACCGGCCAGGCCAAGTACGCCTACGAGTACCACCAGGACGAGGTCGCCTACGCGGCGATCATCGCCTCGACGATCGCCAAGGGAACCGTGAGAAACGTCGATGCGGCGGCGGTACTCGAACTGCCGGGCGTGCACTCCGTGCTGTGGCACGGGAACGCGCCGCGCCTGCACGAGGTCAGCGACGGTGAGCTCGAGGTCCTTCAGTCCGACAAGGTCTCCTACCGGGGGCAGGTCGTCGGGGTAGTCATCGCCGACAGCTACGAGACCGCCCGGCAGGCCGAGCGGCTGGTCGCGGTCGAGTACGCGGCCGACGTGCACGACGTGCTGCTGAAAGCGGACCACCCGAGGCTGTACAAGCCCGAGAAGGTCAACCCGAACTACCCGGCCGACACCGCCGAGGGCGACTTCGACGCAGCGTTCGCGAGCGCCGAGGTGACGATCGACTGCACATACGAGACGCCGGCCGAGCACAACAACCCGATGGAGCCGCACGCCACGCTGGCGGTCTGGCACGAGGACGGCGGCGTCACGCTGTACGACTCCAACCAGGGAGTGGTCAACGTCAAGAACACGGTGGCCAAGGCGTTCGGCCTCGAGCCTGATCAGGTGCGGGTGATCTCACCGCATGTGGGCGGGGGCTTTGGCTCCAAGGGCACACCGCGACCGCACGTGATCCTCGCGATCATGGCGTCGCAGGCGGTCAAGCGGCCGGTCAAGCTCGCGGTGACCCGGCAGCAGATGTTTGCGCTCACCGGCTATCGCACGCCGACCATCCAACGGATGCGGCTGGGCGCCGACCGCGCAGGACGGCTGACCGCGATCCGCCACGACGCGATCATCCAGAGCTCGACCGTGCGGGAGTTCGCCGAGCAGGCCGCGCTCCCCAGCCGGATGATGTACGCCGCGCCGAACCGCCGGACCACCCACCGGCTGGTCAGGCTCGATGTCCCCACGCCGTCGTGGATGCGCGCCCCGGGAGAGACACCGGGCATGTACGCGGTCGAGGCGGCCATGGACGAGCTGGCGATCGCCTGCGGGATCGATCCGATCGAGTTGCGCGTCCGAAACGATCCGGTCCTCGACCCCGAGACCGGTAACCGGTTCTCGAGCCGCAACCTGGTGGCCTGCCTGCGCGAGGGTGCCGAGCGCTTCGGCTGGGGGGACCGCGACCCGGCCCCGGCGATCAGGCGCGACGGGCGCTGGCTGGTCGGCACGGGCGTCGCGGCCTCGACCTATCCGGCCCGGCGCCAGCCCTCCTCGGCCCGCGCCCGGTATGAGCCCGACGGCGGCCGGTACACGATCCAGATCGCCGCGGCCGACATCGGCACCGGTGCCCGCACCGCGCTCACCCAGATCGCCGCCAACGCCCTCGAGGTGGGGATCGAGGACGTCGAGGTCCAGATTGGCGACTCGAGCTTCCCGGAGGCGTTCCTGGCCGGCGGCTCGATGGGGAATTCGTCGTGGGGCTCGGCCGTGGTCAAGGCGTGTCGCGAGCTCCGCGCTCGGCTGTCCTGTGACGGACACGAATCACCCGTCGAGGTCGAGGTGGACACCAAGGAGGAGGTGACCGCCGCCACCGCCGAACCGCTGGCCAAGCACGGCTTCGGCGCCCAGTTCATGGAGGCGCGCGTCGATGTCGACACCGGCGAGGTGCGTATCTCTCGTGCGCTCGGCGTGTTCGCGGTCGGGCGGATCATCAACCCCAAGACCGCGCGCTCGCAGTTTCTGGGTGGGATGACCATGGGCATCGGGATGGCGCTGCACGAGGAGAGCGTGATCGACCTCGAGTTCGGCGACTACCTCAACCACGACCTGGCGGGCTACCACGTCCCGACGAATCCCGACATCGAGGGAATGGACGCGATCTGGCTCGACGAGGACGACCCTCATGTCAATCCGATGGGGGCCAAGGGCATCGGCGAGATCGGGATCGTGGGCACCGCCGCGGCGATAGCGAACGCGGTCCATCACGCCACCGGCATCCGGGTTCGCGATCTGCCGATCCGGCCGGACAAGCTCATCAGCGCGCTCCCCCGCCGCAATCGATAGCATCGCGCGCTCGCCGGCCGCTAGGCGGTGAACGGAGAGAGCGGTACCGCAGGTGCAGGTGACGTGCCCGGGGCACGTTCACGCCTCACGGACCAAGGAGAGACATGGGATCGACGCCGTCGGCCGTGCCCGTGGGGCGCGTGCGCCCCGTTGACATGCCGTTCGTAGACCGTCTCGCCAGTGCCGTCGTCACGGCGGTCCCGCCGATCATGGTGGCCATCGGCATGTGGTTTGGCTGGACCGGCAATCTCCTGAACTGGCAGGACATCTTGATCCTCGCGCTGTTCTATGCCGGAGTGGGCACCGGGATCACGGTCGGGTTCCACCGGCTGCTGACGCACGGCAGCTTCAAGTGCCACCGCCTCACGCGGGCGGCGTTCGCGGCGCTGGGCTCGGCGGCGGCCGAGGGGCCGGTGATCGACTGGGTGGCAACGCATCGCAAGCACCACCAGTTCTCCGATGCGCACGGGGACCCTCACAGTCCCCATGTTGGGCACGGCACGGGCTGGCTGGGTGCGATCCGGGGACTCGTCCACGCGCATCTCGGCTGGGTGTTCAGCGACATGGAGGTCGCCGACGAGCGGCACTACGCCAAGGACCTGCTCGCCGATCCCTGGCTCCGGTTCGTCAACGACACGTTCGTGCTCTGGGTGCTCGCCGGCCTGGCTGCGGCGTTCGGGCTAGGCGTAGCGCTCAGCGGCACCGTTGCCGGCGGTCTCACCGCGCTCTTGTGGGGCGGGGCGGCCCGCATCTTCTTCATGCACCACGCGACGTTCAGCATCAACTCCCTGTGCCACTTCTTCGGGCGCCAGGACTACGACACCCACGACGAGTCGCGCAACCTGGCCTGGCTGGCCATCCCCACCTGGGGCGAGGCCTGGCACAACAACCACCATGCGTTCCCGTGCTCTTACCGGCACGGCCTCCGGCGCTGGCAGATCGATCCGTCAGCGGGCATCATCAGGTTGATGGAAATGACTGGACTGGCGTGGGACGTCGTGCGTGTGAGCCCCGAGCGCCGGGAGACCAAGGCGCTGATCGAGGCCGCGTAGGTGGCCTTTTCCGACACCGCGCCTCTCCGCCACGCGCTGACCACCCGCCTCCCGCGACGCCCGTTCGGTGTTCGGTTCTGGGACGGGACCGAGGTGACGGCGACCGAGCCAGGCTCGCCGACCCTCACGCTGACGACGCCCCAGGCGCTCGCCCATGCGCTCCGCGCGCCCGGCGAGCTCGGTCTGGGGCGGGCCTACGTGGCCGGCATGATCGAGGTGGACGACCTCGAGGGGGCGCTCCAGATGGTCGACACGTTCGAGCCGCCGCCGCTCTCGATCAGGCAGCGCGCGGAGCTCGCCGTGGCCGTGGTCCGGGCCTGCGGGCTGGTCGCTCCTCCACCGGTACCGAAAGCCGAGCTGCGCCTGCGGGGTGCGCGGCATACGATCGCGCGGGACCGTCGCGCGGTCAGACACCACTACGACGTCGGCAACGAGTTCTTCGCGCTGTTCCTCGACCGCTCGATGACCTACAGCTGCGCGTATTGGCGGGGCGGCGCGACGACGCTCGAGGAGGCGCAGGAGGCCAAGCTCGAGCTGGTCTGCAAGAAGCTCGACCTGCACGAGGGCGAACGCGTGCTCGATGTCGGCTGCGGCTGGGGCAGCTTCGTGATCCATGCGGCGCAGCACCACGGCGTGAGAGCGGTCGGCATCACGCTGGCAGAGGAGCAGGCCCGGCTCGCCCGGGAGCGCGTCCGCGAGGCGGGCGTCGCCGATCGGGTGGAGATCCGCCTGGCCGACTACCGCGAGGTGTCAAACGGGCCGTTCGACGCGATCGCCAGCATCGGCATGGTCGAGCACGTCGGAGCCGAGCAGATCGACACCTACGCCCGGCGCCTCCACGGGCTGCTCAGACCCGGCGGGCGCCTGCTCAACCACGGGATCGCCAAGCTCAAGGACTTCGACACGCCCGACGAGGGCGCGTTCTCCGAGCGGTTCGTGTTCCCCGACGGGGTGCCACTGCCGCTGTCGCGGGTCCTGCACGCGCTGGAACGCACCGAGTTCACGACGACGCACGTCGAGGGGCTCCAGAGCGACTACGCCCGCACGATCGGATACTGGATCGAGGGCTTCGATGCCCACTGGGATGACGCGGTGCGCCTGGCGGGGATCGAGCGTGCGCGCATCTGGCGCCTCTACCTGCGGGCGGCCCGGCAGGGGTTCGAGACCGGGTGGGCCTCCGTGTACCAGGTTCTGGCTCACCGCTGAGCGCATCCGCTGGCGGCGATCCGCGCACGCTGTCGTCGCTCCACTTCACAGCGCTATGGCCGGTGGAGTATGGTCGCGAATTAGGCCCCTTGAAAACCCTGGAGGGAGAGGCATGAGCAACACCGTCCCCGTGACTTTGAACGTGAACGGCGTCGAGCACCACCTGGACGTGGAACCGCGCCTGCTGCTGGTCCATGCCCTGCGCGACCATCTCGGGCTGACCGGCACGCACGTGGGCTGCGACACGTCCAACTGCGGAGCTTGCACGATCCATATGGACGGCAAGGCCGTCAAGTCGTGCACGGTGCTCGCGGTCCAGGCAGACGGCGCGGCCCTGACCACGATCGAGGGAATGGCGTCCGAGAACGAGCTGCATCCGCTCCAGGAGGCGTTCTGGAACGACCACGGCCTCCAGTGCGGCTACTGCACGCCGGGCATGATCATGGCGGCGGCGGGACTGCTGGCCCAGAACCCCAACCCGACCGAGGAAGAGGTTCGCCACGGTCTGGAGGGCAACCTGTGCCGCTGCACCGGCTACCACAACATCGTCAAAGCAGTCCTCGATGCCGCCAAGTCGAAAGGCGCCTCGGTCGGTGCGTCATCAAGCGGACAGCCGGGGGTGACGGCATGAGCGTCGGGGACGCAGGGGCCGAGGTAACGCGGATCGCGGCCGAGTCGACCAACGGCGCGCCGGCGCCGAGCAACCACGTAGGCCGGTCCCTGCGCCGCAAGGAGGACCCGCGGCTGATCACGGGTCGCGCCAGCTATGTCGACGACATCAACCTGGTCGGCCAGGTGTGGGCAGCGTGGGTGCGCTCACCCGAGGCGCACGCGAAGATCGTCTCGATCGACACCTCGGCGGCCAAGGCGCGCGAGGGCGTCATCGCGGTCTACACCAACGAGGATCTCGACATGGAGGCCGGTCTGCCGATGGCGTGGGTGCCGCCGGGCGTCGAGGTCAACACGCCCGACCACTGGGTGCTGGCCAAGGACGAGGTCAAGCATGTCGGCGACCCCGTCGCGCTGGTCATCGGCGATGATCGCTACGCGGTGGTCGACGCGGCCGAGGACGTCGTGGTCGAGTACGACCCGCTTCCGGTGATCACCGACCCCGAGAAGGCACTCGAGGAAGGATCGCCGCTCGTCCACGAAAAGTTCGGGACCAACAAGGTGTGCGACTGGTCGCTCGGCGGCGGTGACCTCGAGGCCGGGTTCGCCGAGGCCGACGTGATCATCGAGCGCCGGATCGTCAACCACCGCATGGCCGGGGGAGCGATCGAGCCACGTGGGGTCCTGGCCGAGTACCGCGGCGATCGGCTGACGGTGTGGAGCTCGACCCAGGTTCCGCACTTCCTCCGTCTGTTCCTGGCGATCCTGCTGGGCGTCAGCGAGGACCGGGTCCGAGTGATCGCACCCGAGGTCGGCGGCGGCTTCGGCTCCAAGCTCAACATCTACGCCGAGGAGATCGGCTGCGCGTGGGCGGCGCGCAAGCTCGGGCGGCCGATCAAGTGGATCGAGACGCGTTCCGAGGGCCTGATGGTCACCCACCATGGGCGCGACCAGATCGACTACGTGAAGGTCGGCGCCAAGCGCGACGGGACGCTCACCGCGTGGCACTCGAAGATCATCGCCGACGTCGGCGCCTACCAGTTGCTGCTGACGCCGCTGATCCCGCCGCTCAGCGCGTTCGTGATGTGCGGGGTCTACAACACGCCGGCCGTGGTGACCGACGTGACCAGCGTTCACACGAACAAGTTCCCGACCGACGCGATCCGCGGAGCCGGCCGGCCCGAGGCGACCCACATGATCGAGGTCGTGATGGATCAACTTGCGTCCGAACTCGGCATGGACCCGCTCGAGTTGCGGCGCAAGAACTTCATTCCGCCGTTCGCCGAGGGCCACGAGACGCCGATCGGCGTCGTGTACGACTCCGGGAATTACGAGGCCGCGCTCGACAAGCTGCTCGAGCACATCGACCCGGCTCAGGTGCGGGCGGAGGCCGAGGCGCTTCGCGAGCAGGGCATCTACCGGGGCATCGGTTTCTCCACCTACACCGAGATCTGCGGTAACGCACCGTCGCGCGCCGTGGGTCCCGCCGCGTTCGGCCTCCAGGGGGGCGGCTGGGAGTCGGCCACGGTCCGGGTCCACGGAACCGGGGCGGTCACGCTGTACACCGGCACGTCTCCCCACGGCCAGGGTCACGAAACGGGGTTCGCGCAGATCGTCGCGGACAAGCTCGGGATCGACCCGCAGCAGGTGCAGGTGATCCACGGCGACACCGACACCGGTCCATTCGGCCTCGACACGTACGGCTCGCGCTCGCTCGCGGTCGGCGGCGAGGCGGCGGCGCGGGCGGCCGACAAGGTCGCGGCGAAGGCCAAGGCGATCGTCGCGCATCAGCTCGAGGCGGCGCCGGAGGACATCGAGTTGCGCGACGGCAAGTTCTCGGTCCGCGGGTCGCCCGACAAGGGGCTCACGCTGGCCGAGGTGGCGGGCGCCGCGTACACGACGATGGAGATGCCCGACGGCATGGAGCCGGGGCTGGACGAGCAGTCGTTCTACGACCCCGAGAACTTCGTGTTCCCGTTCGGCGCGCATGCCTGCGTGGTCGACGTCGACGCGGAGACGGGCAAGGTCAAGGTCGTCCGCTGGGTCGCGGTCGACGACTGCGGTCCGGCGATCAACCCGATGCTGATCGACGGACAGGTGCACGGCGGGATCGTGCACGGGATCGGGCAGGCGCTGTACGAGCGCATCCACTACGACGACGCCGGCCAGTTGGTGACCGGCACGTTCGTGGACTACGCGCTGGCGACGGCGGCCGAGCTGCCCAGCTTCGAGACCGACCGCACCGAGACGCCGAGCCCGGTCAACTCGCTGGCGGTCAAGGGCGTCGGCGAGGCGGGCACGATCGCCGCGACCCCGGCGATCACCAACGCCGTGATCGACGCGCTGCGCCCGCTGGGCGTCAATTTCATCAACATGCCGCTCACGCCGATGCGGGTGTGGGAGGCCATTCAGGAAGCCAAGGGAGGTGTGCCGGCATGATCCCCGCCGAGTTCGATTACACCGCGCCGGAGACGCTCGACGACGCGCTCAAGGCGCTCGCCGACGGCGGCGAGGACGCCAAGCTACTGGCCGGCGGACACTCGCTGCTGCCGCTGATGAAGCTGCGGCTGGCCGCGCCGTCGCTGCTCGTCGACCTGCGCAAGGTGCCCGGGCTGCACGGGATCCAGCGCGAGAACGGGAATTGGCGCATCGGGGCGCTGACCCCCCACGCGGCGCTGGAGCACACGCCCGATCTCGGCGTGGTGTCGCTGGCGGCGGGGACCATCGCCGATCCGCAGGTGCGCAACCGCGGGACGATCGGCGGCTCGCTGGCCCACGGCGATCCCGCGTCGGACCTGCCCGCGGTGATGATGATCTGCGAAGCGAGCATCACCCTCCAGGGCGCCGGCGGCCAGCAGCGCAGCGTGTCGGCCAACGAGTTCTTCCAGGACTATCTGGAGACCGCAGTCGAGCCGAACGAGGTGCTCACCGAGGTCCGGATTCCGGCCTACGACGGATGGGGCTTCGGCTACGAGAAGTTCAACCGCCGCAGCGAGGACTGGGCGATGGTGGGCGTCTCGGCGCTGGTTCGCAAGGACGGAGACACGATCGCGGACGTCCGGGTGGGTTTGACCAACATGGGCTCGGTGCCGCTGCGGGCGAAGGCGGTCGAGGATGCGCTGCGTGGCCAGTCCGCGACCGCCGATTCGATTGCCCGGGCGGCCGAACAGGCCGCGGAGGGCACGAGTCCGCCCGCGGACCTCAACGCCAGCGCCGACTACAAGCGCCACCTGGCTCGGGTGATGACCCGCCGCGCCCTGGAAACCGCGGCCGGATTGGGGTGATCGATCCCGACACGGGCCCTCCCGACCGCGGGATTGCTCAGGTCCATCCTATGATGGCCGAGTGAGCCTTACTTACGTTGGGTCAGTAGAGGAGGCGAGCGAGGCGCTCGCCTCCCAGGGTTATCTGGCCGGTCGGCCGCTGGCGCTGGCCGTCCACCTCGCGGTCGCGCTCGATCAACCTTTGCTGCTCGAGGGCGAGGCGGGAGTGGGGAAGACCGAGGTCGCGCGGGCCCTCGCCGCGGCGACCAACGCGCGCCTGATCCGCCTCCAGTGTCACGAGGGGATCGACGTGCATCACGCCGTCTACGACTGGGACTACCCCCGCCAGCTGCTCGCGCTCCGCGCCGCCGAGGGGGGCGTCGACGAGGGTCAGCTGTTCTCGCGCCGCTTCCTGCTGCGCCGGCCGCTCCTCGACGCTCTGGAAGCGGACCCGGGCGAACCCGTCGTGCTGCTGATCGACGAGATCGACCGGGCCGACGACGAGTTCGAGGCGTTCCTGCTCGAGTTCCTGGCCGACTTCGCGGTCACGATCCCGGAGCTCGGCACGATTTCCGCGGCGCGGCCCCCGGTGGTCGTCCTGACCTCGAACCGGACCCGCGAGTTGCACGACGCCTTGAAGCGGCGCTGCCTCTACCACTGGATCGACTATCCGAGCGCCGAGCTCGAGCGGGCGATCGTTCACGCCCGCATCCCGGGTGTCTCGGAGGCGATCGCCTCGCGCGTGGTGACGGCGGTGGGGAGGCTGCGCGAGCACGGGGATCTTTACAAGCTGCCGGGTGTGGGCGAGACGCTGGTGTGGGCGCGTGCGCTGCTGGCGCTCGGAGAGGATGCCGATCTGTACGAGACGCTCGGCGTTGCGTTGAAGGTGCACGAGGACGTGGAGCGGGTGACGCAGCGCGGGGTGCTCGATGGCGTATGAGCAGCTGTCAGACGCGGTCAGCCATCAGCTCGGCGCTCTCGGCGCGAGCCTTCGGGTCCAGGGCTCCCGTGTCGGGCTCGGCGAGCTCCTGACCGCGCACCGGGCGCTCGAAGCGGTCGACTGCACCTCGCGCGAGGACGCGCGCCTGGCTCTGCGGGCGGTGCTGTGCTCAGAGCGCGGCGATCTAGCCAAGTTCGAGCGGGCGTTCTGGGAAGTGTTCGGCGACGGCCGGGTGCCCCTGGGTCCGTCTCCGTTTGACGATCTATCCGAAGAGGCCCGCGAGGCGCTGCCTCACGCCGGGGTTCCAGCGACGGGTCCGAGGCCGCTCGAGCAGGAGGCCGACCCGACCGCGGTACCGGCGGCCTGGAGCGACGTGGAGCTCCTGCGCCACAAGGACTTCGCCACCTACACGGATCTGGAGATGGCGGCCGCCCGTGAGCTGATCGCCCGGCTCGCGCGCCGCGGGCCGACGCGAGTTTCGCGCCGCACGCGACCGTCCCGGCGCCGCGGTCATGAGCCGGATTTGCGCCGGATGGTCCGGGGCTCGCTGCGCACGGCCGGCGAGCCCATCGAGCGGGTGTGGCGTGCGCCCTCGCGCCGGCCCCGCCCGCTGGTGCTGGCCCTCGATGTCTCGGGTTCGATGACTCCGTATGCCCGGATGTTGCTCCAGTACCTCCACGCGTCGGTGGCGGCCCGCCGGCGCGTCGAGGCGTTCGCGTTCGGCACCCGGCTGACCAGGATCACCCATGAGCTCGGCGGCCGAGATCACGACCGCGCCCTGGAGCGCGCGGCCGAGGCGGTGGTGGACTTCTCGGGTGGTACGCGGATCGGCGCCGCCCTGGCCGCGCTGAACCGCGATCACGGCCGCCGGGTCGGCCGGGGCGCGGTCATCGTGATCCTCTCCGATGGCTGGGATCGCGGCGATCCGGAGGTTCTGGCGCTTGAGATGGCGCGGCTGCGCCGGAGCGCCCACCGGCTGGTCTGGCTGAACCCGCTGGCCGCGCACCCCGAGTTTGCCCCGCTGACCCGCGGCATGAAAACGGCCATCCCGCACACCGATGAGCTATTGGCGGGCAATTCGCTCGCCTCGCTCGAGCAGCTAGCTGTCATCCTTGAGGAGATCTGAGTTCTATGCAAGACGTCCTGACTGAGATTGGCGTTTGGAAGGAGCGCGGCGACCGGATCGCGCTCGCCACCGTGATCGCCGTGCAGCGCTCGGCACCCCGGCCGCCCGGCGCGAAGATGGCGGTCAACTCGCGTGGGGAGATCGCCGGATCGGTATCCGGCGGCTGCGTCGAGGGCGCGGTGGCGGAGATCGCCGACGGGATCTTGAAGGGCGACCCGCCCCAATTGCTGCATTTCGGGATCGCCGACTCGGACGCCTGGGACGTCGGCCTTCCGTGCGGGGGAGAGATCGACGTGTGGGTGCAGGCGTATGAGCCCGGCCGGTTCGAGGACATCGCCCGCGCCGGCGGTCGGGCGGCGGAGGTCACCGTCCTGGAGGGCGCGGCACCCGGGGCCAAGCTGCTGCTCGAGGCCGATGGGGCGCGCTCGGGATCGCTCGGGTCGCCCGAGCTCGACGACGAGGCGGCGCGAATCGCCGACGAACTGCTGTGGGCCGAGACATCCGAGCGGCGGGACGGCCTGTTCGTCGATGTTGTCGGGCCGTCTCCGCGCATGCTCGTGTTCGGCGCGGTCGACATCGCCGCTTCGCTGTGCAGCGTGGCGCGAGTGTGCGGCTGGCGCCCGTACGTGATCGACCCGCGGGCGCGCTTTGCCACGCCGGAGCGGTTCCCCGATGCGGTCGAGGTGATCGCCGCGTGGCCCGAGGAGGCCGTGGCCCGGCTGGGCGGGATCGACCCGGCCACCTCGATCGTCGTGCTGACCCACGATCCGAAGCTCGACGACGCGTCGCTGCTGCTCGCGCTTCGCTCGCCGGCTCGCTTCATCGGCGCGATGGGGTCGCGGCGGGCGCAGGCCAAGCGGCGTGAGCGGCTGATCGAGCTGGGCGTCTCCGACGATGAGATGGCCCGCATATCCGCGCCCGTCGGCCTTGACCTCGGCGCGATCGCCCGGGAGGAGACAGCGCTATCGATCATGTCCGAGATCGTCGCCGCCCGGCACGGGCGCGACGGTGGCCGGCTGGCCGAGCGCAAGGGCCGGATCCACGAG
>DATIEI010000261.1:0-8534 GCA_035455845.1 Solirubrobacteraceae bacterium
GACGGTCGGGGCGGGTCGGCGATGCGGCTGAACTTCAGTGGGGTGGGCGAGGACGACATCTATGAGGGCATCCGGCGGATCGGCGAGGTCGTCCGCGAGCAGGTCGAGCTGTACGGCACGCTGACCGGGCTGGCGCCGAAGGGATCGGCCCGCCGCGAGGCGCCACCCGAGCGCAAGCCTCCGCTCGAACCCCCTGAGGTCGCCGACCCCGCGCAGGCCCCCGGCGCTAGCGTCCTGCCGCTGCGGCGTAAGAGGGCATAGCTTGAGCCGTATCGCCGTACTCAAGGGCGGTCGCTCGCTCGAGCGCCAGGTGTCGCTGAAGTCGGGGGCCCGGGTCGAGGATGCGCTCGAGCGCCTCGGCCATGAGGTCTTGCCGATCGACGTCGGCGCCGATCTGGTCCAGCAGCTGACCGCGACCGGGCCAGACCTGGCCTTCGTCGCGCTGCACGGCCGCGACGGCGAGGACGGCACCGTGCAGGAATTGCTCGAGGTGATGGGGATCCCGCACACCGGCTCGGGCGTGTCGGCGTGCATCCGGGCGGCCGACAAGGTCCTCGCCAAGCACGCGATGCGCGACCTGGCCATCCCGACGCCGGACTTCTACGCGTTCAGCGAGACCGCGTTCCGTGAGCTGGGCGCCGCGCACGCGCTGCCGGCGATCGAGGAGCGCCTTCAGTTTCCGATCGTGGTCAAGCCGGCCGGACAGGGCTCGGCCCTGGGGATCAAGTTCGCCCGCACGCCGGCGGATGTTCCCTCAGCCCTCGTCGCGGCGTTCTCGTATGACCGCAAGGTGCTGCTCGAGCGCTACGTGGCCGGCCGCGACCTGGCGGTGTCGATCATCGACGAGGACGGCACGCCGAGGGCGCTGCCGATCGTCGAGGCCGTGCCCGAGCAGGAGGATTTCTACGACTTCGAGGCGCGCTACGAGATCGGCCGCACGCGGTTCGTGTGCCCGGCCGAGCTGGACGAGTCGATCGGGGCTCGCGCCGCTTCGGTCGCCCTCGAGGTCTACTCGCTCCTAGGGTGCTCGGGCTTCGCTCGGGTCGACCTGATGCTCGAGGCGGAGACCGACGAGCTGTACGTGCTCGAGGCCGACGCGATCCCGGGTCTGACCGAGACCAGCCTGCTGCCCCAGGCCGCCGATGCGGCCGGGATCGGGTTCGACGAGCTGATCGGGCGGATCGTGGCGGCGGCCGGCGCGGTCCGGGTCGCCTAGGCCCTACTCGCCGGCGAAATCCTCGGGCGTGACGTGGTCGAGGAAGTCCTTGAACTTCTCGACGACTTCCTCGGTGTCCTCGACCTCGTGCTCGAACTCGATCGCGGACTCGGCGATCACCTCGTCGGCGGCGTAGATCGGGGCGCCGGCGCGAACCGCCAGCGCGAGCGCGTCGCTCGGACGCGAGTCGATCTCGAGCTCGCGGCCGTTGACCCGGAGGCTGATCGACGCGTAGAAGGTGTTCTCGCGCAACTCGGTGACCGCCACCCGCGTGCACTCCACGTCGAGCTCGCCGAGCACGTCCGACAGGAGGTCGTGGGTCATCGGGCGCGGCGTGGAGGCACCCTGGAGCTTCATCAGGATCGCGGCGGCCTCCGGATGGCCGATCCAGATCGGCAGGAACTTGTTGTTCTCGACGGTCTTCAGCAACACGATCGGCTGCTTGCCGACCATGTCAAAGCTAACGCCGTAGATGACCATCTCCTGCACGTACAGCTCCTCGATCGTTGGCTCTGGCAAGTATAGGCCGCGCCTGGCAGGGCCCACGCACACCAATTTCAGTCGATCGCACCCTCCTCCTGGAGCACCTTGCGGGCCACCGCGAAGGCGGCGTTCGAGGCCGGAACCCCCGCGTAGATCGCGGTGTGGATGAACACCTCGGTGATCTCCTCGACGGTCAGCCCGTTGCGCAGGGCGGCTCGGACGTGCATGCCGATCTCGTTTTCGGCACGCATCGAGATCAGGGCGGCCAGGGTGATCGCGCTGCGCATCCGCCGGTCTATCCCCGGTCGCGACCAGGCGCCGCCCCAGGCGTAGCGGGTGATGAACTCCTGCCAGGGCCGGCCGAAGGCGCCCGCGTTCGCGGCGGCGCGATCGACGTGCTCATCGCCCAGCACCTCGCGGCGGGTCTTCATCCCGGTGTCGAAGTCATTCATCGCTCAGGAACCTCAGGAGCATCGCGGTGGTCAGGTCGGGCCGCTCGACGGTGGCCAGGTGGGCGGCGGGCTTGACGATCTCGAACCGCGCCCCCGGGATCAGCTCGGCAATCCGCTGACCATGGACCGGCGGCGTGGAGGGATCGTCGGCTCCCGACAGGACGAGCGTCGGCGCGGTGATCGCCCCGATCTCGCCGGTCAGGTCCATCGCCGCGATCGCCTCGCAGCAGCTCGCGTACCCATCGCGTGGGGTGGCGATCAGCGTCGCCCGCATGCCCTCGATCACCTCGGGGTGCGCTGAGGCGAAGGCCGGGGTGAACCAGCGCTCTAGGACCGCGTCCGCGATCGCCTCGACCCCCGAAGCCCGCACCGTGGCGGCCCGCTGGTGCCAGCTTTCGGGCGGACCGAGCAGGGCCGAGGTGCAGCACAGGACCAGCCGCTCGACCCGCTCGGGGTGGTGCGCGGCGACCCACATGCTGGTCATCCCGCCGATCGAGAGCCCGCACAGCGCCACCCGCTCGATCTCGAGCCGATCGAGGAGCGCGACCAGATCGGACCCGAGGTCGGCGATCGAGTACGGACCTTCGGGGACCGACGAGGCGCCGTGGCCACGAATGTCGTAGCGCAGAGTCCGAAACCGATCGCCCAGGCGGTCCGACTGCGTCTGCCACATGGTCAGGTCGGTGCCCAGCGACCCCGTGAACGCGATCGCCGGCGCGTTCTCGGGCCCGCCGAGCTCGTAATTGAGCTCAGCCGGCACGATGCCCCGCCAGCGCCCGGTCTATGAGCTCCGCGGTGACCCCGAGATACGCCGCCGGGTCGAGCGACGCGTCTAGGCCGTCCGCGCCGATGCTGTTGGCCACTTCGGGAAGTTCCAGCAGCACCTCGCGAAACTCGCGTCCTGAGTCGACCGCACGCCGAGCCGCCTTCTCGACCACCTTCTGGGCATCGGAGCGGCCCATCGACGGCGCGAGCGCGGCCGCCACGCTCTCGCTCATCACCAGGCCGCCGGTCAGGTCCATGTCCGCGCGCATCTTCCCAGGGTCGGCCTCGAGGCCGGCCAGGAGCTCCCTGGCGATCGCTGCGCCCGAACCGGTCAGCCGCAGCAGCTCGAGCAGCGTCTCCCACTCGGCCTGCCAGCCCCCGGCTCCGCGCTCGTGCTCCTGAGCCATCGCGGCGAGCATGGTCGCGACGAGACCCGGCCCCCGCTGGGCACAGGCAATCAAACCAATGCCGCCCACCGGATTGCGCTTGTGGGGCATGGTTGAGGAGCCTCCGCGACCCTCGCCGCCGCCCTCGGCCACCTCGGCCACCTCGCTCTGGGCCAGCAGCACCACGTCGCGGCCGATCTTGCCGAGCAGCCCGAGGGTGGCGCCGAGTGCGGTGGCGATGCGCACCGGGCCGAGCCTGACCGTGTGCCAGGGCAGCGCCGGCGCGGACAGGTCGAGGCGCTCGGCGAGGCCGGCCGCCACCTCGAGGCCACGGGTGCCCAGGTTGGCCAGCGTCCCAACCGCGCCGCCGAACTGGACCGCCAACTCGGCCTCGCGGACCGCGCGCAGATCGGCCAGGGCGCCGTCGAGCCCGGACAGCCAGTGCGCGGCCTTCAGGCCGAAGGTGACCGGAAGGGCCTGCTGGAGCAGGGTGCGACCGGGGATGATCGCCTCGCGGTGCTTCTGCACCAGCTCGGCGCAGGCATCCGCCGCGCCGGAGAGTTCGGAGATGATGCGATCCAGCGCCCGTCGAGAGACCAGCATGATCGCGGTGTCGATGACGTCCTGGCTGGTGGCGCCCTTGTGCAGGTGGGCGGACGCGGTCTCGCTCAACTGAAGGCGCAGCGTGCGCAAGAGCGCGGGCACGGGCGTGCCCTGCTCGCCGGTGCCCCGGCCGAGCTCGTCGAGGTCGAGGACTAGGCGGCCCGATCGCAGCGCCTCGGCAAGCTCGTCAGCCGCCGCAGCCGGGGCCAGATCGACATCGGCCAGCGCCTGGAGCAGCGCGACCTCGACCTCGACCATGGCTTCCGCGAGCGCCTCACCGCTGACTTCGCCCGCCACATCGCCGTGGGCGAACAGTCCGGCGAACAGGCGCCCGGAGTCCACGCGGCTAGCGGGTCCGGTCGAGCGGCCGGGGACGGGGAGGCGGGTTGGAGACCTCGAGCGAATGCGCGCACGATCCGAGTGCGGCGCGCACCGCCTCGACGGTCTCCGGCGCCAGGCCCTCGAGCATGTCGGCCTCGATGCCGTCCATGGCCTGATCGCAGCGAGCGAGAATCTCCAGACCCTTGGGGGTGACCGACGCACGCAGTACACGCCGGTGCTTGGGATCCGGGCGCCGGCGGACGAGTTTGCGCCGCTCGAGCGCGGAGATGACCAGGTTCATCGCCTGAGGCGTGACCATCACCCAGCGGGCCAGCTGCGCGCACGAGAGCCCGTCACGCTCGTGCAGAAGGCTGAGCGTGACGTACTCAGGCGTTGAGATGCCGATCAGGCGGAGCTCCTCGTCGAGCCGCGCCCGGAGACGTCGCTCCACGCGATACACGAGGTATCCGACCCGGGGAACCGCCTTCACCTCGGGCGAGCCGAGCGGGACAATGGCCGCACGCGTCACGATTCGCAACATTAGTGGTTAGCCCAGCGCGCGCCAGCCCGGAGTGCTGCAACTGCATTGACAAGCTGCTTGTTACTCGCATAGGGTTGCCGCGGATTAGAAGCCGGTGGACCTGAGGGAGGTTCCGTGATCGGACGTAAGGCAGTCATCGCGCTGGTCGCCGTGGGGATCCTCGCGGCTCTACCTGCCGCCTCGGGCGCCCAAACGAGCTCCACGAGCTCCACGGGCAAGACCTCGGACGGAGGGGTGTGGATCGCCGACGTGCCGTCACCGTGGAACGGCACGCTGCTGCTCTACAGCCACGGCTTCGGCCCTCCGGCGCCCGCCGATGCGCCCGACTCGAACACAAAAGAGGCACTGCTCGACCGCGGCTACGCGCTGGCGGGCTCCTCGTACGACACGAGCGGCTCCTGGTGGGCGCTGAACAGCGCCCTGACCGACCAGTTTCAGACGCTGTCCGCCGTCGAGGCGCTGCTCCCCCACCCACCCACCCACGTGTTCGCGGTCGGGACCTCTATGGGCGGCCTGATCAGCGCGCTCGAGGACGAGCACTCGAACGGGCGCCTCGACGGGGTGCTGAGCACCTGCGGCATCGTCGCCGGAGGGCTCAATCTCAACAACTACCAGCTCGATGGCGAGTACGCGATGGACCAACTGCTGGCCGGCGGAAGCATCAAGCTGGTGAATTTCTCAGGGCCCGGCGACGGGCTGGCCACCGGCTACGCACTGGACAACGTCGCGAACACCGCGCAGCAATCGCCTCAAGGTCGCGCGCGGCTGGCCCTCGCCATGTCGCTGATGAACGTCGCCACCTGGGCGCCCGGCGAGTCGATGCCCGCGCCATGGGACTTCGCCGAACAGGAGCGCCAGCAGTACCTGGTGCAGTTCAAGCCGGGCGCTCCGCCGATCTCGACGACGATGGACTTCGTCGAGTTCGGACGGCCCTGGATCGATCAGGCGTCGGGCGGAAGCGCGACCTGGACCAAGGACGTGAACTTCGGGCTGCTTCTGGCGCAGTCGCCGTACGCTCCCGAGGTGATCAGCCTCTACCGCCAGGCAGGTCTCAACCTGTGGCGCGACCTCGCGACCCTGACCCGCAACGCCAACATCACCGCGGACCCGGCCGCCGTCAAGTCGCTGACCGAGACCTCGGTGCCGACCGGCCACCTCCAGGTGCCCGAGCTCGACATGCACACGATCTCCGATCAGCTCGTGCCGGTGCAGCAGGAGAACTACTACCGGCGCACGGTGACGTTTGCAGGTCGTGGCGACCTGCTCCGCCAGGCGTTCGTCCAGCGCCAATTGCACTGCAACTTCACGCCGGCCGAGCTGGTGGCAGGCGTGCAGGCGGTCCAGCGGCGGGTCGAGACCGGCCGTTGGGGGAACCTGGCGACTCCCGGCGCGCTGAACGCCGCGGCCGCCGCGACGGGACTCGGCGACTCGGCCTTCATCCCCTACGAGCCGGGGCGGCTGTCCGGCGACAACGGGCCGTTCGACCCGTTCACCGGCGGCTCGTTCCCGTTCCCATTCCGGCGCTGGTAGGCGCCTGAGCGTCAGCTGACGGCTCCCGGGCGACAATACCCGGGATGCCGTCGGCTGCCATCCGCACGGAACGACCCGTCTGGGCATGGGCCGGCCTCGGCCTGGCCGGGTCGCTCGCGGCCGCGCTGGCCGGTCCGCAGCTGGCCGGCGGGCCGGTCCGCTGGTGGTATCAGCCGGCGATCAGCGGCGGCGTGGCGGTCTTCTACGCCGGGATCGTGGCGCTGGCGGTGGCCTGGCTCGGGCTGGGTCGGCTCGCGGTCTCGCCGCGAAGGCTGACCATCGTCGCGTCGCTCTGGTGCCTGCCGCTGTTCCTCACCGCGCCGCTGTTCAGCCAGGACGCCTACAGCTACCTGGCGCAGGGAACGCTCACTCACCTCGGCCTCGATCCCTACACGCAGACGCCGGCCGTGCTGGCTGGGCACGGCCAGGCGCACGTGCTGAGCGCCGTCGACCCGTTCTGGCGACGAACCCCCGCACCCTACGGGCCGCTGTTCTTGTGGATCGTCAGCGCCTTCGCCGGGTCGAGCCTGGTGGTCGGCGTGCTGCTGATCCGCGCGGTCGAGATGGTCGGGTTCGTCCTGCTCGCGGTGTTCGTGCCGCGCCTCGCTCGTGCGCTGGGGGCCGATCCCGGCCGCGCGGCGTGGCTGGTGCTGCTCAGCCCGCTCGTCATGCTCCAGCTCGTAGCGGCGGCGCACAACGACCTGCTGATGATCGGGGTGCTCGTGGCCGGGGTGACCTTGGCGGTCGAGCGACGGCCTTTGGCCGCGATCGCCGTGTGCGCCCTCGCTGCCACGATCAAGCTGCCGGCGGCGGCGGCGATCCCGTTCATCCTCGCCGCCTCGGGCGACCGCAGAACCTGGATCCGTGGCGTGCTCCTCGCGGCCGGCGTGGTCGTTGTGGTGAGCCTGATCAGCGGGCTCGGATTCGGCTGGATCTCGAGCGGCGTGTTCTCGACACCCCAGAAGGTGCGGCTCGCGATCACCCCGGCCACCGCGCTCGGCTGGACCCTGGCCCAGATCGTTCCGATTGGCACGCGGGGGCTCGAGTCGGCGCTCGGACTGATTGCGTTCGTGGTCAGCCTGCTGTTTGGCCTCGTCCTGCTGTGGCGAACGAGACCCTCGAACATGGTCCGGTATCTCGGGTTCGCTCTGATCGCCCTAGCGGTCTGTGGGCCGGCGGCGTGGCCCTGGTACCTGACCTGGGGACTCGTATTGCTGGCTGCGTGCCCCGGTCTCCAGTTCTCGAGGACGTTGGTCGTGGTGAGCGTCGTGGGAGCGCTGGTTGTCAAGGCCGACGGCGTGTTGGCCTTCCCGCTGCATACGGCGCCGGTGTTCGTGGCGCTGTACGTCGCGATCGCCGCCGTGGCCGCGCGTCGGCCGCCGGCGGTCGCGGCACCCCGCGTGCGTCGGATCGCTGAGGCCTGAATGGCGACGCTCGCGCGCGCGCCCGAGGCCGCGCCCAGACCCCTCGCACGCGAACCTCGTCGCTGGGATGTCGCGGCTGTGGCGGCACCGGCCGCGCTGGCCATCGCCCTCTGCCTGTATGAGCTCACCACGCGCAGCCTGTGGCTGGACGAGGCCGCCAGCGTCGCCATCGCCGGCCAGCACGGCTCGGCGCTGTGGAGCGCGATCTCTCACGACGGCGGGAACATGCTCGGCTACTACGCGCTGTTGCACGTGCTGATCGGCTGGTTCGGCCACGGCGAGTTCGTGATCCGCCTGCCCTCGGCGCTGGCGGCCGGCGGCGCCACCGCGGCGGTCAGCCTGCTCGCGCTGCGGCTGTTCGACCGGCGGGTGGCGGTCGCGGCTGGCATGCTCACCGCGGTCAGCCTGCCGCTGGTCTTCTGGGGTCAGGAGGCGCGCGGGTACGCGCCGATGGTCGCGCTGGTGGCCGGATCGTTCGCGGCGTTCGCGGCGCTCGTCCAGACCCGGTCGCGACGGGCGTGGATCACGTACGTGGCGCTGACCGTGCTCGCCGTGTACGCCAGCTTCGTGGCCGTCCTCGCGCTGCCGGCTCAGCTGGCGGCGCTCGCGTGGCGACGGGAGGCCTGGCGCCGGTTCGCGTCCGCGATCGCCGCATGCGTGGTGTGCTGGGTGCCGCTCGCCGTGCTTGCGGCCAGCCGCGGATCCGGCCAGCTGTTCTGGATCCCGCGCCCGAGCCTGAAGCTTGAGAAGCAGCTGATCCTGGCTCTGACTTCGGCCGGGTTCGAACCGAACTTCCGGCCGACCTGGGCGGCG
>DATIEI010000262.1:0-16177 GCA_035455845.1 Solirubrobacteraceae bacterium
CCACACCTCGCCGAGGCTCCGCGCGACCTCGACGCCGCCCTTCCGGTTGGAGATCAGCGACGTCACGCCGGTCGTGTCGTCGCTGTAGTCGAGTCCGTGGGCGGCCATGACGTTGGTCAGCAGCGCGCGTCGCCGGGCCCGGAGGCTGGCCGTAGCCTCCGCGCCCACGCGCGCATCGGTCCAGTGCTCCTCGCCGGTGAGCCCGTAACAGAGGATGCACATGGAGTCCTACTACCCCTTGAACGGATTACGGCGCCGGAAATCGTCGGCGGCCTCCTCCATCGTCACCCACTTGACGCCTTCGTGCTGGTTGAGGTGGCCGATCAGGCGCTCGAGCATCAGCAGCACCTGGGGGCGGCCGCTGACGTCGGGGTGGATCGTGAAGGCGAACACCGCGTAGTCCATGTTCGCGTACACCCAATCGAACTGGTCGCGCCACATCTCCTCGATGTCGCGCGGGTTCACGAACCCATGGCTGTTCGGCGAGCCCTTGATGAACATCATCGGGGGGAGATCGTCGACGTACCAGTTCGCCCCGATCTCAACCAGGTCGATCTCCTTGCCGCGCACGAGCGGCTTCATCCACTCGGACGCCTCCTTGGTGAAGTCGATCTTGGTCCACTGATCGCCCACCCGGGCGTAGAACGGCGTGAAGTCGTTGTAGCCCTGGCTGTGGTCGTAGGTGAAGCCGTACTTCTGGAGCAGCTCGGCGGTGACGCTGGACATCTCCCACCACGGCGCCACATACCCGCGCGGCTTCTTGCCCGACACCTTCTCGATCAGGTCGACGCACTTGGCCAGCACGTCCTCCTCCTGCTTGGGCGACATCGCCACCGGGTTCTCGTGCGAGTAACCGTGGGCGCCGATCTCATGCCCCGCGTCGACGATCATCTTGACCTGGTCCGGGAACGTCTCGATCGAGTGCCCCGGGATGAACCAGCTCGCCGGAAGGTTGTGCTTCTTGAACAGGTTGAGCAGCCTGGGGGTTCCCACCTCGCCCGAGAACATTCCGCGCTGGATGTCGGAGGGGGAATCCTCGCCGCCGTAGGAACCGAGCCATCCTCCGACCGCGTCGATGTCGACGCCGAACACCGCCATGATCTCCTTGGGCACTGTCTCTCTCCCTTCGTCGAGTACCGATTCCGAGCCTCGCGTACGACTGTATACGGTCCGTGCGGAACGCGGCAACGTCAGCTACAGTGGGCGCCGATGGCGCTGTACGAGTACCGCTGCCCGGATGGCCATACGGTCGAGGTGTTCCACAAGATGGACGAGACGCCGGAGATCCGCTGCGAGGTTTGCGGCGCGCCCGCCGAGCGTGTGATCAGCACGCCGATGATCCACACGCAGTACTACTTCTCCACCCAGGTGCGCCAGAGCCGGTTCCCGCGGCACCGCCCGGAGTCGGCGCCCGCCACGCCACCGCCCATGTCCACCGAGCCGTCCGGGTAGAAGCGGCCGCGGTGGGTGCGCGCGGACTTTGGCGATTTGGTTGACGTATACGGGACTGCATCGCCAAAGTCCGGGCTACGGGCCCGTCGGCGGGCGCCCGCTACCCCTCGCGTGGGACCAACGGCCGTCCCTGGAGCAGTCGCTCGAGTCCGCCCATGCCCCAGTGCGTCCGCCCGTCCTCGGTGAGCACCGACGGGACGCCCCGGACGCCAAAGCGCTCGGCCTCGGCCCGGATCTCGGCCAGGCGACCGATAAGCACCGACGAGTACGCGGCCGCGATGGCATCGTCGGCGTTCAGTTCGGCGCGCTCCGCCGCTCGCGCGATCTCCGCCTCGCTGCCGATGTCCCTTCCCTCGCAGAAGAAGGCCTCGTACAGCGCGCGCCGGAACGGGCGCAGGCGGCCGGCCTCCTCGGCCCAGAGACACGCGGCCAGCATCAGCGTGGAGCGCGGCTGATAGCGCGGGAGGTGGATCTCGATCCCGAGCCCCAGCGCGCGGCGGTACACGTTCTGGGTCCAGTCCACGCGCAGGTGATCGCCACGGGGGTCGAGCAGTCGTCGCGGGGCCGGGCGCAGCTCGAAGGGCAGCCACTGCACGCTCGCGCGCCCGTCATCCTCCGCCTGCTCGACCCAGTGCGACTCCAGGTAAGAGTACGGGCAGACGACGTCGTAATAGAACCGGACCTCACCAGCCGCCGGCATATCCGTCCTTTCGTGAGTCAGAGCCGCCGATCAGTGTGCCCTCGGGCGTCCGCAGAACCGCTTGGCCGCCGCCGAACAGGTAGAGGTCGGGCTCGAGCACCGGCTCGAGGCCCAGCCTCGATACCTCCTCGGCGCGGTCCCACAGCCCATATTCCAGGCGCACGCGCTCGCCGCCGACGCGGAAACGGGGCCGGTCGAGCGCGGTCTGCGGATCGAGGCCGTCGTGGAGCATGCCGTGGACCAGTTGCAGGTGGGCCTGTGCCTGGATGAACCCGCCCATCAAGCCAAATGGCCCGACCAGGTCACCGTCTCGTAACAGCATCCCCGGGATGATCGTGTGATACGGCCGTCGGCCCGGCACGACCTCACCGCTCACCGCGGAGCCGAAGCAGCGGTTGTTCAGCACGACCCCGGTGCCGGGCGCGACGACCCCCGAGCCGAAGCGCTCGAACAGGCTCTGCACGAGCGAGACCGCCATCCCGTCCTCGTCGACCGCACAGAGATACACGGTGCCGCCGGCGGGCTCGTGCACCAGCCGGCATTGCTCGTGGACGCGACGAGCCACGACGTCCGGCTCGAGCAGACGGCGCACGTCGGCGCCGTCCCGGACCTCGCGAAACGCATCCTCCAAAGCCAGGCGACAACAGTTGATCTGGTCCCCCAGCGTCTGCCCCGTGTGTGCCAGCAGCGCCAGCCCCTCGAGCGCAGCCACGCCCTGGGTCGGGGGGCCAAGCTCGAGCACCGTATGGCCCTCGTAATCCACGCTCAGCGGTTCGGTGACGCGTGCCTCGAATCCGTCGAGGTCATCGGCCTCGAGCCAGCTCGCGGCACAGATCGCCTCCCCGACCCGCCCGCCGTAGAACCCGGCCGGGCCCTCGCGCGCGATCGTGGCCAGCGTCTCGCCGAGCTCCGGCAACCTGACCAGCTCGCCGGGACGCGGCGCTCGCGGGAAGCCGTCCGGGACGTTGGGCGCGGTCGCCCACGAGCCAGCGCAGCGCGGCCCGACCGCGAACCCGGCCTGGGCGATCTCGATCGCGTCGGCCAGGCAGGCGTCGAGCCCGAGTCGGCCGTAACGCTCGGCCAGGAGAGCCCAGCCGGCCACCGCGCCCGGGACATCGACCGACCGCGCGCCGTAGCGCTCAGGGACGAGCGATCCCTCGATCCGCTGCGGCGCCGGGCCGGCCGCGTCGATGGCCTCAGCGTGCCCGCCGGCGTACACGAGCGCGAACAGGTCGCCGCCGGGCCCGGTCGCCAGCGGCTCGGTCACGCAAAGCACGGCCGCGGCGGCGATCGCGGCGTCGGCGGCATTGCCACCACGGCGCAAGATGCGCAGACCCGCGGCGGTCGCCGTCGTCTGAGAAGTGGCGACCATTGCCCTGGCCCCCACCGCCGGCGGTCGCGGCGTGCCGACCAGTGGTGTGTCCCCGTGCACGCCCAAACTCAGAACACGCCGTCGTCGTGCAGCTGCTGGACCTCGTCGTCGTCCAGGCCCAGCTCGTGCATCACGGCGTCGGTGTCGCGACCGACCTCCCACGAGGCATTAGACCGCACGCGGCCGGGGGTGGAGGTGAGCTTCGGCACGACCCCCGGGGCCGTCACCGTCCCATGCACCTCGTCCTCGTACTCGATCAGCAGCCCGCGTTCGCGGAAATAGGGGTCGTTGTAGACGTCCTCCGCGTTGTACACGGGCGCGCAGACCACGCCGGCCTCGTTGACGATCCGGTCAAGCTCCTCGGCCGTGTACTGCGCCGCCCACGAGCCGATCAGCTCGTCGAGCAGGTCCTCGTTCTCACCGCGCGTGTGGTGGGAGTCGAAGCGTGGGTCGTCGCCGAGCTCGGGCCGCCCCATCAGCGCTGCGAGCCGACGCCACAGCGTGTCGTGGTTGGCGGCGATCACCACCCAGCGGTCGTCCTTAGACCGGTAGACGTTCGACGGGGCGATCCGGGGCAGGCGCGTGCCGGTCGGCTGGCGGACGACGCCGGTCTTCTCGTACTCGAGGATCGCCGACTCGGTGACGGCAAAGCAGGCATCGGTGATCGACGCGTCGACCACCTGCCCTTCGGCGCCGCGGGCGTCGCGCGCGTACAGCGCGAGGACGATCCCGGTGAAGGCGGACTGCGCGGCGAGCGTGTCGCCGATCGAGATCCCGTAGCGCGGTGGCGCCTGGTCGGGATAGCCGTTGATGTAGCGCAGACCCGAAAGCGCCTCGCTCGCGGAGGCGAAGCCCGGACGGTCCCGGTAGCGACCAGTCTGACCGTAGCCGGTGACTCTGGCGTAGATCAGCCGCGGGTTGATCTCATGCAATTCGGCGGGGCCGAGACCCCAGCGCTCCATCGTCCCCGGGCGGAAGTTCTCGAGCACGACATCGGCTCGCTCGGCCAGCTGCCGGGCGATCCGCTGGCCGGCTTCCACCCGGAGGTTGAGCGTCACCGAGCGCTTGTTGCGCGCGAGGATCGACCACCACAGCGAGTGGTCGTTGTGCCGGAGCCGGCCCCAGTCGCGCATCGCATCGCCCCGCGGAGGAGGCTCGACCTTCACGACCTCGGCGCCGAAGTCGCCGAGCAGCGTCCCCACGTACGGTCCCGCCAACAGCTGGCCGAACTCGACCACGCGGAGCCCTCCCAGTGGACCATCCGCCAGCTGCACGGCCGGGCTCTCCGCGGTCATCGAATCGGGAGCGCGATCCTCGCCAACTGTGGGTTCCATGTGCCTCCTCCTCGAGCGGTAGATGCAGCTACCAGCGCGCCCCGGTATACGACAGCATACTGCCGATCACGAGCGCGGTGTGGGGCATTTCCGTGACGATCACCGCGGCGGTGTGGACATCACTCGGCGATACGCGGCATGTCGACGCAGCCTGACCCGCGCCAGCTCGTACACGGGGTAATCCACGAACCTGCCGTCGACTCGGATTGAGGCAACACCCGCCGCCTCGGCCCGCTCGAACGCCTCGACGATCCGCTCGGCGGCGGCCAGCTGCTCGTCGGTGAGCTCCGAATACGCCCGATTGATCGGGTCGACCTGACGCGGATGGAGGGCGACGCGGCCCTGGAAGCCCAGCGCACGCGACCGGCGGGTGTCCGCGATCAGCCCGTCCGGGTCATCCAGCCGGAGGTACGGGCCGTCGATCGGGCCCGGCATCCCAGCCGCCCGCGCGGCGACGACCAGTCGCTGCCGTGCGTAGAGCAGCTCGGTGCCCTCGTCGGTCAGATCGACGCCCAGCGCAGCCGTGAAGTCCGCGACCCCGAGCATGGCGGTGATCGTGCACGACGGCGCCGAGGCCAGGATGTCCTCGCACCGCGCGATGCCGAGCGGCGTTTCCACCAATGCGAGCAGACCGACCTCGGTCCGCTCGAGCTGATCAGCCACGGCGGACAGTGTGTCCACCGCCTCGACCTTGGGCACGACGATCGCCGCGAGCCCGTCCGCGGCGGCGACCGATGCGATGTCGTCCTGAAGGCGGCTGGTCTCGATCCCGTTCACGCGCACCGCGACGCGCGCGTGCTCGGATAGCCGCGGCACCGTCTCCGCGACCAGCTCGCGGGCGCCGGTCTTCTCGGCCTCGGCGACCGCGTCCTCGAGGTCGATCACGATCAGGTCGGCACCGGCCGAGCCGGCCTTCTGAAGCTTGCGCGCGTCGTTTCCGGGCACGAACAGCAGCGAGCGCAACAGCTGCTCGCTCATACCACGGCCACCAGCCTGCGCGAGGTGCCGGCCAGCACCGCGCCCGCGAGCAGCACCGCGCAGACCGCAACGCCCCAAGCCGCGGGCCACGAGCCAGTGACGTCCTTCACCGCGCCGAGCAGCGGTGGCACGAGCGCCGATCCGGCGTAGATCGCCGTCAGGCCGCGGCCGGTCGCCCGTCCGAGCCCATCCCGGGCGGCCGGCTCGGTGATCAGCGCCATGTAGACGCCGTTCCAGGCGATCGAGCTGAGCCCGATCATCACCACGATGAGCCACAGCGACAGGCCGCCGATCCCGCTGGCCATCGCGGCGATCGCGGCCGCACTCGCTGCCGCTATCAGCGCCAGCGTGTTCGCGTGTGAAGCGAACCAGCGGTCCGACAGCCAACCCCAGGCGATTCGCCCGACGCAGGCCGAGGCGAACGCGACGCTCAGAGCGGTCCCGGCTGTGGTCTTCGAGAACCCGTGCGTATCGACGAGGTACACGGTCAGATAGGCGGCCAGACTGAACTGCACACCGGACATAACGAACCCGAACAGCGCCGTGGGCGCGATCCTGGGCAGCGCCAGACTCGTCGAGGCGGACCTCCCGGCGGGGGCTCCACGCGACGAATCGAACCACCCTGCGGCTTCGCGGCGGGCGGCCCACAGACCCATCGCCACGCCGCACAGCAGCACGGCGATGGCGAGCGTCAAAGCACTTCGCCAGCCGAGCCACTGCGCCAGGCGCGGCAGCGCCAGGCCGGCCGCCAAGCCGCCGACCGTCACTCCGGTCTGCTTCACGCTCAGGAACAGGGCGCGGCGGCGACGGGGGACGAGCGCCGTGGACAGGACGTTCGTGGCCGGGTTCACCGCGCCGTATCCCAATCCCGCCACGAACGCGCCGCCGAGGAAGACCCAGCGACCCGGCGCGAGCACCGCGATGATGACTCCCGCGGTTACGCCGAGCAGCGCCAGCGTGAGCGAGCGACCGGCCCCGATCCGATCCGTGACATGGCCGGCTGGGACCGACGCGGTGAGCGCCCCGAGCGACACCAGGCCCGCGATCAGCCCGACCTCGGCCGTGGTCAGGTGAAGGCTCGCGCGCAGCGTCGGCGCCAGCGCCCCCAATCCGAGGGTCGAGAAGGTGCTGGCCGCCGTCGCGGTCGCCGACACACCCAACCCGACCAGGACGGGCGGGGTGACCCAGCTCATGTGACGGTTACAGCTCGCCTGCTTCGCCCGCGGCCAGGTGCTGGGCGAGAACGTCTCCGCCCCGTCGCAGGTGGCGGCGCCAATGCTCCTCGGCTGCCGCACCGTCGCGCGCGCGGAGCAACTCGACCAGCTCGCGGTGGTCCGCGTCGGAGCGTCGCCGGCGCTCGTCGTCGAAGTACACGTAGGCCTTGTACAGGAGCGGCAGTTGGAAGACCTGCACGAAACAGCGATCGAGCGGGGCGTTGCGCGCGCAGCGGACGACCATCGCGTGAAACCGCTGGTTGTTGCGCGACAGTGCACGGATGGCCTCGGCGGTCATCTCCAGCGGCTCCTCGTCCATCTGGTCCTGGATGCGCGACAGCGCGACCAGCTCTCCCTCGGTGATCCGCTCCGCGGCGAGGCGAGCGCCGAAGCTCTCGAGGTGGGCGCGTAGGTTGTAGATGTCGCGCACCTCATCGCTCGAGAAGCGGCGCACGGCCATGCCGCGACCGACCCGCGCGACCAGGTTCTCGCGCTCGAGTTTGAGCAGCGCCTCCCGCACCGGGGTGCGGCTGACCTTGAGCGTCTCGGCCAGCTGCTGCTCCACGATGCGCTCGCCGGGGCGTAGTGTCCCCTCGAGAATCGCGCGCCGAATTTCGGTGTAAGTCTCCTCGCCCGGCGTGCTCGCCGCGCGGTAAAGATCCGCGACGTTCAGCTCCTCACCCGTATGCAATGGCATACGGTGAAATGTACAGTAGTCCCGGCATCGCTGCCGAGGGTTGCCGGTGCCGGACCTCCGCTCGCTTGTGACCACTCAGACTCTGCCCCGCCGACCTGTCTCCTGGCGGCGTGACACGGTCGCGGCGCTGCTGTGGATGGTGGCGGTTGTCCCGGCGGCGATGGGTTTCTGGCTGGTTGCCGGCTCGCTGGCGGGCGTTGCGCAGGCGCAGCTCTCAACGCTGGTCGCCGCTTCGTTGCTCGGCCTCGGGATCGCGACGCTGCTTCAGGTCGCGTTCGGCTTCCGGCTGCCGATGTACGAGGGACCGGCTGCCGCGTACCTGGCCGCGATCACGGTGGTCACCGCCGAGGGGCAGCACAGCCTTGGCGCGATCACCGGCGGCCTGATCGCCGCCGGTGCGTTCGTCGCGCTGCTCGGCGCCGTTGGTGCCGATCGGTTGATCGCCAAGGCGTTCACGCCCCTGGTGGCGAACGTGTTCGTGCTGACCGTCACCTCGGCGCTGATGCCCGCGACGGTGGAGCGCGCGGTTGGCGCCACGAACGGGCTCCCCGGCAAGGGCCCGGCCTGGGCCGCCACGATCGTCGTGGTCGCGGTTGCGCTTGCGGTGCGCCGGGTGCCGCGCCTGATTCCGTACAGCCTGCTCGCGGCACTGGTGGCCGGTACCGCGGTGTACGTTGCGCTCGCGGGAGCGCCCCAGGTTCTCGCCGGCGGAAGCTTCGCGGCGCCGTCGCTCCTTCCGTGGGGCACGCCAAACGCCAGCGCCGCGGTCGTGATCCCGTTTCTGCTGGCCGGTGCGCTCGCGGCGTTCAACACGGTGGCGTCGGGCAAAGTCGTCTCGACCGCGCACGAGTTGCCGGTCGAGCCCGGGGCGCAGCAGCGCTCGTTCCTCATGCACGGTGCCGCGCAGGCGGGCGGGGCGCTGTTCGGCAACCTCGTCGGAACTGTCTCGCGGATCGACTCGATCGGGATCGCGCAATTGCTCGGTCACCGAGGGCGCGCACCGCTGCTCTTGTGTGGCGTCCTGGTAGCGGCACTCGGGTTCGTCACACCGTTCGTGCATCTGGTCGCGGCGCTGCCGCTGAGCGTCTCGGCCGCGCTGCTGGCCGTGCTGCTGTCGCTGATCCTGTTGCACGCCGCCCGGGGGATCGCGCGCGAGCCGCGGGCCGTCGTGGCTCGGGTGGTGGTGCCGGCGATGATCCCGACCGCGGTGTGGATCGCGGTGGGCAGCTCGCTGCCGCCGGCCGTGCAACTCGTGGCCAACCCGATGCTCTGGGGGGTGTTGATCGCGATGGTGCTCGAGCGGATCGCCCATAGGATGCCCAGGCAATGACCACGAGCTACCGCGTCGCCGTGATGCCCGGCGACGGCATTGGTCCCGAGGTGATCGCCGAGGCGCAGGCCACGCTCGAGCTCGCCGCTCAGCTTGCCGGTTTTTCCGTCGCGGTCGAGACGTTCGATGCCGGCGGCGCGCACTACCTGGCCACGGGCACGCCGATGGCGCCGGACCTTCCCGCGCGACTGGCCGAGTTCGACGCGATCCTGGCCGGGCCGTTCGGTGACCCGCGCGTCCCCGACAGCGTGATCCTGTGGGGGACGATTCTCGCGCTGCGCCAGCGCTTCGATCAGTACATAAACCTCCGTCCCGCGCGCACACTGCCCGGCGTGCCGTCCGCTCTGCGCACGCTCGGTTCGGACACGTTCGACGTCGTGGTCGTGCGCGAGAACACCGAGGGCGAGTACTCGGGGGCCGGCGGCCGCGTCCACAGAGGCAGCGGCGACGAGGTCGCGGTCGAGACGGCGATCTTCACCCGCGCAGGAACCGAGCGCACGATCCGCTACGCGTTCGAATACGCGCACGCGCACGCGCGTACGCGCGTGACCAGCGCCACCAAGTCCAACGCGCTACGTCATGCGATGCCGTTCTGGGACGAGGTCATGGAGCAGGTCGCCGCCGAGTATCCCGAGATCGAGCACGAGAGCGTCCTGATCGACGCGCTGGCTGCGCGCGTGGTCAGCCATCCGGCATCGCTCGACGTGATCGTGGCCAGCAACCTGTTCGGCGATGTTCTGAGTGATCTGACCGCCGCGGCAGCGGGCAGCCTGGGGACCGGGCCGAGCGCGAACCTCGACCCCTCGCGAGCGCATCCCAGCCTGTTCCAGGCGATCCACGGGTCGGCGCCGGACATCGCGGGGCGCGGCATCGCCAATCCGATCGCGGAGATCCTTTCGGTGGCTTTGATGACCCAGTTTCTGGGACAGCCGGCCACCGCATCCGCCATCGAGCGGGCTGTGGACGCGAGCACCGCTGACGCCGAAACGCGTACGCCGGACATCGGCGGAACCGCCGACACGCGTGGCGCCGGCGAAGCGATCCGGCGGGTGCTCAAGCGCGAGCTACGCGTCGTCGAAAACGTCTAGCGGCAGGCGACAGGTGACCAGCGCGTTTGGCACGTTGACCACCTCCGCCACGCGCAGGTCCGCGGCGACGCTGGCCAGGACGTAACCCTGCTCGCGGCTCAGCCCGCGCTCCGCCTCGAGCCACCCGATCAGCTCGAGCAGCGCGCGCCTGGCGGCGAGCGTCGCATCCATGCTCGCGTTCTCGCCCTCGTCGGTGAGCGGGATGCCCATCGTCTCGAAGCAGGGGCTCTGCCGTTCGGACCGCGTGTACTCGATGGCGGGGAAGCGCGGGCGCCAGCGGAGCGTCTCGGCCTTGCGGACCGACACCTCGAGCGTCACGGTGCCCCCGACCTCGATCGCGGTGCCGCACAGCTCGCCCTCGCCCTGGGCGAAGTGCATGTCGCCGACCGACAGCATCGCGCCCGGCACGTGAACGGGGAGCAGCAGCCGGCTGTCCTCGCGCACCTGGGCGACGTCGAGGTTTCCGCCGTTCTCGCGCGGGGGAATCGTGCGAAGCGCCTGCGACGCATACGGCTCATGCTTCGGTACGGCGGACCGGGGCTCGGGGCCGAGGACCGGGCCGCCGCGCTCGGCGAGCGCCTTCTCACGACGCGCCGCCTCGGCGAACAGCTCCTTGGACGGGGCGACGGCGACACATCCGAGAAACGGCCGGCCGCGGATCGCGATGCCCGGCAGCTCATCCGATCGCGCGACACCGTCCTCGATCCGCCAGCGGACCAGGTATGGCTCCATGAACAGATCGCCGAGCAGGCCGAAGCCGGGGATTACCGCGGTGGTGCCGAAGCCCGCGGGCTCGATGGTTCTGGGCGCGACCACGAGGACGTCGCCGGGGCTCGTGCCGCGTACCTCGATCGGGCCGGTCAGCGGATGGTTGGCGTCGAGGTCGATGGTGTGGAGCGCGGCCGAGTCGCTGCTCGGCGACAGCTGTCCGTCCATCCCGTCGCGGAGCTCGAGCTCGATCTCCTCACCGGGATCGATCGTCGCGATCGGCTCGAGGGCGGGCCAGATCCGATTGTGGCTGTTCCGAGGGTGTTGGACGATCGATTGGCCGCCGGCCACGCTGATGTGGAGAGTCACGCCGTGGTCTCCTCAGCGACCAGGCGGCGCACGAGATCGGCTCCGGCGCGCGGGAGCGCCAGCTCGCGCTCCGACCACCCGCGTGGGCTGCCCAGGTGATGCAGCGAGATGATCGCAAGCAGTGTTGGGCCCTCGCGCACCGGCGTGACGATCTGGGCGGCCAGCCCACCGTAGTGGCCGAGCATCGCCTGAAAGGCCGGATCGTCGGATGCGGAGGCGCAGTCCGGCTGGACCACCTGCTCGGCGCCGCCCAGGATCGCCTCGACCACGGGCTGGCCCTGGAGCGACACCTTGCGGTCCCCGATCAGGCTGCCGGTGCCCGGGGTGCGGGACTCGTGCACGACCGGGAAGTACTCGCCCTCGACTTCGAGGCGCAGCGTGCAGCGGTCGACGCCGACCTGCTCGCGGAGCGTCGCGACGATTGCGTCCAGGGCGGCCGCGCGCAGCTGCAAATATTCGTCTTGATCGGTCATCGCGCGAATGTCGAACATTACGCGTCCGGGGCGTTAGAGTCGCGGTGGAATCCGAGCGAGAGGAGACGCGATGCCGTTCGCCGACGTGGACGATGTGCGCCTGTACTACGAGTTCACGGGCCCGGAGGACGCCCCCCTGATCCTCCAGTTCGGAGGCTCGCTGTTCGGTCGCCAGAACTTCGACGCCGTCAACGACGGCTTTCGTGAGAACTTCCGGCTGCTCAGCTTCGACGCCTCCGGTTACGGACGCTCGACCCAGCCGCTGACCGAGTACAGCATCGAGAACTGGGCCCGGGAGGGCGCCGGTCTGCTCGACGCGCTAGGCATCGAGCGCGCGCTGACCCACGGGACCTCGATGGGCGGGATGATCGCGCTCGCGTTCACCGCGATGTTTCCCGGGAAGACCATCGCCTCGTGTGCCGACTGCGCGATGGCGCGCTGCGACACCTACCGACGGGTCATGTTCCGCAACTGGCGCCAGCAGTGCGAGGCGCTCCCGCTCGACGATTTCTGTGATCTGTTGACGATCCAGGCCGTTGGGGCCGGCTTCCTCGAGGAGAATCCCGAGGTCTTCGACAGCGTCAAGCGGATCGTCGCGATGAACTCTCCGTACACCGTCCGGCAGGCTTGCCTGGCGATGGAGCGGATGGACCTCGAGCCGCTCGTGGATCAGATCGCGCGCCCGATCCTGTTCACCAACGGCTCGCGCGACATCATGACGCCGCCCGATCTGGCGCCGTCCGGGTACAGCGCGCGGCAGATCGTCGAGCGGGTGCCCGGGTTCGCCCGCCTGCACGAATTCCCGCACATCGGCCATGCCGACCTCCTGGAGGCCCCCGACGAGGCGGTCCGTGTGGTCACCGCGTTCTTCAAGGAAGTACTCGCGGCCGAGGAGTCCCCAACGCTCTCCACCGCCCCTGCCTGAACCACGTGATCGGGGCACCCGTGCAACGCGTCCGCAAGGCGTACGAGCAGGTCTACGATCAGCTCCGGGAGCTGATCATGCGCGGCGAGCTTGCCCGTGACCAGCGGCTTCCGGGTGAGGCCGAGCTCGCTCGCGAATTCGGCGTGAGCCGCGGAACCGTGCGCGAGGCGCTCCGGCTGCTCGCCGCGCACAACCTGATCCGCACCGCAAAGGGAGCCGGTGGCGGCAGCTTCGTAACGCTTCCCACCGCCGGTCACGTCTCGGAGGTGCTTCAGGCGAACATCCGCCTGCTCAACGAGTCGCGTGAGGTCACCGCCGAGGAGATGCTCGAGACGCGTGAGCTGCTGGAGACGTTCGCGGCGCGTATGGCCGCGCAGCGCCGCACGGACGAGGACCTCGAGTGCCTGCGGGCGTGCATCATCGAGGATTCCAGCGAGCTCGGCACCGAGCGCCAGCACACGAGCAACACGAGCTTCCATACGGCTCTGCTGGAAGCCTCGGGCAACACGCTGCTGTCGATCGCCGCGCAGCCGGTGTTCGCGATCCTCCAAACCAACCTGCGCCGGCGGGAGATCGAGCCCGGGACGCTGAAGAAGGTGAACGACGACCATCGCGCGATCCTCGCGGCGGTCGAGGCCGGCGACGGCGACGCGGCCGCGCGCCACATGCGCAGGCACCTCGCGATGCTGCGCAAGACGTACGTGCGCCTGTGGACACACCACGGAGAGGCGTTGCCGGTGGGGCGGCGCGACGGCGTGGGCGACTGACGCGAGCGAATGTCCGACATCTGGACATCGCTCGTGGCGAGCCCATAGACTCCGGCCGTGTTACGGCTCGGGGTCGACGTCGGCGGAACGTTCACGGACTTACTGCTGCACGACACCGAGTCTGGTCAGCTGTGGCTGGCCAAGGTGCCGAGCACCCCGCAGGACCAGTCGCTCGGCGTGATCGACGGAATCCACGCGATCGCTGGGATCGCTGGTGTGGCGGCTGGTGATCTCGGCACGATCTTGCACGGCACGACCGTGGCGACAAACGCCGTGCTCGAGAAGCGGGGCGCGCGGGTGGGCCTGTTGACGAGCGAGGGGTTCCGGTGGATCCTGCACCTCGCCGAGGCATGGACACCGGGGCCGCTGTTCGGCTGGATGATCTACGAGAAGCCGGAGCCGATAGCAGCGGTCGAGGACACTCGCGCTCTGACCGAGCGGGTCGCTGCCGACGGGAGCGTGCTGCGCGCCCTGGATGAGACGGGTGCGCGCACCGCGATCGCCGAGCTGCGCGACCGCGGGGTCGAGGCGATGACCGTCTCGCTGGTCAACTCGTTCGCGAACCCCGCCCACGAGCGCGCAGTGGCGCAGCTGGTGCGCGAGGAGGCGCCCGCGCTGCCGGTGTCGATCTCCTCGGAGGTGCTGCCGGAGTTCCGCGAGTACGAGCGCACGGTGACGACGGTGGTGAACGCCTACGTCTCGCCGGTGCTCGACCGCTACCTGTCGAACCTGCGCGACCGTCTGCAGAGTGAGGGGACCCGCGCGGAGCTCAGGGTGGTGCGCTCCGACGGTGGGTTGATGAGCCTCGACTCGGCGCGCTCGACGCCGGTCCACACCGTGCTGTCCGGACCCGCCGGTGGCGTGCAGGGGGCCGCGTACGTCGCCGCCCGCGCGGGGTTGGACCGGATCCTCACGTTCGACATGGGCGGAACCTCGACCGATGTCGCCACCTGCTTCGGGGGCGCGCCGGCGATCACCCGTGAGACCGCGGTGGGCGAGTTCCCGGTGCGGGCGCCGTCGGTCGAGGTCGAGAGCATCGGGGCGGGGGGCGGTTCGATCGCGTATGTCGCCGAGGTGACCGGCGCACTCCGGGTCGGGCCGCGCAGCGCCGGGGCGGACCCGGGTCCCGCCTGTTACGCGCGAGGCGGCACCGAGCCGACCGTCACCGACGCCAACGTGGTGCTCGGCCACCTGCCGCCGCGATTGTTAGGTGGTGCGATGGAGCTCGACGTCGAGGCGGCGCTCGGCGCGGTCCGCGCGCTCGGCGATTCGTTTGGTCTCGATGCCCCGGCCGCTGCGGCGGGCGTGATCGACATCGTCACCGAGAACATGCTCGGGGCGCTGCGGGTCGTGACCGTGCAGAAGGGCCTCGCGCCGAGCGACTTCGCGCTGGTGTCGTTCGGCGGCGCCGGCGGTCTGCACGCGAACGCGCTGGCGGCGCTGCTCGGCTGCTTCCCGGTGCTGGTGCCGCCGGAGTCCGGCGTGCTGTCCGCGCTCGGCTTCGTGGCCTCGGAGATCCGCAACGAGTTCAGCCAGACGTTCATCCGCGACGCCGCGGCCACCACGCCCGACGAGATCACCGATCAGCTCGGGGTGCTGGCTCGGCAGGCCGAGGAGTGGCTGGCGGGGGAGCGGGTCGCGCCCGAGGACCGGCTCATCGAGTACGTGGTCGACATGCGCTACCGCCGCCAGGGATTCGAGCTTCCGATCGAGGTGGGGTCGGACGAGCTCTCGGGCCTTTCGATCGAGGCGCTCGTCGAGCGCTTCAACCAGGTGCATCACCGCCTGTACGGCTTCGGGCTCGAGGGCGGGGCCGAGATCGTCAATCTGCGGGCGATCGCTCGCGGCCGCGTGCCGGTGCCCGAGATCCCCGCGCACGAGTTGGGGTCGTCGGATCCCGCTCCGGCCCGCCGCGGCACCCAGCGCGTATGGGCCGGCGGTGAGGAGCACGAGGTGCCCACGTATGAGCGTTCCGAGTTGACCGCGGGGATGCGGATCCCCGGCTACGCGATCGTCGAGCAGTACGACGCCACCACGGTGGTGCTTCCCGGGCACGTCGCGCGCGTCGACCCGTACCTGAACCTGCTGATCGAGCCGGAGGCCGGCGCATGACGAGTGCTCGGATCGACCCGATCACGCTCGACCTGATCGAGAACGCGCTGCTCAACGCGCGCTTCGAGATGGACGAGGTGGTTCGCCGTGCCGCCATGTCGCCGACCATCCGGGTCCAGCACGACGAGTTCCCGATGATCTGCAACGAGCGCGGCCAGATGGTCGTCGGCCAGTTCGGGTCCTACATCCCCGAGGTGATCGACCGCTTCGGCGGGGACATCGCGGAGGGGGACGTGATCTTGCTGAACGACCCTTACCTGTGCAAGGGCTCGATCTCGCACTGCAACGACTGGCTGGTGATCGTGCCGATCTTCCACGCCGGGCGCCACGTCGGCTTCTCCTCGATGTTCGGGCACATGATGGACGTCGGCGGCAAGGTGCCCGGCAGCCAGGTGAACGAGGCCCTGTCGATCTGGGAGGAGGGCCTGCGGATCCCGCCGATCAAGATCTTCGACCGCGGGGTCCTGAACGAGACCGCGCTGGCGGTGATCCTCAACAACACCCGCACGCCCGACACCAACCGCAGCGACCTGATGGCGCTGATTGGAGGCTGCCGCGCGGCCGAGCGCCGGGTGGTCGAGATCTGCGAGCGCTTTGGAAGCGACAGGTTCGCGGCGGCGTGCGATGCCCTTCTCGAGCGCACGCGCGACGCGATGGC
>DATIEI010000263.1:0-18233 GCA_035455845.1 Solirubrobacteraceae bacterium
GTCGTCGACGCCAGGAACGCCTCGTCGGCGCGCAGCAACTCCTCCAGCGTGCACGCCCGCTCGGCCGCCCGGGTCACCGCCAGCACGACCGCCCGGGTGATCGAGGCCAGGATGTGCTCATCCAAAGGCGGAGTGAACAGCGCACCATCCGTGACCCAGAAGATCGAGCTGGTCGGAGCCTCGAGCACGCGACCGTGGGGCGTGACCAGCAACGCCTCGTCGAAGCCACGCTCGCGCGCGAGCCGAGATGCCAGCATGTTCGCCCCATACGACAGCGACTTCACGCCATCCAAAACCCGCGTAGGCGAATAAGTCACCGACCCAAGGCGGATCACCTCAGCCTGAACCGGCATCGGCTCGGTGAACAGCAGCCGCCGCCCGCCGCGGGTGATGACAATCCGCAGCAACTCGTGGTCGGGACCGACCCCCGCGTGCGCCAGGAGCCGCCGCGCATCGGCGCGAACCGCCTCCAGGTCGACCGGCAGGCGCAGATTCGACGCCGAGCGTTCGAGCCGGACCAGATGCTCATCGAGAGCAAAAGGCCGCCCCTCGTACACCCGGATCACCTCGAACACGCCGTCCCCGCGCAGCAGACCCTCGTCGGTGGCCGGGATCATCGCGCGCGAGGCGAGCGTCACGGCGCCGTCGACCGAGGCCAAGGAGCCGGAGAAGTTAGCCGCCATGCAGAGATTCGGATGGTCGGCGGCGCCTGACGGCGGCGCCCTGGCGCGACCACACTTCCGCGAGGCGCACCACGACCGCCGCGGCGGCCGCCATGTCCTGCACCGAAGCCCACTCGCGCACCGAGTGGTACTCGTGCCCTCCGGTGAAGATGTTCGGGGTGGGCAGGCCCATCGCGCTGAGCTTCGAGCCGTCCGTGCCGCCCCGGATGGGCCGGCGGATCGGCTCGATCCCCTCAGCCCGGATCGCCGTCTCCGCGGCGTCGGTCACCTCCGGTACCTGGCGCAGGACACTCCCCATGTTGCGGTACTGCTCGCGGACCGACACGTCCAGGCGAGCACGGGGCTCGGCGTCCACCACTTCACGCGCGGTCCGCTCGAGCAGCGCCACGTGCCGGTCGAGTTGCTCGTCGTCGAAGTCGCGCAGGATCAGGCGCAGCGTCGCCTTGCCCGGCGTGCCGTTCAGCTCGTGCGGATGGATGAAGCCGTCGCGTCCGGCCGTCGTCTCGGGGGTCAAATCGGGTGGAAGCGCGGCCACGATCCGGGACGCCAGGCGGAGCGCGTTGACCATCTTGCCGGTGGCCTGGCCCGGGTGCACCTCCACCCCGCGCACCGTCAGCACCGCCTCGAACGCGCTGAACGTCTCGTCCTGGAGCTCGCCGATCTCGGAGCCGTCAAGCGTGTAGGCGCAGCGAGCACCGAACCGCTCGATGTCGAACAGCGTGGCGCCCTCACCGATCTCCTCGTCGGGAGTGAAGGCGATCCGCAGCGTCGGCCGCGGCAGCCCGGGGTGCGCGGCCAGGTACGCGACGCCCGCCATGATCTCGGCGACGCCGGCCTTGTCGTCAGCGCCGAGCAGCGTGTCACCGCTTGAGGTGACGATGTCGTGCCCGGTCTTGGCGACGAGCTCCGGGATCGCCGCGGGATCGAGCACCGTCCCCTCGCGCGGGAGCTCGAGCACACCTCCGTCATACGAACGATGGACGATCGGCTCCACCCCGTGACCGGGAGCATCCGGACTGGTGTCCATGTGCGCGATCAGCCCGATCGCGTCGCCGTTCGCGTCGCCGTCTGCCCCGGGCAGCGTCGCCACCACGTAGCCATTGTCGTCGAGCTGTGCGTCTTCTAGTCCAGCGTCTCGGAGCTCGGAGACCAGGACGCGGGCCAGCTCAAGTTGCCCCGGCGTGCTTGGCGATCCGCTACGGTCGCGGCGCGACTGTGTGTCGATTCGCACGTAGCGGAGAAAGCGCTCCAAGGTGTCGCGCGCGAGCTCCTCGGCCAACGCCGACGTGTAGGAACCGGTCATTGCGGTGAGTATCGCAACGTAAGGGGGGAGGAGGGCTGCCGAGACCCCGAAACGAAGTGAGGAGTGAGCAGAGTGGCAACCCAGACGCCAACCCAACGCTCAGCCGCCGCCAAGCGTGCCGCGGCCACCCGAAAGAGAAACGCCGCCAAGCGAAGCGCCACGAGTACGAGATCCTCGGCGCGTCGCACCGGCAGCTCGGCTTCCGTCACCGCCCGGACGAGCGCCCGGACCACCGCGCGCAGCGCCCGCACCACCGGCAACCGGGCGGCGCAGACCGCAGCGCGGAGTGCCGACGCCGCCCAGACGCAGGTGGGCGCGGTGGCCATCAGCGCGAAGCGCGTGCTCTACACCGCGGTCGGCGCCCTGGCCACGGCTTCTGACGCGGTCAAGCAAGGCGCCCTGACCTACACCAACTCCGGCCGCCTCGCCCGCCAGCTGGGCCAGTTCGAGCGCCGCGGCGCACGGGCCATCGACCGGGGTCGCCGGCAAGTGAGGCGCCGCGCCCGCTGAGCTTGAGCGGCAGGACCGTTTACGCACCGGCGTGGGGGCGCCGGTGCGGGCGCTGTCTGGCACACGGCAGACCGCTTCTGTGCTAAAAGGGAGTGGTCTGCGAAAGGAGGACCCCGGTGTCGGGGATCCCGGTCGGCGAGCCCGTGTCCGCAGCTGACTCGCAAGAGCTGTTCGAGCGGTGGCGGCGGGATCGAGACCGCGAGGCGCGTGATGAGCTGATTGCTCGATTCCTTCCGCTCGCGCGGAAGCTGGCGCGACGTTACGTGCAGTCAAGTGAGCCCTACGACGACCTCGTCCAGGTCGCCAGCTTAGGCTTGGTCAAGGCGGTCGAGCGCTTCGATCCGGACCGAGGCTTCGCCTTCACCTCGTTCGCGGTGCCGACCATCGTGGGCGAGCTAAAGCGCTACTTCCGCGACACGGGATGGGCGATTCACGTCGACCGCGGTGCGCAGGAGCGAGCCCGGAAGATCAACGAGGCGCGTCAGGCGATCAGCGCGCGCACCGGCCGCCCGCCGCGCGTCGACGAGCTGGCCCAGTACCTCGAGCTGAGCGAAGAGGAGGTGCTGGACGGCCTTCAGGTGGCCGAGGCATACGGAACCGTGTCGCTCGACGCCCCAGTGGCGGGCGAAGAGGACGCCAGCCGTCTCGACGGGATCGGAGACGAGGATGTGCGGCTCGGCCTCGTCGATGATCAGACCACGATCTTCGCCGCGGCCAAGCATCTCCCCCAGCGTGAACGCGAGATCCTCTACCTGCGCTTCGGTGAGGACCTCACGCAGTCGGAGATCGCCGAACGAGTCGGTGTCTCGCAGATGCAGGTGTCGCGGCTGCTGCGCCGCTCGCTGCACCGCCTACGCCAGCTCACCGGCGAAACACGCTGAGCTGGAACTGAGGCGCCGCCGGGACAAGGAACGAGTCCCGGCGGGCCACTCAGCCATCAGCTACCAGCGGCCGTACCACCTTCGCCGGCCCATGCCGTGCTCGGCGCCTCCAATCAGGAAGCCGAGCAACCACAGGATCACGGCGGCGATCAGAACGATCCACAGGATGTGCGCAGCGAAGCCGAGCCCGCCGAAGATGGCCAGGATCAGCAACAACACGATCAGCGCAACCATTCGCCTCCTCCTTTCGTGCACTGTGTTGCGGTGCGTGCCTACCCGCTATGTGAGCGGGTCACGCAGCTGGGCGGGCTAAACCACCCGAGCGGCGGGAATCGAGGCGGCGGACCTCAAGGCAGGTCCTCTGCCCGCTCGCTCGAGCGTTTGTTGTCGGCCTCTCCGCCCGTCGCGGCGCGCGCGTCGTCGCTCTCGTCAGGGGCATCCTCGATGACCTTTCGCGCGGCGTGCTCGTTGCCGTGGCTGGCGTGCTCGATCAACTCGCGCTCGGCCTGTTCGAAGCCTTCGGCTTCGCCACCGCCGCCTTCGACGACGGCACGGGAGGCCTCATCGACCTGCTCCTCGGAGGGCGGCCCTGACAAACGATTGCGAGCGGCAACGGGACGCCCAGCATCCGCCAGCGAAGATCAGTAGGCTCGCGCCCGATGCAGAGTCATTTCCGGCTACAGGTACGCAACGAAGGTCGCTCGACGGTGATCTCGGTGAGCGGTGAGCTCGATCTCGCCTCGAGCCCCGCGCTCCAGGAAGAGCTCGATCGTGTTGCCGCGTCCGACTCGCAGATGCTGATCATCGACCTGCGTGAGCTCGACTTCATGGACTCGACCGGCCTCAGCGTGCTGGTCCGCGCCCACCAGCGAATCGAGGAGCAGGGGCGGCAGCTGGCGATGGTGAGGGGCCCTCAACAGGTGCAGCGCCTGCTCAGCCTGACCGGCGTGGCCGATCGACTCACGCTGGTGGACACCCCAGAGGAGCTGCTCGGGCGGAACTGACCGGTCGCGTCAGTTGCGACGCCGGTCGACCATCACGACGTGCAGGACCTCGGCCTCGTCTTCGGAGCGGATGTCGAGCTCGTCGCTCAACATGGTCAGGGCCGAAGCGGCGCTGTAGTCGGGCGCCTGGTGCGAGAGCTGGCTGCCGCTCCCGCCGACGAACGGACCTATGGTCAGCTCGAGCCGCTGCGCATCGGTCGAGATCGCGAACGACATGCGCTGGCCCTTCGCCGCCCGGCCGGCGTGGGCGGCGATCGCGTCGGTGACCAGGTAGACATCGGAGAACCGGTCGAGCGAGAAGCGGGCTCGAGCGGCCAGCGCACGCGCCACGCGACCGAGCACGCCGGCGAGCAGGCTGATCGGCGAGAGCGACACCACGGCGTCGCCGGACAGCCACTCGGCATCGGCATCATCCGGCCCCGCCAGGCTCGGCAGATGAAACAGCGGCTTGCCGTCTCGCTGGCCCGCGAACGACATCCGGACCTCGGTGCCTCCATCGGGTGGGGTGCGGAACTCGGCCTGCTCAGCCAGGGCGCGGATGACCGATAGCCCGACCCCGCGGATCGTCTCGTCGGCCGGGGCTAGCGCGGGCAGCCCGGATCCCCGATCGAGTACGACCACCTCGATGGCCTCGGGCTCGATGTACAAGCGCACGCCGAGCGGCCCGGTATCGCCGTCGTAGGCGTGCATCACGACGTTGTTGCATGCCTCGCTGACCGCGGTCTTGAGATCGTCGAGGAGCTCGGGATCGAGCCCGATCAGCTCGGCCACGCCGGCCAGCACGCCGCGGACCAGCGTCAAGGTCTCGGGCCGCGAATCGAGCTCGAGCCTCACCGCGGGAGCGTCCTCGTTCAGCGCCACGTCACGACCAGCCGGGATGCCACGCTTTTGACCTTTCGCTGCCGGGTAAACCTAAGACCAGTCATGGACTCACGCGTTCGTGCCCTGTACAAGATCGAACCCCAGCCGGAGGGTCCGGCACAGGCCCGACGGATCATCGCCGATGAGCTCGCGAGCCGGGTGTCCGCCCGGGTGCTCGACGACGTCAAGCTGATGGTCTCAGAGCTTGTGACGAACGGCATCGTGCACGGGTCGACCGAACCCGACGCGCCCGTGATGCTCGATCTGCTGGTCAACGGCGATGTCCGTTGCCGGGTGTCGGACCACGGTCATGGTTTCGCCACCGGCCCCCGGAGCCGGGGGCCTGGAGGCTGGGGACTTCACTTCGTCGAGCAGCTATCGGACCGGTGGGGCATGCAGTGTTCACCACAGCAGACCGAAGTATGGTTCGTCCGGCACTGCTCGTGAAGTGACGTCGCACGAGCCGGCCGCGATCTGACCGTCGCCACGCGGCCCACGACCACCGTCCGGGAAGCCCCGACTCCCCCTCGCCCCCCTGGTCCAACGGCATCCGTCAGGTGACGGACGCCGTCTCGTCCGACTCCGTCATCTCGCGGAGACGGGCCAGCGCGCGACGCAGAATCCGTGAGACCTGCATCTGCGAGACGCCGATCTCCTCCGCGATCTGGGTCTGGGTCATGTCCTGCACGAAGCGCAGCGCGAGCACGTGGCGCTCTCGCGGGGTCAACTGATGGGCCGAGGCGGCGATCGTGACGCTCGCGTCAACCAGCTCGAAGCGCTCGTCCTCCTGCCCGAACGCGTCGGCCAGAGAGCCGGACTCGCCGTCGGCGTCCTCGCGCGGGGCGTCGAGCGAAGTCGAGTGGTGGGCACCCGCGGTTTCCAGGGCGTCGAGCACGTCCTCGATCGACATCTCGAGGTACTGAGCGAGCTCTGGGACGCTGGGCGGACGGCCGGTCCTCGAGGTCAGCTGCTGCTGAGCCTCCTCGACCTTGAGGGCCATCTCCTGGGCGCCGCGCGGCACGTGCACGGACCAGCCCAGGTCGCGGAAGTAGCGCTTGAGCTCGCCCAGGATGGTCGGGACGGCGAACGACGAGAAGGCGGTTCCGCGGTCGGCGTCGAAGCGGTCGACGGCCTTGACCAGCCCGAGGCTGGCGACCTGGAGCAGGTCCTCGAACGGCTCACGGGCGCCGGCATAGCGCCGGGCGAGCTTGCGGGCGAGCGGAAGGAACCGGGTGACGAGCTCGTCGCGCGCGGTGCGGTCTCCGTGTTGCTGCCAGCGGACGAAGAGCTCGGCGGAATCGGTGCGGGCGATGGCTAGTGAAGTCATGTCAGCGTAGATACCCACGAGTAGGTTTGCTAAGCGTGAAATCCGCCGACTGGACGGATGTTCGTCACAGGCGGACGACCGGCTGAATCGCTTAAGGGTGGCCTCGCTTGGGAATCCGGCTCAGGGCCTCCGGGCCCCTCAGCGTGCAGGGCGGATTCCCCTAGCTCGGCATCCATGGGACCAGGTACCCCGTCCGGAACGGGACCGGGAGTGTCCGGACGGGGTACTTGGCCCCACGGATGCCGCCGAAGGCGGCCCACCAACTCAGACTGCGACCGCACGCCCGCGGGGAGTCATCCGCGCGAGCAGGCTGGCGATGAAATGGCCCACGATCAGGTAGACCAGCGCCGCCAGACCCCAGTTGACCGCCATCGCCAACTTGGCGTTATGGATGTTGAACAGGTTCTTGAACGGCCCGACCAGCCAGGCGCCTGCGTCATGGATGGCGCTGACGATCCCGTTGCTGGGGTTGGCGCCCAGCACGAACAGGACGATCGCCGCCACGATCACGAGGGCGATCAGGCTGACCAGGGTTCGGATAAGACGAGCGAGTGTGTATGCCATGTTTCCCTCACCTCCTGGGCGTGGGCTACCCGATGGCATGTGCGGGATAAACGCGGGTAGGAGAGCTGACATGGCGCGCTCGATCTGGAACGGGACCATCACATTCGGCCTGATCGCGGTGCCGATCAAGGTGCACTCGGCCACCGAGAGCCACACGATCCACTTCCACCAGGCGCACGAGTCCGACGGCGCGCGGATCAAGCAGAAGCGGATCTGCTCCAAGGAGGGCAAGGAGGTGCCCTACAAGGAGGTTGCGATGGGCTACGAGGTCCGCGGCGGGGAGTTCGTGCTGCTCGAGAAGGAGGAGATCGACGCGGCGGCCGGCGATCGGTCCCGCACGATCGAACTCGAGCAGTTCGTCGATCGCGAGCAGGTCGATCCCGTCTACTACAACCGCACCTACTACCTGGGCGCGGGGTCGAATGGAGAGGACGCCTACCGGCTGCTTCACGACGCGTTGGAGAAGGCCGGTCGTACCGGGCTCGGACGGTGGGTGTTCCACAATCGCGAGTACCTGGTCGCGGTGCGCGCGGGCGACGATGTGCTCGTGCTGCACACGATGCGGTTCGCCGACGAGCTCGTCGGGGTGGAGAAGCTCGATATCCCGGCGCCCAGCCGCAAGCCCTCGGACCGCGAGCTCGACATGGCCGAGCAACTGGTCGACTCGTTGGGCAAGCAGTTCCGCCCGGCTTCCTTCAAGGACAGCTATCGCGACCGGGTGGCCGAGCTGATCAAGCTCAAGGCCAAGGGCGGGGAGGTCGAGCTGCCCGAGCCCGAGGAGGTCGAGGCACCGGACGACCTGCTGGCCGCGCTCGAGGCGAGCCTGGGGAGGTCGTAGTCGATGCCTCGGTCTCTATGGAGCGGCTCGCTCAGCTTCGGGCTCGTCAATGTCCCGGTGGTCATGGTCACCGCGATCCGCGATCGCGACCTGCACTTCCGCCAGCTCCACGAGTCCGACGGCGCGCCGATCGAGGTGCAGAGGTGGTGCTCGAAGGAGGACGTCGAGGTGCCGTTTGACGAGATCACGCACGCGTTCGAGTTCGACGACGGCAGCCAGGTGATCGTCACCGACGAGGAGCTCGAGGCGATCGAGCCCCGGCGCACCCGAACGATCGACATCGAGCAGTTCGTCGATCTCGACGAGGTCGACCCGATCTACTTCGATCACCCGTACTACCTGTTGCCGGCGGGCTCCGATGACGGATCCGCGCGGGCCTACCGGCTGCTGGTCGAGGTGATGGCGCGGACCGACCGCGCGGCCGTGGGACGGTTCGTGATGCGGACCAAGGAGTACCTGGCGATCGTGCGGGCACAGGATCGGGCGCTGATGCTCTCGACGATGTTGTTCGCCGACGAGGTGCGCGATACGAAGGACATCGAGACGGCCACCCAGAAGTCGCACAAGCCCTCGGCCGCGCAGCTCAAGGCCGCGGTGGCGGTGATCGAGGAGCTCTCGGAGGACTGGGAGCCGGGGGAGTGGAAGGACCGATACGCGCGCCGGCTTCAGGACGTGGTCTCGCGCAAGCGCAAGGGCAAGACGATCAAGGCGCCCGAGCCGCGCGAGGAGGTGGCTGAGTCGCCCGACCTGATGGCGGCACTCGAGCAGACGCTGGCCGAGATGCGCGGCTAGCGACCCTGGGCGCGCATCACGCGGCGGGCGCGGGCGGGCAGCTCGGCGATCGCTTCGCGGGTCTCTGAGAGGCCGTCGCGAAGCTCGCGGTCTCCGACCTCCACCGGCATCATCGAGTCCTGTAGCTCGGCCAGGATCTGGTCGGCGCGCTCGATCGCCTCGACCGCGCGGTCGACGTACACCCGGGGATCGCCCGAATGCGAACCGCCCGAGCTGCGCTCGAACGTGCGGCCCGGGAGCGCGAATCGCTCGGCGAACTCGGAGTGGGTGCGGCGCAGGCGCCCATAGGCGTGCTGGACAGGGCGGAACAGCTCAGCCTCCAGGTGATCGGCGGTTTGCTCGTCGAGCTCCTCGTAGGCCTCACCCAGCGCGGCCACGGCCAGCGCCAGCTGATCGACGGCCGCCGCCACATCGTCCAGGAGCTGCTCCCTGGCTTCGCTGGCGCGGTAGGCCACATCAGCCTCCGAATTTTCTCACCGGCGTCTTCATCCACACCTATGCTACGAGGCGGAAGTGGCGTCGATCGCGAATCTTCTCCGGGGCTCAGACCGCGAGTTCTTCGACTTGTTCGAGCAAGCGGGCGCGAACATCGTGCGCGCGGCCGAGCTGCTCGACGAGATGCTCGCGAGCTATCCCGAGACCGCGCATCTGGCCGGCGACATCCGGGCGGCCGAGCACGAGGGCGATCACATCACCCACGACGTGATCAAGCGGCTGAACCAGACGTTCGTGACTCCGATCGATCGCGAGGACATCCTCCAGCTGACCTCGGCGCTCGACGACATCGTCGACTACATCGAGGAGGTCGCGGACTATCTCGGGCTGTACAAGATCGAGGCGCCGATGTCCCAGGCCCAGCGGCTGGCCGGCGTGCTCCGCGACGCCACGCGCCAGATCGCGGCAGCGATCCCTCTGATCCGGACCTTCAAGGACATCAACGAGCAGATGGTCGAGGTGCACCGGCTCGAGAACGAGGGCGACCGGATCGTCCGCGAGGCGATCGCGTCCCTGTTCGAGAGCGGGATCGACCCGATGGTGGTGATCCGCTGGAAGGACATCTTCGAGCGGCTCGAGAACGCGATCGACTCGACCGAGCGCGCGGCCTTCATCCTCGAGGGCATCGTGATCAAGAACGCATAGGAGAGCGAATGAGCACGGAATCTGAGGCCGGTGCGCCGCGGGCTACGTCGGAGTTCGTCCGCGCGGTGGACTTTGTCGGGATCCCAACCCACGACGTGGCCGCCGCGGCTGTGTTCTACGGCGAGACGCTCGGGTTGCCCCGCTCGGTGTACATGCCCGAGCGCAACTACAGCGAGTTCGAGACCGGCAACCTGACCCTCAGCGTGTACGACCCCGAGAAGATGGGGATGCAGCACGAGCGCAACCCCAACCCGATCGCACTACACGTCGACGACGTGGCGGCGGTGCGGGCGGCTCTTGAAGAGCGAGGCGTGAAGTTCCATGGGGACATCATCGACACCGGGGTCTGCCATATGGCGATCTTCACCGACCCGGACGGGAACGCGCTGATGCTCCACCACCGCTACGCGCCGCGCCACACCGACGTGTAGGCGAGTCGGCGCCCGTGGGGGTGCACAACGTGCGAAAGTCCCCCGATGCCGCGGTCCTTTGCAACATAAGCGCCTGGGAGGCGCTTATGTTGCGGTGGCGGGAACCCGGGGAGCGGTTCTGCGGGTTGTGCACCCTCGGCGGGCGGTTGTCTTTTCCCCGCGGGCAAGTCATGCTCGGCAGGCAACCCGAGGAAGGAGAGCGCGATGACCCTGGCCCGTCAGACCATGACCGACGAGCAGCGCAAATCGGTGGCGCTGGAGTACCTCAAGGCGTTCGACAACGCCGGCGTCACGTCGAGCGGCGAGAGCATCCTCGAGCTGTTCGCCCCCGACGCGCAGGTGGCGTTCCCGAAGTGGGGCATCGCCAACGGGCGCGAGGAGATCGGGCGGATGTTCGGCGACGTGGGCGCGACGCTCAAGTCGATCCGACACGACTACGCGAACTTCAACTGGGTCTTCTCGGGTGGCGACGTGGTGGTGTGCGAGGGCACGAGCTACGGCGAGCACCAGGACGGTCCGTGGCGGGCCGGCGTGCCCGAGTGGGGCGCGGGGCGGTGGTGCGATGTGTTCGAGATCCGCGACTGGCAGATCCACCGCTGCTTCATCTATCTCGACCCCGACTACGCCGGCAAGGACACCGCGCGCTACCCCTGGCTGGCCGGCAAGGCGGCGGCGGCCGACATGGCGGTCCCGGCCTAGACGCCTCAGGCAGGCATCTCGACGACCAGGGCGCCGGCCAGCCGCCGGAGCACCGGCTGCATGTCTTCGTCCTGATCGGGTTCCCAGCCGTCGAGCAGTCGGCACAGCTCGGCCCGTCCGGCCACGATCAGCTGCTCGCGGGCTGCCCGGCCCGAATCGGTCAGCTCGAGGCTGGGGTCTGCGGTCACGTAGGCGCGGTTGGCGAGCCCGACGAGCGGGTCGCGCAGGCGGTCGGGCGAGACATGCAGCTCGCCGGCCAGCGCGGGCAGGCTGGTCGGTGCGTGCTCGGCGATCCGATTGAGCAGCCAGCCCTCGGGCGGGGTGACGTGCACGCCCGAGCGCTCGATCAGGTCCTCGTACACGCGCTGGCGCTCCTCGCGCTGAAGCAACGAGCTGAGAATGCGCTCGAGCTCGCGCTCGGAGCTGTCGTCGCGCGGCGAGGCGAAGCTCTCGCCGACCCCCTCGGCGGCGGCGGTCTGGCGCAGGGAGAGCTCGGGCAGCAGCCAGCTGAGCGCGAATGCGGCGAAGGCGACGGCCGCCGCGGTGACGAACACCGGCTGCAGCGCGGCGGCGAAAGCCTCGATGTAGGGAGCCTTGATCGCCGCTGGCAGCCGGTGGACGACCGCCGGGTTGGCCGCCGCCGGCACGTGCACGCCGCGCGGCACTCGACTGGCCAGCTCGCGGGCCAGGTTGTTCGAGAAGATCGCCCCGAACGCCGACACCCCGATCGAGCCGCCGATCTGGCGGAACAGCGTGGAGCCCGACGTCGCGACGCCGAGGTAGCGATAGTCGACCGCGTTCTGCACGGCGAGCACCAGCACCTGCATGACCATCCCGAGCCCGAGGCCGAGCACGACCATGCCCAGCGCGACGGCTCCGGTAGAGGTCGACACCCCGATCCGGGAGAGCAGGAACAGGCCGATGGTGGCGATCGCCGTGCCGGCGATCGGGAACATTCGGTAGCGGCCGAGACGTGAGATCAGCTGGCCGCTGACGATCGAGGTGATGAGCAGCCCGCCCATCATCGGGGTGATCAACAGGCCCGACACGGTGGGGCTGTGGCCCTTGACGACCTGAAGGTAGAGCGGAAGGAAGGTGACCGCACCGAACAGCGCCAGCCCGATGATGAAGCCGACCGCGCTGCTCACCACGAACGTTCGGTTGCGAAACAGCGCGAGCGGCAGGATCGGCTCGGCCGCCCGCGATTCGACCAGTGGGAACAGCATCAGCATCACCGCGCCCGTCGCGATCAGGGCGACGATCAGCGGCGAGCCCCACCCGTAGCTGGTCCCGCCCAGGCTGGTGAACAGAACGATCGCCGACAGCCCCGCGGTGAGCACAGCGGCCCCCAGGTAGTCGATCCGGTGGTGTACCTGGCTGCTCGGGGACTGGAAGGCCACGGCGATCACGGCCAGCGCCGCCACGCCGATCGGCAGGTTCACATAGAAGATCCATCGCCAGGACAGGCTGTCGACGAAGAATCCCCCGAGCAGCGGCCCGATCACCGTCGACACGCCGAACACCGCACCGAAGAAGCCCTGGTATTTCCCCCGGTCCCGCGGCGGGATGATGTCGCCGATCGCCGCCATCGTGGTGACGATCAGTCCGCCGCCACCGAGCCCCTGGATCGCCCTGAACGCGATCAGCTCGGTCATGTCCTGTGAGAGCCCACACAGGGCCGAGCCGGCCAGGAACAGGACGATCGCGACCTGGAGCAGCAGCTTGCGGCCGTAGAGGTCGCCTAGCTTGCCGTAGAGCGGTCCCGCGACGGTCGAGGAGAGCAGGTAGGCGGTGACCACCCACGACAGGTGCGACAGGCCGCCGAGATCCCCGACGATCGTCGGCAGCGCGGTCGAGACGATCGTCTGGTCGAGCGAGGCGAGCAGCAGGACCAGCAGGAGCGCCATGAAGATGACGCGCACCCGCTCGGGCTGGCTGCCCTCCTCGCGTTCAGGCGGCCCGAGGGCTGCTTGTTGGGCCGTGGCCACCTCGGCTCCGTCCTACTGCGGCGCGCCGGCCTCCTCAGCCTGCGGCGCCGCGGCGTCGGTGTCGGCCGTGGCCGGCGCGGTGGCACTCCTGGCATCGCCAGGCGCTTGTGCCGGCTCGCTGGGGGCCGGATGGGCGGCCGCCAGCTGGTGGGCGCCGACGGCTCCGGCGACGCCGATCGCCGCCGCGGCCAGGGTCCAACCGACACCGCTCCGCTCGTTGCCCAGGGCGTGATCGAGCGAGAGCTCGCCGGGACCGACCTCGGTCAGCGCGAGCGCGGCCGCGATCAGCACCGCGTTGTATTCATAGCCTCCGTTGGTCACCCAGGGGCCGTTCTTGAGGTGGACCCGGTTGATCGCGGTCAGCATCACCGAGGTGATCGCACCGGCGGCCAGCGGCGTGGCCAGCCCAAGCGCGAGCGCGGCGCCACCCCCGGCCTCGGCGGCGCCGGCGGCGATCGCGTTGCGGCGCCCCGGCCGCATCCCGAGGCTCTCGAACATCTGAGCGGTCGGTTCGATGCCATGCCCGCCGAACCAGCCGAACAGCTTTTGAGTGCCGTGCCCGAAGAAAAAGCCCCCGACGGTGAGCCTGAGCAGCAAGCGGCCGATCTTCATAGCTCCTCCTGTATCGAGTGTTGATCGGCCGAGCCTCTACCCGGTTTCGAGGATGGCCGATGCCGGACGTCGGCAGATCATATAACCCACTCGATCATCCCGATGTCTCGATATATTCGGGCTCGTGTCCCTCCGGGCAACAGAGGAGCGTGCACCGGGACCAGCCGCGGGGCTGCTCGAGGAGCGCCGCTCGAGCCCCGGCCTGCTGCTGGCTCTGCTCGGTCACCACGCCATGCGCAGGCTGCGTGAGGTCCACACCCGGCACGAGCTGAGCCCCCGCCAGTTCCAGCTACTCGGGTTGCTCCACGAGCGCGGGCCGCTCGGGCAGCGTGAGCTGGGTCAGCTGATGGAGATCGACCCGAGCATCCTGGTGACGCTGCTCAACCCGCTCGAGGCCGAGGGGCTCCTGTCGCGCCGGCGCGATCCGCTGGACCGCCGCCGGCACCTGGTGACGCTGACCGCACGCGGCGAGCGCCGGCTGGCCGCGGCCGCCCATGCCCAGCGTGAGGCCGAGGACGAGCTGTTCGCCGGACTCGACGAGCGCCAGCGCGAGGAGTTGCGGGTGCTGCTGATCGCGCTCAAGGCCAGCTTGTCGGGCGACTGCGCCGGAGCCTCATCCGAAGACTGCTAAGGAGGAGAGATGAACGCCGAGCTACCCACCCTGTACGTGTGCCACGGGGATGAGAGCAGCCCTCGCATGCACCCCTGCGGGCGCGTGCAGGCAGCGATGAAGAACAAGGGAATCGCCTACGAGAAGGTGATCGCCGGGCACGGCAACCCGATCCCGTTCCTGCGCAAGGGCTCACGCGACGAGCTGCAGCAGGCCACCGGACAGCAGAAGTTGCCGGCGCTCAAGCTGCCAGATGGGACGGTTCTCGCCCATTCGCGGGCGATTCTCGCCTGGGTCGACGCGCAACCGGCCGCCGGCCATTAGACGGCGAGGCCGGAGGATGGCCTCGACCCCACTGCGCCACAACCGCGAGTTCCTGCTCCTCTGGAGCGGACAGGCGATCTCGCAACTCGGCTCGCAGATCTCGCTCGTCGCCTATCCGCTGTTGGTCCTCGCGGTCACCGGCTCGCCGGCCAAGGCCGGCCTGGTGGCCTTCGCGCGGAACATCCCCATTGCGGCGCTCGCGCTGCCCGCCGGACTGCTGGCCGACCGGGTGAACCGCAAGCGGCTGATGGTGGCCACGGACGGCGTACGCGCGCTGGCCATGGCGTCGATCCCGATCGCGGCCGCGACCGGTGGCGTGCCGTATGTACTGATCCTGATCTTGGCCGCGATCGACGGGAGCGGCTTCGTGCTCACGTCGGTCGCCGAGCGCGGCGCCCTGCGCCAGCTCGTTGCGCCCGAGCAGCTCGGGGCGGCGGTGACGCGCAACGAGTCGCGGATGTTCGGCGCCATGCTCGTCGGGCCGCCGCTCGGCGGCCTGCTGTTCGGGATCGGGCGGGCGATTCCGTTCGTGGTCGACGCGGCTTCCTACGCGATCTCCACGATCACCAAGCTCATGATCAGAACCGAGTTCCAGGAGGCTCGGGAGGACGGCGGTGCCGGCGATGCCCGCGAAGGCCTGCGGTGGCTCTGGCAGCGCCCGTTTCTACGCAACTGCATGCTGCTGTTCGCCGGCAGCAACCCGATCTTCACCGGCCTGTACCTGCTGGTCGTGGTCCTGGCCAAGGGCCATGGCGCCTCCGCGGCGCTGATCGGCCTGATGCTCGGCATCGCCGCCGCCGGGGGGCTGCTCGGAGCGCTGCTCGCGCCGGCGTTTCAGCGCCGGCTGACCGCTCGGAGCGCGCTGGTCGGCGAGAGCTGGGTTCTCGCGCTGTCGATCCCGCTGCTGCTGGTCGTGCACGAGGCGCTGCTAATCGGCGTCATCATGGCGGCCGCTGAGCTGATCACCCCGGTGACCAACTCGTTCGTCGTCGGCTTCCGCGTTGCGCTCGCGCCCGACCGGCTCCAGGGGCGCGTGCAGGCCGCCTCCACCCTGGTCTCGTTCTCGGCCGGCTGGCTCGGCCCGCTGTTGGTCGGCTTCCTGCTCGAGGGCACCGGGGAGAGCGCCACGATCCTCGTGCTCACCGGCTGGGCGCTCGTGCTCGCGCTCGCGGCCACCGGATCGCGGTCGCTGCGGAATCCTCCGAGCCTCGACGCACCGACCGTCGCCGCCATGGCGACCGCGTCCTGACGGTGCTGGGTCGGGGCGAGAGGTCAGAGTTCACGCCGTAGCGTTCCTCCACGCGGTGATGAGCGGGGGTTTGCCTACCTGGGCCGCTCACCCCGACCAGCGGTTACAGCATTCGACGAGGAGTCTGCCCGGAGTGCCGGTCGGACAAAACCCACCCCAGGGGTTATCGCGCACACCTGATGCTCACGGGCGGCATCATGGGCGCGGAACATCCGCTCGAACACGATCCGGCTGTCGCTCACGCCTGTGAACGGTGATGACGCGGCGCCGGTCGGCGGCGGGAACGCGGGACTGAGCCGGGCGATCCGTAAGGTACTCGTTCATGTCCCGCGGACCGGACGAGTCGATCGCGCCACGCCCGAATGTGATCCTCGGTGTGCTGCTGCTGGCCGGGCTGGCGTACGCGGTCCTCAGCTCGGCGGTAATCCCCGCCCTGCCCACGATCCAGCACGACCTGGGCACGACCGAGACAAGCGTGACCTGGCTGGTGACCGGCTTCTTGCTCTCGGCCTCGGTCGGGACCGCGATCATCGGCCGGCTGGGCGACATGTACGGCAAGGAGCGGCTGCTCCTGTGGACGCTGCTCGTGCTCGCGGTCGGCAGCCTGATCGCGGCCGTTACGGATTCGTTGCCGGTGCTGATCGGAGCCCGGGTGATCCAGGGGGTGGCCGGCGGGATCTTCCCGCTCTCGATGTCGATCGTCCGCGACGAGTTCCCACCCGATCGCGTGGCCGGCAGCATCGGCGTGATCTCCTCGATCCTGGGCATCGGCGGCGGTTGCGGCCTGGTAGTGGGCGGGTTGATCGTCGAGCACCTGAGCTGGCACTGGCTGTTCTGGCTGCCGCTGCTGGTGACCCTGCTGGCGGCGTTCTGCACCTGGCGCTACATCCCCGAGTCGCCCGTCCGTGCGCCCGGGCACGTGAACTGGCTCGCCGCCGGCCTGATGAGCATCGGGATGTGCTGTGTGCTGGTCGCGATCGCCCAGACCACGGTGTGGGGCTGGGGCGACACTCGGACGTTGCTGCTGTTTGCCGCCGGCCTCGCTGTATGCACGGCCTGGGTGCTCGTCGAGCTACACAGCCGTGAGCCGCTGATCGACATGGCGATGATGCGGGTCCGCGGAGTGTGGACGACCAACCTGGCCGCGTTCCTGCTCGGCGGGGGCATGTACGCGTCGTTCATCGTCTATCCGCAGTTCGCGCAGCTGCCCCGCAGCACCGGGTTCGGGTTCGGCGCGTCGGTGGTGGTCTCCAGCCTGTACCTGTTGCCGTGCGCGTTCGGGATGGGCCTGCTCGGGACGATGGCCGGCCGCGTGGCGCGCCGGTATGGGTCCAAGTTCGCGCTGCTCTGCGGGAGTGCGACCACCGCGGTCGCGTTCGCCTGGCTGGCCATCGCCCATCGTCACCCCTACGACATGCTGATCTCCTCGACCGTGCTCGGGATCGGGATCGGGCTGGCCTTCGCGGCGCTCGGCAACCTGATCGTCCAGGCCGTGCCCCCCACCCAGACCGGCGTGGCGAGCGGCATGAACACTGTCATGCGCACGCTGGGCGGAGCGCTCGGCGGCCAGCTGTCGGCGACGTTCATCGTCAACCACATGCGGGGCGGGGAGCCGGCGGTGACCGGCTTCGTCGACACATTCGTGATGGCCACGGCGTTCCTCGTCGTGTGCGTGCTGGCCGGGACGCTGGTCCCGGGTAGGAGCCGTGCCGCCGAATCGCTCCGGCTGGATTCGCAACTCGCCGCGAACGCAGAGTAGGCTGCGCCCATGGCCAAGGCCCAGCAAGGCCACAAGCCCGAGAGGCTCACGCGCACGCAGTTCGAGAAGGAGCTGCTCAAGCTCCAGCGCGAGCTGGTGATCATGCAGGAGTACGTCCGGACCAAGGGCCTGAAGATCGTGGTGATCTTCGAGGGGCGCGACGCCGCCGGCAAGGGCGGAGTGATCAAGCGGATCTCCGAGCGAACCAACCCGCGGGTGTGCCGGGTGGTGGCGCTGCCGGCACCGACCGAGCGCGAGAAGACCCAGTGGTACTTCCAGCGCTACGTCAACCACCTGCCCGCCGCCGGCGAGATCGTGCTGTTCGACCGCTCCTGGTACAACCGGGCCGGCGTCGAGCGGGTGATGGGCTTCTGCACCGAGGCCGAGTACGAGGAGTTCATGCGCTCGTGCCCGGAGTTCGAGCACATGCTGGTGCGCTCCGGGATCAAGCTCATCAAGTACTGGTTCTCGATCTCCGACGAGGAGCAGGAGCGCCGCTTCCAGGCCCGGGTGCACGACCCGATGCGCCGCTGGAAGCTCAGCCCGATGGACCTCGAGTCGCGCGCCCGGTGGGTCGCCTACTCGCGGGCCAAGGATGAGATGTTCCGCTACACCGATACCAAGATCGCGCCGTGGTGGGTCGTGAACGCCGATGACA
>DATIEI010000264.1:0-3323 GCA_035455845.1 Solirubrobacteraceae bacterium
TGCCCGCTGACGGTCGTCGAGCCGCCGCCGTTCAGGTGGAAGATCGAGGTGAGCTCACGGCGAGCGTGTGGAGCCCAGCCCTGCCAGGCGGCGAGGGCGTCGGCCGCGCGCGAAGCCGGCCAGCGCACGAAGAACCATGCGACGGTCTTCGGCACGGCATGCACGCGGAAGGTGAAGCTCGTCACCACGCCGAAGTTCCCGCCTCCGCCCCCCCGCAGAGCCCAGTAGAGATCGGGATGCTCGTGGGCGCTGGCGGTGATCAGCTTGCCATCGGCGGTGATGACCCGGGCGCTCACCAGGTTGTCGGTGGTGAGGCCGAACTTCCGGCCCGCGAGTCCCATTCCGCCGCCCAGCGCATGGCCGGCGATGCCCACCGACGGGCACGAGCCGGCGGGGATCGTCACCCCGCGAGCGGCCAGCGCCGAGTACACGTCGATCAGCTGCGAGCCCGCTCCGATCGTCGCGGTGTGCGCGTGGAGGTCGACGCTGATCCCGCGGAGGTGGCGCAGGTCGAGCACCATGCCGCCCTTCAGGGTGGAGTAACCGGCGTAGCTGTGCCCGCCTGAGCGCGCCCGCAACGGCACGCCATGCGACACCGCCCACTGGACCGCCTTGCGCGCGTCGGCGGCGTCGAGCGGCCGCGCCACCAGCGAGGGCAGGACGCCGTCGAAGCGCGAGTTGTAGACGTGTGCAGCCTGTGCGAATCCGGCCGCCCCACGTTTGATCACCTGTCCCCGGATAGGCGGTCCGGCGCTGGCCGGAAAGGCCCGCGCCAGCTCTCCGGCGCCCGGGACCCAGGCCAGCGAAGCCCCGGCGGCGGCCGCCCGGGCCAGGAAACCACGCCGGTCGATCGATTCGTGCACCGCCCACCCCCTCTGGTCGTTATCGCGATCCTCCCAGAGTCGTGCCCGGACCGGCAACCCCCGGGAGCGGGGGACCGCAAGTTCAGTGGTCGGGGTGATCAGCCACGATCGTGGCAAGGTCGGCGCGGCAGGTGAGGAACAGGTCGACCAGCTGGGGATCGAACTGCTTGCCGCGGCCCTCGCGGATCATCGCCAGTGCCCTGTTGAGCGGTACCGGGGCCTTGTACACGCGACGGCTGACCAGCGCGTCGAAAGTGTCCGCGATCGCGGTGATCCGTCCGGCCAGCGGAATCTCCTCGCCGCGCAGTCCCCGCAGATACCCGCTGCCGTCCCAGCACTCGTGGTGCGTCTCGGCGACGTCCGCGGCGAGCTGGAGCAGCGGCTGCTCGGAGCGGGACAAGATCGAATGCCCGAGCGCGACGTGCTGCTTGATCACGGCGAACTCTGCCGCGGTGACCGGGCCCGGTTTGAGCAGAATCCCGTCCGGGATGCCCACCTTGCCGACGTCGTGCATGGGTGACGCCTCTCGGATCAGCTCGCATTCGTCGTGGGGTAGGCCGAGACGCTGGGCCAGCACCGTGGCGTACAGACTGACCCGCTCGATGTGATGAGCGGTCTCGATGTCGCGGCGCTCGATCGCCCGAGTGAGGGCGAGGATGGTGTCCTGGGTGACCCTCCGCAGCTCGGTCTGGGATCGCTCGAGCTTCTCCACCGTGTCACCGAGCGCGGCAGTGCGGTAGCGCACGGCGTGCTCGAGTCGCTCCTCGTAGTCGCGACTCTCCCGCTCGAGGCGTGCACGGATAAGCGCGTTGGCGACCGCGATCAACACCTGGTTGGCATCGAACGGCTTGTTGACCCATCCGTAGGCGCCGAGCTCGAGCGCGCCGAGGGCAACGTCGATGCCCTCGATCCCAGAGACCAGCACCACAGGAAGGCACGGGAACTCGGTGCGGATGTACTCGAGCAGGGCGATCCCGGATTCGCCCGGCATGCGCACATCCGAGAGCACCAGGTCGGGGCGCATCAGCTCGAGCACGCGTCGCGCCTGGCCTACGTCCGGGGCGACATGACAGACATAGCCGTATCCCTGCAAGATGCGGCTGAGCACCCCGCGCCCCTGCTCGTCGTCGTCCACCACGAGGATCTCCGCCGGCGCGGGATCGGGCTCACGGGACCATTCGGGCTGACTCACCGCCGGCCTCCCGGGAGCGCGCGACAGTCACCGGGCTGTCGCCGGCTAATGCCGGTAACGAGCCCCCTCGCCGACAACCTCGTCACGAAAACTCCCTGCCTGGATACAAACCCACGGGTGTGCCCATGCCCCGGTGTCTGAACACTACCCTCGGTTGCCATAGCTAATCAATCCGCTATGGGGCGGACGATCCTTCCTTGGTGATATGCAGGCGAGCGCGCCCGCTGGGGCTCGCGGTTGTGGGCGCGGGACTACGCGTTTACGTCGTTCAGCGTCCCGCACTCGGGACACTCGATGAACACCCCGAACAGCTGCCCCTCGCTGACCCCTTCGGCCAGCGTGTTAGAGCAGTTTCCGCAGAGCAGACGATCGGGGCCGTCCCCGCTGAAGGCCATCTTTCCCTTCGGCGGAGCATGGATGATCGCGCTCGCCCGAGGTGCATCCTCGACGACGGTCAATGTCTTGTCAGCCATGGGCGCAACCTATCCGACCGGCGCGCTTGACTACAACCTGGGGTCAACCTATCCTTGACGCCATGTCCACGGACGCCGTTCCCGGCATCGATCGGCTCACCTCGGAGATCGCGGACGGCTCACCGCTGGAGCGCCTGAGCGAGGCTAGTCAGCTGGCCGCCGAGCTACGCGCGCGGGGCGACGAGCTGCTGGATCACTTCGTCGACGCGGCGCGAGTAAGTGGGTCGAGCTGGAACGAGATCGGCTGCGCACTTGGTACGAGCAAGCAGGCCGCGCAGCAGCGGTTCGGGGCGCTGACCGACCCAGCGGTCGGCCAGCTCCCGTTCGGTCTGACCGGGCCGGCCGCGGAGGCGCTCATTGCCGCCGAGGCCCACGCGCGCGAGCTCGGCCACCACTACGTCCGTCCCGAGCACCTGATCCTGGCGCTGGCCGAGCAACCGGATGAGCTCGCCGGGCAGGTACTCGTCGACCTCGGCGTGACACCGGACGCGGCCCGGACGGTGATCGAGCGTCGCCTGGGCGCCGGCCGCTCGCGCCCGACCGGCTCACTCGGGGTCGCGCCGCAGACCAAGCGCCTGCTCGAGCTTGCGCGGTCACTGGCCAGTTCGCTAGGCCACCGCTGTCCCCGGACCGAGCACGTGCTGCTCGCGGCGACCTCACCGAAGCTTCACAGCCCGGCCGCGTCGCTGCTCGCCGAGTGTGGGGTCGATCCGGCGCAGATCCGCGACCACGTGGCGCGGGCCCTGCTGAGCGAGGCGCCCGAGCTGGCCGACCGGCTGCGCAGCCCGTCGCTGC
>DATIEI010000265.1:0-5714 GCA_035455845.1 Solirubrobacteraceae bacterium
AGCCGTGAGCGCGATCCGAACCGCCACCGTGCTCACCCACCGCCGGCCGTCGGAGACGAGGCCGGCGATCCAGGCGCTGGTCGCGCTGGCCCGGAAGGCCGGCGTGGTGCTGTTCGTTGACCCGGAGGAGACGCGCAAGCACCGGCTCGAGCACGCCGAAGGACTCGAGGTCGACGTCGAGGGCCACATCGACGTCGACCTGTGTTTCGCGTTCGGTGGCGATGGCACGATCCTGACCGCGTTGCGCCGCTATGCCGGGACCGGGGGTCCGGTGTTCGCGGTCAACTTCGGTGAGATCGGCTTCCTGGCCACGGTCGACCGGGAGGACTCGCAGTACGGGATCGAGCAGGCGCTGGCCGGCAACTTCGAGGTGCTCTCGCTGCCGGGGATCTCGCTGGCCGGAGAGACCGGGGAGTGGCTGGCCATCAACGACGTGTCGATGCACCGCCAGCCGGGCAACCGCGTGGCCGACCTGGCCTACGCCGTCGGCGACGACGAGATCGGCCGGGTGCGCTGCGACGGACTGGCCGTGGCCACCCCGGCCGGCTCGACCGGCTACAACCTGGCCAACGGCGGGCCTGTGATGGCCTGGGGCGTGGCCGGCTTCGTGGTGTCGTTCATCGCCCCGCACTCGCTGACCGCGCGGGCCCTGGTGGTCGCCCCGACCGACGTGCTTACCGTGCACAACCGCTCTCGCGAGGAATCGGTCGACGTCACCGTCGACGGCCGACCGGTGTGCACGCTCGCGCCGGGCGAGCAGATCGAGGCCCGGTTCGTCGACGACCAGGGCCACCTGGCCCAGGTAGCCGGCGCGAACTTCTACCACCGCCTGCGCGAGAAGTTCGGCCGGCTGTCCTCGATGAGGTGACGCGGCCGCCGCAGGGCAGGGATGCCCGGCGGAAACGGCCCCATGGACGCCGAGCGAAGCGAGGCCCAAAGCCGGATGCGGTTGCTGTCGGTTGGGAAGAAACCCCAACTATGTCGGAGTTTCTTCCCAAGCCGGGGTCGGTCAGGGGACCATGAAGGACAGCAAGCCGGACTGGAGCAGCACGAGCACTGCCATGATCAACACGAGGAAGATGCTCCAGCCGATCACCCGTCTGAAGATGTCGCCCTCCTTGCCCGCGAGCCCGACCGCGGCGGCGCCGATGGCCAGGTTCTGCGGCGAGACCATCTTCGCCAGCACCCCGCCCGAGCTGTTGGCGCCGGCCAGCAGCGTGGGCGACAGGCCCGCCTTGTGGGCGGCGGCCACCTGGAGCGCTCCGAACAGCGAGTTGGTCGATGTGTCCGACCCGGTTACCGCGGTGCCGAACCAGCCGATCAGCGGTGAGATGAATGCGAAGACCCCACCCGCTCCGGCGGCCCAGGTTCCGAGCGTGATGGTCTCGGCCGACATGTTCATCACGTAGGCAAGCGCGAGCACGGCGCAGACCGTGAGGATCGCCCACTTGAGCTGGTTGACCGTCCGGCCGTAGATCCGCACCGCGTAGTTCGGGCGGACTCGGAGCACAATCGCCGTCAGCACGCCCGACACGAACAGCCACGTGCCCGCGGCGGTCAGCCACGTCAGCTTGAACGTCTCGCTCTTGGGCGCCTCTCCCTTGCCGGTCAGCACGTGCAACCCGGGCCACGAGAAGGCGCTCGTGGCCTTGTCAAGCTGGGTGGTGATGCCGTGGATGCTCGTGACGCCGAGCAGGACGATGATGATCACGTACGGCACGAACGCCAGGATCATGTCGCGGCGGGGCACCGGTTGGTCTTCGTCGGCCAGGCGGCGCCGCTCGAGCGTCGCGTCGGCGACGGCTCCGCCGGCGATCGCGGGGCGGCCCGACTGAACGCCCGGACCGACCATCGGGGCCCCCGGGGACCAAACCTGGAGCAGAGCCACGGCAGCGGCCGCGGAGCCGAGTGAAGCGATGATGTCGGTCAGTCCGATTGACACGTAATTGGAGATCGCGAACTGCAGCATCGCGAACGTCACGCCGACGGTCAGCGCCGCCGGCCACGTCTCACGCAAGCCGCGGCGCCCGTCGACCATGAATGCCAGCACGAACGGCACGATCACGGCCAAGAACGGCGTCTGGCGGCCGACCATCTGTCCGAGGTCGTGGGTCGGCAGCCCCGAGACCTGTCCGAGCGTGACGATCGGGATCGCGATCGCCCCGAACGCGACCGGCGCGGTGTTGGCCACCAAGGCGACGGATACCGCTCGCAGCGGCTTCAGCCCGATCCCGAGCAGCATCACGCTGCAGATCGCCACCGGCGTGCCGAACCCGGCCAGCGCCTCGAGCAGCGCCCCGAAGCAGAACGCGATCACGATGGCCTGGACGCGGGTGTCGTCGGATATATCGCGGAACGCTCGGCGCAAAACCGCGAAATGACCGGTGGCCTCGGTCATGTTGAAGATCCACAGGGCGTTGACGACGATCCACATGATCGGCCACAGCCCGAACGCGGCCCCCTCCAGGGCAGAGTCGGCAGTCTGTCCGACCGGCATCGAGTAGACGATGATCGCGATCAACATCGACACCCCGAGCGCGATCAGCGAGGCCCACTGGGCCTTCATCCTGAAGCCGCCGAGAAGGACGAACAGCACCACCAGCGGGAGGACGGCGAAGATGGCCGTCAGTCCCAGCGAGTGGGATACCGGATCGAGGACCTGCTTGTACACCTGGATGACCTCCCTCGCGCGTGCGGCGCTCGCGGGCCCTCTGACTCCCGCGGTCGCCGGAGCTCGTGTTCGGCCCCTACTTACCCGTGGCCGGCGTCACTCATGCAATCGGTTGCAAGCCGAGCGCCAGAACCTCGGCGGTGTGGAGGGCCCGGCGACCCGTCCCGGCCTCGATCTGGGTCCGGCACGAGAAGCCGTCGGCCACGAGCATGGTGTCCGGATCGGCGCCCCGGACGGCGGGCAGCAGGACCCGCTCGCCGATCGCCATCGAGACCTCATAGCGCTCGCCCTCCTCGTAGCCGAACGACCCGGCCATCCCGCAGCAGCCGGCGTTCGTGAGCTGCGCATCGAGTCCGGCGCGGGCCAGCAGGTCGCGCTGGCCACCGGGCCCGATCAGCGCGTTGCGGTGGCAGTGCGGGTGGACGAGCGCCTTGCGGTCTGTGTGTGGCGGCTCCCACTCGGGCGCGTGACGCGCGAGGAACTCGTCGAGCGTCAGCGTCTGGGCGACCAGTCTGCGGGCGTGTTCGTCGTGAGGCATCAGCTTGCGCAGCTCATCGCGGAACACCGAGGCGCAGCTTGGCTCGAGCACGACGACCGGCCAGCCCGCCTCGATCGGCCCGGACATCCGATCGAGCACGCGACGGAGCGCCCGCTTCGCCGTGCCGAGCATTCCGAAGTCGTACAGCGGCCTCCCGCAGCACAGTCCGGGAGGTGATAGCTGGGGGGCAAACCCGGCCGCATCGAGGACCGCGAGAGCCGATTTGCCGATGTCGGGCTCGAACAGGTTCGTGAACGTGTCAGCCCACAGGACCACAGGTGGGCGCCCCGGGTCCCGCTGCCCCGGCTGGTGCCTGCCGTGCCAGTCGCGGAACGTCTGGGGGGCGAACCGGGGGACGTCGCGCTCCGGCGCGATCCCGACCAGCCGCTTGCCCTGCGAGCCGATCCCGGGTGCGTGGGTGATCGCGTTGACCAATCGGGGCGCGCGTGCCGCCACCGGCCCCCACCAGGGCAGTAGCCCGAGCACGTAGTGGTTCAGCGGCCGCCGGCGCCGCGCGTAGTAGTGGGCCAGGAACTCGGCCTTGTAGGTCGGGATGTCGACCTGGACCGGGCACTCGCCGGTGCAGCCCTTGCAGGCAAGGCACAGATCGAGTGACTCCTTGACTGCTTCGTCGCGCCAGCCCTCCGAGACCGGGTCGCCCTTGAGCATCTCGAACAACAACCGCGAGCGGCCCCGCGTCGAGTGGCGCTCCTCGCGGGTGACGTGGAAGCTCGGGCACATCGTGAGGCTGCCGAGGTTCCGGCACTTGGCCATCCCGAAGCAGCGCTCGATCGCGGTCGCGAACGAGCCTTCATCGTCCGGGAACGCGAAGTGGGTTTGTAGCTGCGGCGGCCGGTAGTCGGGTCCGAGCCGGAGCCCCTCGTCGAGCTTGACGTCGCCGATCAGGCGGTTGGGGTTCATCTTGACGTCGGGGTCCCAGATCCGCTTGAACCGGTTGAACGCGGCCATCAGCTCCGGCCCGAACATCTTGGGCAGGAGTTCGGCGCGGCCGTGACCCTCGCCGTACTCGCCGGCCAGCGAGCCGCCGTAGGACACGACCAGGTCCGCGCACTTCTCCATGAACGAGCGGAACGTCTTGACCCCGGCGGCGGACTTGAGGTCGAAGTCCATTCGGGTGTGCACGCAGCCCTGGCCGAAGTGGCCGTAGTAGACGCACCGGTAGCCGTGGTCGTCGAGGATCTGTTGGAAGTCGCGCAGGTAGGCGCCGAGCTTGTCCGGGTGCACCGCGGCGTCCTCCCAGTTGCCCTCGGCGTCCATGTAGCCGGGGGCGCGGCTGTCCCCGACCGCCGACTCGCGCACCTTCCAGGCGCTGACCTGCTCGGCCTTGTCGATGATCACCCTGGCCTCGAGCTGGGGGCCTCCGGTTACCGCCTTGAGCGCCTGTTCGGCGAGCGCGGTGGCCTCGTCGGGGTCGTCGTGGCCGAACTCGGCGTACAGCCAGGCCCGGCCCTCGGGCAGCACCGACCGCTCGGCGGCCAGGCGGTGCTTGGCGATCATGTTCTTGATCAACTGGTCGTCGTAGCCCTCGAGCCCGATCGGATTGGTCTGCAGGAGAGCCGGGACGTGGTCGGCCGCCTGGAACACGTCGGGATAGCTCAGCACGAGCGTCCGGCGGTGCTGGGGGCTCGGCACGAGGCGCACGGTGGCCTCGAGCACGTTCACGCACGTGCCCTCAGAGCCGACCAGCGCGCGGGCGACGTGGAAGCCGTTCTCCGGCAGCAGCTGGTCGAGGTTGTAGCCGCTGACCCGTCGCGGGATGTCGGGATACTCGGCCCTGACCCGGTCGGCGACCTCGTCGCGGAGCTGCCTGAGCTGTTGATAGATCTGGCTCTGGCGGCCGCCGGCCGCGATGATGCGTTGCAGCTCCTCGTCGGAGGTTGCGCCCACGCGCATACGCGTGCCGTCGTACAGGAGCACGTCGAGCTCGATCACGTTGTCGCTGGTCTTGCCCGCCATGATCGAGTGGGTGCCGCACGAGTTGTTGCCGAGCATGCCGCCGAACGTGCAGTACTCGTGCGTGGCCGGATCCGGGCCGTAGGTCAGGTGATGGAGCTCGGCGGCGTCCCGGAGCTGGTCGCAGATCACGCCGGGCTGCACCCGGGCCCGCTGGCCCTCGTGGTCGAGCTCGAGGATCTGGTTGTAGTACTTGGAGTAGTCGAACACCACCGCGACGTTGGTCGTCTGGCCACTCGGGGCGGTGCCGCAGCCGCGGGGCAGCACCGGCGCGCCGTGCTCGCGGCAAACCGTCACGCCGGCGACCACGTCGTCCGGACCCCTCGGGATCACCACGCCGATCGGGACGGCCCGGTAGATCGAGAAGTCGTTGGCGTACATCGCGCGGGTGCCCGCGTCGAACCGGACCTCGCCGGACACCGCGCCGGTCAGCGCGCGCTTGAGCCCGGAGATGTCGATATCGGCTGGACCCGTAGTGACCTGACGCCGCTCGGGCTTCGACGCGGTGGTGGCCATCGCTCTCCTCCTCCT
>DATIEI010000266.1:0-2699 GCA_035455845.1 Solirubrobacteraceae bacterium
CGGCTCCGGGAAACGGCACATGGTCGCGCGACCAGGTCGCCATCGCCTGGAAGCCCTCCACGAACTCGTCGTTCCAGAGGTTCTCGAGCAACGTCGCCTTCTGGGCCACCTCCACCGTTGGGGCGAGCATGTAGAAGCCGCTGTAGAGCGCGTCGGCGGGAACGTTGCCGGTCTCGTCGATCAGCTCGTCCGGGTTGAGCCGCCCCTCGCGCAGCAGCGCGACCATCGCTCCCATCTCGCTGTAGTCGACCGGCGTGGCCATAAGGATCAGGTTGCGCACGTTCGCGTCCTCGTGCCCGGCCGCGTACAACGCCGCCATGACCCCGCCCAGGCAGTACCCGGCCAGCGTGACCTCGTTGTGGCCGCTCGCGGCGCGCGCCGCGTCGAGCGCGCGCGGCAGATACCAGTCGACGTAGCGCTCGAGGTCGTTGTCGGCATCGAGCTCGTCGGCCACGCCCCAATCGAGCATGTACACGTCGAGACCGGCGCGTGTGAGGTACTCGACCGTGCTGTTGCCGGGACGTAGATCGAGGATGTAGCTCCGGCTGACCAGGCTGTGCACGATTACCACCGGCGGGCCGTACCGGCGGTCGCCGCCCTTGTAGCGCCAGAGCTCGGCCTTGTCGCGCTTCCAGACGACCTCCTTAGGGGTCACGCCGAGGGCCGGCCGGTGGGTGCCGCGCACGTAGCGGATCCCGTTCCGGGCGCGCAGAATCGATCGCTCGACGTCGCGATTGACCCGCGTCAGCAGGTCGGCCGGATTGAGCGTGGAAGGGATCTTGGGGTTCATCGCACGTCCGGCCCCGATCCGTCGTCGTCCAGCTCGGAGACGTCGTGGGAAAGCTGGTTGAGCCGCCGCTCCATGCGGGACAGCTGCTGGCGCATGTTGCGAATGTCCGACCCGGCGGGCAGGTTCAACAGGTGCAGGCACCGTCGTGAGACCCCCTCGGCCGTCCCGGTGACCTTTCGGCGCACCCGCGTGGTCGTGCTGACCAGATCGAAATAGGTGTCCGAGCGAACCGCCGACTCGATCGGCTCGCCGATAGCGCGCTCCAGTCGAATCACAGCGCGGAGCCATAGCGGCTGATTGGCTGGCATGAGTGGCGACGCTACCCGCGGGGTGAGTTGACTTCAAGTTGTGTCTCGGGGGCGCCTTCGCCGGTCCCGGCCATGCTCCACTGGGCGCCTCCGTCGACGACGATGATCGACCCGGTGGTGTAGGTCGAGGCGTCGCTGGCCAGGTACAGCGCGGCTCCTACGATCTCCTCGGACTGGCCGGCCCGCCGCATCGGGAACGTTCTCGCGCGCTCGGCGAACACGTCCATGTCCCAGGCCCGCGCGATCGTGGTCAGGAACGGCCCGGGCATGACGGCGTTGACGCGCACGATCGGGCCGAAGGCATGGGCCAGACCGATCGTCATCGCGTTCACGCCCGCCTTGGCCGCCGCGTAGGGGACGATGTCGGACGTCGGACGGATGGCTCCGGTGCTCGAGATGTTGATGATCGAGCCGCCGCCCGCGGCGACCATCCGCTCGCCGATGAGCGCTGCGAGGCGGAAGGGCCCCTTGAGGTTGACGCCGATCACCTTGTCGAACAGGTCCTCGCTGACCTCGGAGAGCTTGGGATAAAGCGGCGAGATCCCGGCGTTGTTCACGAGCACGTCGATGCGGCCGAACTCGTCGTAGACGCGCTCGACTAGCGGCTCGAGCTCATCCCAGTGCCCGACGTGGCAGGCGCAGCCGGCGGCTTTGAGCCCCTCGGAGCGCAGCGTGGCCACGACCTCATTGCAGGCGTCCGGCTTCCGGCTTACCACCACGACTTCGGCGCCTGCGGATGCGAACGCGCGCACCATGGCCAGGCCAAGGCCACGGGTACCCCCGGTCACGACCGCGAGGCGCCCGGTCAGATCGAACAGGTCGCGCGCGTCCCGGACGTTGGCCGGCGCGCCGGGGCCGTCACTCGAGCTCGCCACGGCGATGACCTCCTGGGTAGAGGATGGACGTTTCTCGGACTCCCCCGTTCGGGTCGCCGCCGGAGCGGGCGGTCTGGTCCCGAAGCCAGAACCAGGCCTTACCGTACCGGCTCCCGTCCGCGAGAATCTGCTCTGAGACCGCGCCCTCGTCCAGCAGCAGGTCCAGGTGGCCGAGCACCTCCCAGACGACGAGCAGCGGTTGCTCGGCCACGGTGCGCGCCGACCAAAGGTGCGTGGCGATCCCGTAGGCGTGGGCGGGACCTTCCTCGAGCACGGCGAGAATGCGCTGGCACCGCCTACGGTGCTCGGTGAAGCGGCGCCGCACCAAGCCACGGTGGTCGGCGACGGCGTCGCCGTGACCGGTCAAGAGCAGCCCGAGCGGCATCGAGGCGGTGCGCTCGAGGCTGGCCAGGTACTGGGTCCGCGCCTGCGGACGTGACCCGGTGGGTTCGGCCACCGGCACGATCTCGGCGTTCGACGAGATGCCGGCCAGGAGGTGATCGCCGACGAAGGCAGTGCCTCTGCGCTCGTCGACGAGCAGCGCGTCGGTCGTGCTGTGGCCCGGACGAGCCACGATCCGGAGATCGCGCCCGCCCGCGCCGATGACATCGCCGTCGGCGAGGACCATGTCGGTCCGGTAGGCCTCGGAGGTATCGCGGATGTAATCCCAGAATCCCTCGTTGGCCTCGATCACCGACTCCGGAACCCCGTGGTGGCGCATCAGCT
>DATIEI010000267.1:0-8391 GCA_035455845.1 Solirubrobacteraceae bacterium
CCCCTAGGTGCATTGCCCCCGGGGGACTTACCGTGGTGTTATTGCCCCCCGACGCTCTCGACCATTTGACTCACCATCCGAGGTCCCAGTGCCCCCAGCAGCTGGGGATGGTGGTGAGCGAGGTGCCGCTGAGCCGCTGAGAAGAGCTCTCGCTCGTCGTCGCCTGCGAGTTGCGCCCCGCACTCGCAGTAGGCGATCCGCCTGCGCCCTCCATTGACTTTGGTCGTGTGGCCGTCATCGGTGCGACCCTGCGGACCCTCTGGTTGCGCCCCGTCGAGAACGTCGCTGCATTCCACCTCGGTGTCCACTGGCAGGCAAGATGCCCCGTTGACGTTGTCGATACGTTTCCAAAACGTTGCCGCAGGCAGAGCGCCCGCCCGAGATGACTCGCATCCAGCTCTGCGGACGGTTGTCCGTGGAGATCGGTGGCATGCAGCTGGCCGAGCGTCTGCGCGGCAAGCAGGTGCCGCTGCTGCTCGCCTACCTGGTGCTCAACCGGGGGCGGCACGTCGGACGTGACGAGCTGATCGGCGCCCTCTGGCCCGACCAGGCACCGGTCTCCCAGGACGCCGCGCTGCGCACGCTGCTCTCCCGGCTGCGCTCGTCGTTGGGGTCGGCCAGTGTGGCGGGACGAGACGAGGTGATCCTGTCGTTGCCCGAGCCGGTGTGGATCGACATCGAGGCCGCCGCGGCCGAGGTGCCCCGCGCGCTTGACGCGCTCCAGCGCGGTGACGCGCGCCGCGCCTGGGCGCTGGCCCAGGTCCCGCTGAACATCGCCAGCCGCGGCCTGCTGCCCGGCTCCCAGGCCAGCTGGCTCGAGCCGCCCCGGCGCGAGCTCGAGGAGGTCCACCTGACGGCGCTCGAGGTGATCGGACGGGCCGGGCTGGGTTTGGGGGGCACCCAGATCCAGTCGGCCGAGCGGGCGGCCCGCAGCCTGATCGAGGCTGAGCCCTACCGGGAGTCGGGCTACGTGCTGCTGATGGAGGCCCTGGCGGCCAGAGGCAACGTGGCCGAGGCCATGCGCGTGTTCGACAGCCTGCGGACGCTGCTGCGCGACGAGCTCGGGACGACGCCCTCCGGCGAGGCGATCGCGGTCCACGAGCGGCTGCTGCGACCCCGGGCCCCCCACGGCGATCTGGAGGCGCAGCCGTCGGGGCCGAGCGGCCCGAGCATTCCGTTACCCGCCGAACTACGTCACCGCGCCCAGGGCCTGGTGATCGGACGCGAGCACGAGCTGGCCCAGCTCGAGGAGCTGTGGCAGCTGGCCAGCGGCCAGGAGGGCTCGGGCCAGCTGGTGTTCCTGGCCGGCGACGCCGGAATCGGCAAGACCACGCTGACCGCGGACGTCGCCCGGCGCGTCCACGAGGCCGGGGCGATCGTGCTGGCCGGACGCTCCCCGCGCGAGACCGTCGTCCCGTACCAGCCGATCCTTGAGGCTCTCCGCCACTGGGCGCTGAACGCGCCGGCCAGTGACCTGAGCAGCACCGCCCGCGAGTACGGGTCCGAGCTCTCGCGCCTCATCCCCGAGCTCCGCCGGCGCGCGCCCGACCTGCCCCCGCCGCCCGCCGACGAACCCGAGACCGAGCGCTACCGGCTGTTCGAGGCCGTGGTCGGGCTGCTCACCGAGCTCTCGCGCGCCGCTCCGGTCCTGCTCGTGCTCGACGACCTGCAGTGGGCTGACCGCCCGACCTTGCTGCTCCTGCGCCACCTGGCCCGGGCCACCAACCCGGCCCGGGTGCTGATCCTGGGCGCCTACCGCTCGACCGAGCGGCGCGGGGACACGTTCACCAACGCCCTGACCGAGCTGCGTCGCGACCGGCTGGCCTCGCAGATCGACATCGGCGGCCTCAGCGAGTCGGCGACCGCCGAGCTGGTCAGGCTGCGCGCGGGCGAGACCCCATCGCGGTCGTTCGCACATGCCCTGTACGAGGAGACCGAAGGGAATCCGTTCTTCGTCGAGGAGATGGTCCGCCACCTGCTGGAGGCGGGGGTCCGGGCGGGCAGCGCCAGCGCGTCCGTGCTCCAGCGCTTCGGGCTGCCGGAGGGCGTCAAGCAGGTGATCGCCTGGCGGCTCGGGCGGCTCGAGGCGCCTGCCATCGAGCTGCTGCGCGTGGCCGCCGTAATCGGTCGCGAGGTCGACGCCACGCTGCTCGAACGGGTCGTGCTGTTGGCCGAGGACGAGTTCCTGAGCGCCCTCGACGAGGCGCTGGCCGCCGGGCTGCTGGTCGAGTCCGACGAGAAGCCCGGCTGGTACGTGTTCTCCCACGCGCTGATCCGGGAGACCCTGTATGAGGGGATGTCGGTGCCTCGTCGCGCACGTATCCACAAGCGGGTGGGGGAGGCGATCGAGGCCACGCAGGGGCGCCGCCAGGCTCGTTACCTGCCCGAGCTGGCGTATCACTTCACCCGCGGGGTGGCCGACGCCGAGGACGCGGAGGAGGCGATCGCCTACGCGCTGCGGGCGGCCGAGCAGGCAACCACGATGCTCGCTCACGAGGAGGCGGCCGAGCACTATGCCCGGGCGCTGGACGTGCAGGGCCGCTTCGAGCCCGAGGCGACCCGGCGCCGCTGCGAGTTGCTGCTGGCAATGGGCGAGGCGCGGGTGCGCGGGGGCGAGCGGGCCCAGTCGTCGTCGGCCTTCCGGGAGGCGGCTGCGCTGGCCGAGCAGTTCGGGGACGGAGCGGCGCTGGCCCGCGCCGCGGTGGGGGCATCGCGGCGCTACGTGCAGCCGCCGGGGGTGGTCGACACCGAGCTGATCACGATGATCGAGCGCGCGCTCGAGCTCCAGCCGGAGCGGACGCTGATGCGCGTGCGCCTGCTGGCCTGCCTGTGCGGCGCGATCTACTACTCGCCCGGCCGCGATCGGATGCAGGCGCTCAGTCACGAGGCGACCGACATCGCCACGGAGCTCGGCGACCCCGAGGCACTCGCTCATGCGTGCGCCGCGCGCCGGCGCGTGCTGTGGGACGCCCCGCACCTGCAGGACCGGATCGAGACGTCGACCGAGATGCTCACGCTCGCTCGCCAAGCCGGCAACCTCGAGCTCCAGCTCCAGGCCCACGCATGGCTGGCGGTTGACTTGCTCGAGCGCGGGGACCTCGGCGCGGTCGACGCTCAGATGGAGGCGTTCTCGGCCGGCGCCGACCGGCTGCGCCAGTCGCTGTTCGAATGGACGGCGATCATGTGGCAGGCGATGCGCGCGCTGCTGGCCGGCGCCTTGGACCGAGCGGACCGGCTCGCCTCGGAGGCGCTCGCCGCCGGGGCGCCGGCGGAGGCCGTAACCGCCTCGCAGTACTACGCGATCCAGGTCCTGGCCATCCGGCGCGACCAGGGCCGGATGGGGGAGCTCGAGCAGGCCACCCGCCAGCTCGTGTCCGAGAATCCGGCCCGTCCGGCGTGGCGGGCCGCGCTGGCCACCATGCTGTGCGAGGAGGGCCGGCTCGAGGAGGCGCGTGAGGAGTTCGAGCGGCTGGCCGCCCACGACTTCGAGGACGTGCCCAAGGATCTCGACTGGATGATCGCCATGACCCTGCTGAGCGACGTGTGCGCGGACCTCGGGGATGCCGAGCGCGCGGCGCTGCTCTACGAGCTGCTCGAGCCGTATGCGGACGTCAACGTGGTGATCGGGCTGGCCGCGGCGTGCCTCGGCTCGGCGGCCGGCTTCCTGGGCAAGCTGGCCGCCACCATGGGTCGCGTCGAGCTGGCGGCGGAGCACTTCGAGCGGGCAATCGCCGCCAACCTCGAGTTGCACGCGCCTGCTTGTCTGGCCCGCGTCCATGTCGATTACGCCCGGGCGATCTGGAGCGCCCGCCCCGGCGACCCGCGTGCCGGCGAGTTGCTCGACACGGCCGCCGAGGCCGCCGAGCGGCACGGGCTGGGGGCGGTCGCGCGCACGGTCGCCACGTTGCGGGCCGAGTTCGGCTCGCCCGTCTAGCTAGTGTCGGGCCGTTAGCTCGGACTGCCCATCGCGGCGTCGAAAGGCTGGCAAGTCTGGCCGGCCAGTTTGACGCGAGCGCTACCCTCGCGAACTCATGGGCAAGACATTGGTCATCGCCGAGAAGCCGTCGGTTGGGCGCGACCTGGTGCGCGTGCTCCCGGGCCCGTTCACCAAGCACGAGGGATACCTCGACGGGCCCGAGCACATCGTGACCTGGGCGGTCGGCCACCTGGTCCAGCTCGCCGACCCCGACGAATACGACGATCGCTTCAAGAAGTGGCGGATGGCCGATCTGCCGATCGTGCCCGACCGCTTCAAGCTGGTCGTGCGCGACGAGCGCTCCAAGAAGCAGATGACCGTGGTCAAACGCCAGCTCGACAACGACGACGTCGACCTGGTGGTGAACGCGTGCGATGCCGGCCGCGAGGGCGAGCTGATCTTCGCCTATCTCTACGAGAAGGCGGGGTCCAAAAAGCCGGTCCAGCGGCTGTGGCTGAACTCGATGACGCCGACCGCGATCAAGGAGGCGTTCGGCGCCCTGCGCCCCGGCACCGAACTGGCCACGCTCGAGGCGGCGGCGCGCTCGCGCTCGGAGGCGGACTGGATCGTCGGCATGAACGCGACGCGCGCGGCCACGATCCGACTGCGTTCCTCGTTTGACGGCGCGGTATCGCTCGGCCGAGTGCAGACACCTACGTTGGCCATCCTGGCCCGCCGCGAGCAGGAGATCCGCGACTTCGTCCCCGAGCCCTACTGGGTGGTGGACGCGACCTTCGATCCGGTCGAGGATCGCCCGCGCGTCTACGAGGGCCGCTACCACGACGGGGCGAACCCACGGGTGGCGAGCGCCGAGGCTGCGCGGGCGGTGGTGGAGGCCTGCCGCGGTCAGGCCGGCCAGATCACCAAGCTCGACAAGTCCGAGCGCAAGGAGCGTCCGGAGCTCCTGTACGACCTGACGTCTCTGCAACGCCACGCGAACCGGCGCTACGGCTTCACCGCCCGCCGGACGCTCGCCGCCGCCCAGCGGCTGTACGAGGAGCACAAGGCGCTCACCTATCCGCGCACCAACTCGCGCTACATAACCAGCGACATGATCACCGAGATCAAGCCGATCGCCCGGCTGGTCGGCTCCCAGGCCGAGTATGCGAAGGCGTCGGAATACGTGCTCGGTCTCGACGTGCTGCCACTCGGCCGCGTGGTCAACGACGAGAAGGTCTCAGACCACCACGCGATCATTCCCACGCGCGCCGAGCGCCATCCGGTCGACAAGATGTCGGACGACGACCGTCGCATCTATGACCTCGTCGTGCGGCGATTCCTGGCGATCTTCCATCCCGACGCGGTGTTCGAGAACACGCGCGTCGAGACCACGGTCGCCGAGCACGTGTTCCGGACCCGCGGGAAGGTGCTGTTGGTGGCCGGCTGGCGCGCGGTCTACGGCGAGCTGCCGGATGCCGAGCAGTCCGACGACGACGAGGGCCGTGAGCAGCAGCTCCCCAAGCTGGTCAAGGACGAGCAGGTCGACGTGAGCGACATCGGCTCGGAGGAGAAGGAGACCAAGCCGCCGGCCCGCTACAACGACAACTCGCTGCTCGGGGCGATGGAGACCGCCGGCAAGCTGGTCGACGACGAGGAGCTGCGCGAGGCGATGAAGGAGTCGGGAATCGGTACGCCGGCCACGCGCGCAGCGATCATCGAGCGCCTGATCCAGGTCGGCTACGTCGAGCGCGACGGCCGCGCGCTCGTGGTCACCGAGAAGGGCCTCAACGTGATCCGCCTGCTCGGCGAGCACGTGCTCACCTCGCCCGGGCTGACCGGCGACTGGGAGCGGCGGCTGGCCCTGATCGAGACCGGCGCGGACTCCCGCGAGGCGTTCATGGGCGACATCGTTCGATTCACCGAGGAGACGGTCGGCGAGCTCGACCGGAATCTGAAGGATGTCCGGATTCCCCGGGCGAACCTCGGGCCCTGTCCGGTGTGCGGGCGGGACATCAACGAGAACCGCAAGGGCTACTCGTGCTGGTCGCGCGAGGACCCCGGCTGCGGCTTCGTGATCTGGAAGTCCAAGGCCGGCAAGCAGCTTCCGGTGTCGGTGGCGCGCGAGCTGATCAAGACCGGTCGCACCGAGAAGCCGGTCACCGGCTTCAAGGGCCGCTCGGGCAAGAGCTTCCGGGCCCGGCTGGCGTTGCAGCAGACCGAGGACGGAAAGTGGCGCGTGGAGTTCGACGAGCCCTGGGCGAAGGCCGGCGCCAAGCCGCCCGAGGCCGAGGAGGCCGAGCCGGCGGCGGCCGAGGCGACTGCGCAGCCCGAGGCGGCGTAGTCAGCTGATCCGTCGCAGGGCCAGGACGTCGTCCACGACCGAAGCTGGCTCGTTGTCGAGGCGGTCCCCGGTGACCCGGAGGACGCGGAGGTCTGCCTTCTGGAGGATGGCGTCGCGGATGCGGTCGTTCTCGTATGCGCGCGGATTGTTGTGGTACGGCTCTCCGTCGAGCTCGACGACCAGCTTCCATTCTGGCCAGTAGACGTCGACGGTCAGCCCTTCGACGACGACGTTGTATTGCGGCTCCGGGAGGCCTGCCTTCAGGACCAGCGCGCGGAAGTCGCGTTCGAGCTTGGAGCGCGTGTCGGCGGGACCTCGGTAGGCGGCCAGAACCGCTTTCACCCGGCCGATGCCGGGAGCGTGCGGCCGGCGAGCGATTGCCTGGTCGAGGGCCTTCAGGTCGAACCGCTCCTTGCGGTCGGCGTCTTCGATCAGACGAGTCAACTGATCCTGGTTCAGGTGGGCTGCAAGGTCGAGAATCGTGCGGGCCACGGTAGTGATCGGAATCCCGTCGTGGACGGTGATGTCCTCAGGGTGCAGCGTCGCCTGATGGGCGCGGATTCCCTTCCGGCTTCTCCTGGAGGACGGTGTCGTGACATCGATCTTCCACGAGGGTTGTCCGATGTCCCAGTGCGCCGCGGCCGAGCGGTGGCTGAGCACCGCGTCGGGCCCGTAGGCGAGGACCGCCGCCATCCGATGCCCCTTGGGGGTGAGTGTCCGATATCCAACCGCGTATACACCCCGGTGTATACGGTGCAGTCGCCCGATCCGGGCGCGGTACCGGATGTCGTCGTAGGTCAGGCCGAGAGCTGTGAGCTGCCAGGTCGCCACAACACCGTGCTGGCGATCGGCAAGTGCAGCAATCTCCCGATCATCCGGCTGCGTTTTCCGGGAATAGTTCCCGGTTTTCTCGGGCGGCTCGAATGGCATCGGGGTTAAGAGCCGCGGGCGCCGCGGTTTTCACCCCGTCCGTCGCGGGCGCCACTATGGGCCTATGCCTTTGACTCTCGTGCTCGGACCCGCCAACTCGGCGAAGGCCGGAGAGGTGCTCGGTGCGTTTGCGGCGGCATCGGCCCGCGGAGCGATTCTCGTCGTCCCGACCAGCGCGGACGCCGCCCATTACGGCCGCGAGCTGGCCGAGAGCGGCGCCGTCCTCGGCTCAGTTTTCACGTTCAGCGGGCTGGCGGGCGAGATCGCCGCTCGGGCGGGCTACGCCGGGCGGCGGCTGACCCGCCTGCAGCGCGAGCGCGTGCTCGAGCAGGCGCTTCAGGGCGCCCGGTTCGACGCGCTGGGGCCGGCGGCTGATACGGCGGGGTTCCCGAGCGCGGCTGGGGAGCTGATCGGCGAATTGCAGCGCTCGCTGATCACGCCCGCGCGGTTCGCTGAGGCGATGGAGAGCTGGGCCCAGCAGGACCGGCGGCGCGCTGCCTACGCCCGCGATGTGGCCGCGCTCTACACGGCGTACGCCGCGCGTCTGGAGCAGCTCGGCCGGGTCGACGCCGAGCTCTACGCCTGGCGCGCGCTCGACGCCCTGCGCGCGGCGCCCGGGCGATGGGGCTCCGAGCCGGTGTTCTTCTACGGCTTCGACGACCTGCACCCCCTGGAGCGCGACGCGATCGAGACCCTGGCCCGGGTGGTGGGCGCCGAGGTCACGGTCTCGCTGACCTACGAGGCCGGTCGGCCAGCGCTCTCGGCCAGGGCTGAGACCGTGGAGGAGCTTCGTCCGCTCGCCGAGCGGGTGCTCGACCTGCCCGCGCTCGGTGAGCACTATGCGCCAGAGTCGCGAACCGCGCTGCATCAGCTGGAACGACGGCTGTTCGAGCCGGGGCCGGCGGCGGACCGAGTCGACCCGGGGGAGGCGGTAGCGCTGCTCGAGGCCGGTGGCGAGCTGGCCGAGGCCGAGCTTCTCGCCGCCGAAGTGCTGGAGCTGCTCCGCCCGGGCATTCCGGGCGAGGAGATCGCGGTCGTGTACCGCTCCCCCGAGCGCAGCGGGCCGTTGATCGAGCGCGTGTTCCGCCGCTACGGGATCCCGGTGGCGTTCGAGCGGCGGATCCGGCTGGCCACGACCCCGCTGGGGCGGGCGCTGCTCGCACTCGCCCGCTGCGCGCTGCTTAGCCCCGACGAGGCTGGCGCG
>DATIEI010000268.1:0-3712 GCA_035455845.1 Solirubrobacteraceae bacterium
GCCGCCCGGATGACGCGCCGCGGAACCCGGAGGCTCGCTCCCAGCACGAGCACGCAGGCCTCGGGGGCTCGCAGCGGAGACCCCCCGAGCCAAAGCACCGGGTCGGCCGCCACGGTCAGGCGCGTACCCGCCACGGCCCGAGCCAGCGTCGCCGAGGCCAGGTCGAAGTCGTGCGCGTCGTCTACCAGCACGTGCTCGAAAGACCCCCCCGCGCCGCCCCGGGCGCGTACCACCTTCAGCGCGTCGCGGATCAGATCGCCGGCATCCCGGGCCCCCGCCTCGGCCAGCAGCTGCTCGTGGACCCGATACACCTCGGCGAACTCCAGCTCGAGGCCCGCGTCGGGCGCCGCAGCCGCACCACCGGAATCGGACCCGGCCAGCCGCTCCGCCCATCGGGCGTACTCCTCGGCCCCCACCAGATGGGCCTTCAGCCGGTCGATCCGCCGGATGAAGCCGGCCAGCAGGGCATGGGCGCTGCCGCCGAAGTCGTGGCGCTCGAGCGACAGGCGATCGATCCCCTCGAGCAGCATCGCAAACCGCTCGGCCGGGCCCAGCACCGGCTCGAGCGGGTCGACCCCCGGCCCGGCGGCGTTCAGGACCATCGCCGCCAGCTCGACCGCGGTGAGCACGAACAGCTCGTCGTAGCCATGCGAGAGCCCCTGCTCCAGCCAGGCCCGCGAGGCGTCGGCGCGGGCCCTCGAGGGGGTCAGGAACAGCATCCGCTCCGGCCGGCATCCGCGCTCCACGAGGCCGCCAAAGCGAGCCTCGATCGTCCGCGTCTTGCCCGTCCCCGCCGCCCCCAGCACCAGCAAAGGCTCGACCGAACAGGTGACAGCCTCCCGTTGAGCGGGAAGCAGGGGGTCTAGGGTGAGCGCCACGTCTGACAGCATAAGTCGGCTATGACGTCCACTCGCTCGGCACTCGATGCGGATTGGCTCGCAGTCTGCCGGCGGGCGGTAACCGGCCTCGAGCGCATGCTCGCGGACGTCCCGACCACCAAACAGCGAGCCCAGGAGACCGGGACCCGGGGTAGCGGAGGGGACCGCACGCTCGAGATCGACCAGAACGCCGAGCAGCTCGTGTTCGACCAGCTCGACGGCCTGCGCGACGAGGGCTACGAGTTCTGCGCGGTGTCCGAGGAGCGCGGCGTGATCGACTTCGGCGACTCCGACGTGCGCGTGATCATCGACCCGATCGACGGTTCGCTGAACGCCAAGCGCGGCGTCCCCAGCTACGCCCTGTCAATCGCCGTGGCCGACGGCGAAACGATGGCCGACGTCGCGTTCGGCTTCGTCCACGACTTCGGGCCGGGCGAGCAGTGGTGGGCGTGGCGAGGTCAGGGCGCCTGGCTGGACGGCGCGCCGCTCGACCCGTCCCTGCAGGAGCGTCGCGGGCGGGACGGGCGCCTCGAGGTACTTGGCATCGAATCGGCCGACCCGCGCTGGATCAAGGCCTCGATCGAGGCGCTCCAGGAGAGCGCGTACCGCCTGCGCGCGCTCGGGACGATCGCGACGTCGCTGTGCCAGGTGGCGGCGGCCCGATTCGACGGAATGGTCTCGCTGCGGCGCTCCCGGGGCGTCGACGCGGCCGCCGGTCAGCTGATCGTCCGCGAAGCCGGTGGCTACATCAGCTTCCCCTGGTGCGAGAGCCCGCTGAGCGCTCCGCTCACCGCAGACCCGGCTTCTCCGGTCGTCGCCGCCCGCTCAATGGAGACCCTCGCCATGCTCGAGAGGATCCCGGCGTGATCGACTGGATCATCGCCAAGCGGATCGCCACTTTCGTGGCCGGGACCGGAGCGCAGCCGCCCGAGGCGCACTCGCCGCAGTCTGACCTCACCGCGCTGGCCGCCGAATCCGAGTCTCGCGTCGTGGCCTACACGGGTCTGAAGCCCGCCCGCCCGCTCCCGCCCCCCGAGGGCATCAGCCGCCAGGAGTGGGTGGCCACCAACATCGACTCGATGCGACTCCTGCTCGACCCGGTGCTCAAGCGTGCGGGCGACAACCTGGGTCCGCTCAAGCCGGCCATGGAGATCGCCATGGGCATCGTGCTGAGCACCGAGGTCGGCGTGGTCGTCGGCTACCTGGGCCAGCGCGTGCTGGGTCAGTACGAGCTCGTGCTGCTCGACGAGGCGGTGGAGGACCGGCCGCCGCGGCTGTTGTTCGTGCTCCCCAACCTCGGCCAGGCCGTCCAGGCGTTCCGGGCCGAAGAGGAGGAGTTCATGACGTGGGTGGCGCTGCACGAGGTCACCCACGCCGTCCAGTTCGCGGGCGTGCCGTGGCTCCATCCCCACGTCGCCGGCCTGGTTCGGGAGCTTCTGAAGAGCGCCGAGGTCCGCCTGGAGACGCCGCGCAAGCTCCGCGTCCCGAGCACTGACGAGGTCAAGCGGGTGCTCGGCCATCTGCGCAACGGGGACCTGATCTCGATCGTCACCACCACCCCCGAGCGCGAGACGCTCGACCGCGTCCAGGCGGTGATGGCGGTCATCGAGGGCCACGCCGAGCACGTGATGGACGCCGTGGCGCCCGATCTGCTCCCGTCGCTGCCCAAGCTGCGCGCCGCGCTCGACCGCCGGCGCAAGTCACAGTCGGGACTCTCGCGGCTCGTCGCCCGGCTGCTCGGGCTCGAGTTGAAGCTCCGCCAGTACGAGCAGGGCAAGTTCTTCTGCGACGCGATCGTGCGCGAACGGGGGCCGGAGGCGCTGCACCACCTGTGGGCGGGGCCAGAAGCCATACCCACGCTGCCCGAGCTGCGCGATCCGCATGCCTGGATCGAGCGCGTGATCCCGGGGGAGCTTGGCCCGGCCCGCCGGTCAGAGCCGGACGCTGCGGCCTGAACAGCGTCCGTTCGCGTTCGTTCACGAACTTTTCATTCGACCGGGCTGTAACACGCGCTAGCCTCTCGTGTACAAACACATGTTCGATCATTTTCAAGACAAGAGCTGAGAGAGAGATAGAGCATGGCTACCACCTCCTCGGGCGCACAGAAGCCCGCCGCCAAGCGAACCACCCGACGAAGCACGACCGGTGCCGCCACGCGCCGCACGGCTAGCCGGACGTCGGCCGGTACGCGGCGAGCCGCGACCCGCACCACCACGTCCACACAACCCAAGACCCGCGCCGCCCAGGCGCAGGTCCTCGCCGAGCGGGCGGTACTCGTTCCGGTCGGAGCCGGCCTGCTGGCGAGCGACAACCTCGTCTCCACGGTCAAGGGCCTGGCCGGCAAGTACCGGACTCGCCCCGCGCTCGAGCGAGAGCTCAAGCGCTACGAGCGTCGTGGCGCCACCGCCCGGAACCGGTTTGAACGGCAGGTTCGCCGGGCACGTACACGCTTTGAGCGGGAGCTTCGGCAGCGTCGCAGCCTGGTCGAGAAGACCATGCGACAGAACCGGGGGCGCTTGAACCGTGAGCTAAGCTCAGTGCGTAGGGATTTCGAGAAGCAGTCTGGCGCGGTGAGCGCACGGGTCGAGCGGCTCGTGTCTGACGCGCAGGGACTGATCAACTCGTAGGCAGTAAAGAGCTTCCCCCGCCGGGCGCCCAAGGAGAGCGTCATCGCGCGGGATAGGTTCGCCGGCCTCATAACCTCGCCGGCGAATGCAGCACCCTCTCCTCCCTCAACCGCCGGGGCGCCACGGAAGTGGCGCCCCGTCGGTCCTTAAGCGGGACCTCGGGCATGCGTGCGCGGCCCTTCGAGCCTGTTCGGCCGGGCTGTCGGG
>DATIEI010000269.1:0-5318 GCA_035455845.1 Solirubrobacteraceae bacterium
CGCTCCATCAGCTCGACGAACTCGACCGCGGCCGTGACGAGGGCCTCGACCGGGTTCTCGAACTCGAGGTCGTGGAGATGCTTGGGGAGCGAGCCAGAGTTGACCCCGATGCGCAGCGGCGTGCCCAGCTCGTTGGCCCGCTGGGTGACCAGCGCCACCTTGTCCGGGCCGCCGATGTTGCCGGGATTGAGCCGGACGCAGTGCGCGCCGGCGTCGAGGGCTTTGAGCGCGAGCGTGTAGTTGAAGTGGATGTCGGCGATGACCGGGATCGGCGACTCGGTGACGATCGTCTTGAGCGCCTCGACGTCCTTCTCGCGTGGGACCGCGACCCGGACGATGTCCGCGCCGGCCTCGGCCACCCGGCGGATCTGGGCCATCGTCGCGCCAAGATCGGCCGTCTCGGTCTTGGTCATGGTCTGGACGGCGACCGGGGCGCCGCCGCCGATCGGCACCCCACCCACGTGAATCTGGCGCTGAGAGGCCATGCCAGCGAGTGTAGAGCCGGTGGCGCCGGGCCATGTGAAGGTCGCGTTCGCGCCGTCAGCTCCCCGGGGCTCGAGGAAGCGGAGCGTGGGTCGGTTCGTCAGAGGTTCAGCGGTTGCCGATGCGACGAGGCCCTCCCAATCCGAAATTTCCGCCATTACCGCCGGGGTCGCACGTTAGTTCCGGATTGTTCGGCTGAGAGACGAGTTTTCCGTCACTGGCGGCGGGGTCCGTCTCCATTGGCGGAAATTTCGGGTCGGGCTTCGAGGGGACGGTCAGGCGGCGCGGCGCCGGCTTGCACTTCGGGCCGGCAGGCGCAACTTCGAGGCGGCCAGATAGTTGCAACCCCCGTGCCCACGATCTCTCGCAAACTCCCCCTCGCCGCTGCGCTGCTGGGCCTCGCTGCCCTGATGGCGCTTCATGCCGCACCCGCCGGCGCCTCGCTCACCCAGGAAACGATCTTCCAGGACGACAACCAGGTGCTCGGGAACCCGACCGCAACGCTCCAGCAGCTGCGCGACCTCGGCGTCCAGCGGGTCCGGATCAACGTGGCGTGGGGTTCGATCGCCCCGCAGCCCAATTCGACCCACCGCCCCAAGCGCTTCAACGCCACCGATCCGGCGGCTTATCCGGCTCCTGGCTGGGCGCCCTATGACGCGGTCGCCCGTGTCGCCGCCGCGGATGGGATCAGCCTCGACTTCACGCTCGACGCGCCCGCGCCGCTGTGGGCGACAGGCTCCGGCGCGCCGCGTGGGACCACCGGCTACTTCCGGGCCGACTGGAAGCCGTCGGCCAAGGAGTTCGGCTACTTCGTCAAGGCGGTCGGGACGCGTTACGACGGGTCCTACAAGCCCCGGGGCTCGTCGACCGCGCTGCCGCGGATCAACTTCTGGTCGATCTGGAACGAGCCTGACTACGGATACGACCTCGCGCCGCAGGGCGTCGGCCCGCACCAGACGACGGAGAACAGCCCGCGGCTGTACCGCGGCCTGGTCGATGCGGCGTGGAGCGCGCTCCAGGCGACCGGCCACAAGACCCGGACAGACACGATCCTGTTCGGCGAGCTGACCGCGCGCGGCAACAACGCCTGGGGCACATTCGCGGAGATGAAGCCGCTGATCTTCCTGCGCGCGTTGTACTGCGTGGATTCGCGCTACCGCCAGCTGCGGGGATCCGCGGCCGCAGCGCGGGGTTGTCCCACCACGGCGAGCGGCTCGCGCCGCTTCCGCCGGCAGAATCCCGCCCTGTTCGGAGCCAGCGGCGTCTCCGTCCACCCGTACGAGATGACCACGCCGCCGAACAAGCCGACCTACCTGCGCTCGAACGGCTCGATCGGTGTCGGCCACAGCGATCCCAATTTCGCCGATCTGCCCGAAGTCCCGCGGCTGGCGCGGACCTTGGATCACTTGAACGCCGTCTATGGCTCGCACACGCACTTCCCGCTGTGGGATACCGAGTACGGCTACCGGACGCGTCCGCCCGATCCCCACGAGGGAGTCAGCCCGGACACGGGCGCCGACTACATCAACTGGGCCGAGTACCTCAGCTACAAGATGGCTCGCCTGTACAGCTACTCGCAGTACGGGCTCATCGATCCGCCGCCACCCGGATTCTTCGACAGCGCGCTGGAGAACCCGGACGGCAGCCACAAGCCGGGCTACGACGCCTACCGCATGCCGTTGTTCATCCCGACGACGAGCGCGCGCGCCGGGCGCAAGATCGAGATCTGGGGTGGCGCCCGCCCGGCCGGCTATGCGCATCTCGATACCGGTCAGGCTCAGAGCGTGCAGATCCAGTTCCAGAGCGGGTCGCGTGGCGCGTGGCAGACCATCGACACCGTGGCCATCCACAACTCGAAGGGCTACATCGACGTCCACCTGGCGCTGCCCGCCAGCGGCGCGGTCAGGCTCGCCTGGGCCTATCCGGCGGCCGATCAGCTGCTCGGCAGCGGCACTGTCTACAGCCGGACGGTGAGCGTCACGGTCCGCTAGCCGGCGGGCCCTCGGAGTCGCCGGGCTCGCTCGGGGGCGGGCCCGGCTCGCTGGGCGGGGGCCCCGCGGGTCCATCGGGACCATCAGTTGCGCCGGGCCCGGACGAGGTCCGACGCCGCCTGAGCGCGAGCGCGCCGAACGTGATCGCGGCGAGCGCGAGCACGACGATCACCACGATCAACCAGGTCGGCAGACCCGAGCTTCCGGAACTACTCGTGGCGGTCCCGCCTCCCGCGGCGCCCGATTGGCCGAGCTGCTTGAACAGCTGACGCTCGATCACGTCGAAGCAGTCGGTGTACTCGCGGACGTCGGCCGGCATCTGTGCGAGCGCCTGACGCAGCACCGGCGACGAGTAGGACTGCGTGAGCTTGCCGTGGTCGTTGCAGTCGGTGATGGCCTGGGCGGGGGTGCCGCTCGCCGCCGCCCCCGCAAGCGCCGGTGCGCCGACCGACAGGACGCATCCGAGCGCGAGGACCGTGATCGCCCGTCGCGTCATGGCCGCAAGCTTATGGGGAAACCCCGTCATACAGCCGCGTGAGTCGCTCGTAGTACCGCTCCTCGCCGTGTCGATCGCGCGCCCGGGCGATCGCCTCGTTGCCCCGCTGGGTGCGCAGCCGTGGGTTCTGCCAAAGCTCCGACAATGCCGCACGCCACGCTGAGGCATCGGTGGCGGGCAGCCCGGCCGCGCCACCCACCATTTCCGGCAGGCCGCCGCGGTCGGAGGCGAGGACAGGCACCCCCGCGGCCATTGCCTCGAGCACCGAATACGGGCACGGCTCCTCCCAGCGCGAGGGCGCCAGCGCGACCGCGGCGCGCCGGCGCAATCCGGCCAGAGCCTCGGGCGCCACCAGGCCGGCGAAGCGGACATCGCCGCCGTCGGCCAGGCTGCGGAGGCGCGGCTCGTCCGGGCCGGCGCCGGCAATCACCAGCGGCACGCCGGCGGCTCGCGCGGCCGCGATTGCGGTGTCGAATCCCTTCTCTTCGGTCAACCGGCCGGCGGCGAGGGCAAACTCGCCCCTCCCGGCGCCGGACTCCGTCGCGAACTCGTCTGTGGGCATGAAGTTGGGCAACGTGGCGGTTAACGAGGGCGGCAGACCCAAGTCGCGCAAACGCCCGGCGAGCGCCTCGCTGACCGCTACGAACTGGTCGACGTGCTCGAGTATCCGGGGCTGCTGCCGGCGCAGCGCGATCGCGTACACCGCGGCTTCGGGAAGCGAGCCGCGGCAGCGTAGGCGCAGGCCGGGGCGCGTGTGATCGAGACGGCAGCGGAAGCAGGGCGCGCCGTCCCGGTAGGCGACGCCGATCGCGCAGAACAACCGGTAGTTGTGGAGATGCAGCAGCGTGCGGGCGCCAGCATCTCTTGCGGCGGCGAGCGACCGCCAGCCGAACGATGGATGGAGGTTGTGGGCGTGAACAACCCGCACACCGCGCCGGCGTACGAGCTGTGCGACCTCGCCGGGGTCAAGCCCGCCGGCCAGGAGGCCGGCTGCCGCCCGGCTCCGCCCCAGCCCCTGGCTCGAGCGCTCGAGCACCTCGACCTCGTGGCCGCGTCGCGCCAGCAGCCGAGCCAGGTCGGCCACCGCGCGCTCCTCCCCGCCGGCCGCCCGGTAGCGGTTGTGGAGGATCAGGATCACTGGCTTCGCCGCGTTCAGCCGGGCAGGCGCGAGCGCTGCAGGAGTACGACCTGCCCGGGAGCACTGTCCACGAGGAGCCGCTCGGCGCGCGAACCGATCTGATTCGGGGGCAGGCGCCAGGGAGCCTCGAGCGAGAAGCGGATCACGAGAAAGTTGTCCACGCGTCTGGTCGCGAGCAGTCTCACACCGCTAGGCAGCGGATCGGCGACTCCCTGCACGGAATAACCGACCACGTCTACCTCGTTGACCGATACGGCGCCGGTCGGTGTGGTCCACGGCACGCCTGGCAGGTAGAGCTTCAGCGGATCGGTGCCCAGGTCGTCGTAGGCGACGATCGCCCTCGGGCCGGATGCGGAGCCGAGGGCTCGGGCCACCCCCCGCCAGTCGGGACGCTGGTACTGAACGCCGGTGTTCATCCTGATCAGGCCATACGCGAATCCGGCCAGGACGATCACGGCGAGAACCGCGCCGGGAACTCGCAGGCGCTGCGTCGTGCAGCCGGCGGCGAGCACGATCGCGAGCGGGAGCCAGGCGGGAATCAGCGCGCGCGCGAGGTAGTAGTCCTTACCCAAGAGCGCCGCGAGAAGCGGAGCCAGCAAGACCACCGCGGCCAGCCCGGCGGCTACTCCGGCTCCGCGCAACTCGTGGCTCTCGGCTCCGACGATCAGCAGCACGATCAGGATGCCGGCCAGGATGGCCGCACCAATCAGTCCGTAGCTGATCAGCGACGTCCCAACCGTTGGTCCCAGGGCGAACGCGACCGGCACCGCCTGGACCCGGGTGCTCAGGTGCGTTCCGGTGATGAAACCGAGTAGCGACGCCGTCGCGTGACTGACCAACAACGGGATCAGCGCCAGCTCGACCAGGCCCACCACGACCACCGCCACCACGCTCGCTCGGCTGCGTGCCTTGTAGAGCAGCCAGAGCGCCTGCGGCGCGATCAGGAACCCCGCGAAGTAGTGGGTCAGCAGGGCGAGCACGGAGAGCCCCGCCCACCACGCGATGTTGCGCGGGGAGGGATCGCGCAATGCCCGTATGAAGCACAGCAGCGACGCGCCGCACAGCGTGGCCAGCAGCATGTACTCGCGGGCCTCCTGCGAGTACCACACCATGAACGGATTGACGGCCACGAACGCGGCCGCGAGCAGGCCGGCACGCCGGGAAACCAGCTCGCGCCCGCACAGGTACGCGATCGGGATGAGGGCCGTTC
>DATIEI010000270.1:0-18538 GCA_035455845.1 Solirubrobacteraceae bacterium
GCAGATCACACGGGTCTCGCCCATCGAGATCAGCGCCGAGCCGGTGGCCGTGCGCACGAAGCCCGGCTCGATCGACATCGGGCGAAGCTGGTCCGGAGCGCGGCCGCAGCTGCGGGTCGGAGCCGCCTCGCTCATGCCGCCACCGTGGCCGACAGCTCCACGTGTGCGACCTCGCCCAGCGGCATCTGCAGGAAACGCGTCCCCACCGTGCGGAACGACTCGACGTCGGCCGTGCACATGAACCGATAGCTCCCCTCTCCGACCTGCGGATTGAGCAATCCCCGCGAGGCCAGTGCCCGCTCGACGCTGCGCGCGACGCCCATACCGGCAGAGACAAGGGCGACCCCCCGGCCGAGCATCCGCTGCAACATCGGCGCGCACAGCGGATAGTGCGTCGAGCCCAGGATCACGGTGTCGACCTCAGCCTCGCGCAGCGGCACGCAATACGCACGGACGATCGACACCACGCGCTCGTCGAACGGGAACCCGCCCTGGATGATCGGCGCCAGGTCAGGACAGGCCACGCTCTCCAGGTGGACGTGGGGGTCCAGCGACGCGACGGCCCGCTCGTAGGCCCCCGAAGCCACCGTCGCGGGCGTGGCCAGCAACCCGATCCGGCCGGTGTGACTGGCCACCACCGCGACCTGCGCCGCCGGGCGCAGCACGCCGATCACGTCGACGTCACGCGCGGTCGCCGCCAGATGGCGCTCGACGGCGTCCACCGCCGCCGCGCTGGCCGAGTTGCAGGCGATCACCAGCAGCTTCGCCCCGGCCGCCAGCAGATGCTCGGCGATCTCGATCGAGAACGCGCGCAGCTCGTCCTGCGTGCGATCGCCGTACGGGAAGCGCGCCGTGTCGCCGAGGTACAGGTAGTCCTCGGCCGGCAGCGACACGAGCACCTCGTGTAGGACGGTCAGGCCGCCGACGCCCGAGTCGAACACCCCAACCGGTTGGTGGGCAAGCGGGGTCATCGCGCGGGATGGTGCCAGAGGTGACCGGCGGTACGCTCGCCCCCCACGTGCGCGCACTCGTCGTCACGAACATGTATCCGACCCCGGCGCGGCCGGCGCTGGGTAGCTTCGTGCGCGATCAGGTCGAGGCTTTGCGACGCATCGACGGGGTGCAGGTCGAGCTGTTCGCGTTCGCGCCCGGGGGCGCCGGCAGCTACGTCACAGCCGCCGCGGAGTTACGCCGCCGCCACCGCACCCAGCGCTACGACGTGGTTCACGCACACTTCGGGTTGACCGCGTGGCCCGCGTTCATGGCGGCGGGCCAAGCACACGCGGTGACCCTGCACGGCACCGACCTCGTGCATCCGCGCTCGCGTGCGGTCACGCTCGCCGCCCTCCCGTTCCTCGACCTGGTGGCGACGGTCTCCGAGTCACTCGCAACGCAGGTCCCGGGCTGGGCGATGCGCGGGCAACGCGCGGTCCTTCCCTGCGGCGTCGACATCGAGCGCTTCAGGCCGATCCCGCGCGCCGAGGCTCGCGCCGCGCTGAACCTGAGACCGGCAGGTCGGTACGTCTTGTTCCCGGCCGACCCGCAAAGGCCCGAGAAGCGCCACGACCGCGCACTCGCGGCCGTGGCCGGCACGGGCGCCGAGCTCATCAGCCTCGGCAACGTGGGTCCGGCCACAGTCCCGCTGTACGTCAACGCGGCCAACGCCGTGCTCGTGCCCTCCGAGCGCGAGAGCTTCGGCCTGGCCGTGCTCGAGGCGGTCGCCTGCGACGTGCCGGTCCTGGCCACGCCTGTGGGCATCGCCCCTACTGCACTCGAACACCTGCCCGGCACGCTGTGCGCACCGTTCGACGCGGCCATCTGGCGAGCGGCCCTCGAGCCACACATAAACGATCCCGACCCGCGGATCGACGGCCGCGCTCGCGCCGAGCCGTACAGCACCGACCGCATGGCCGCGCAGGTGCTCGCCGCCTGGCGCTCGCTGCGCTAGAGGATCAACCGGCCCCGGGTCCGCCACACGGCCAGACGCCACGCCAGCACACCGAACAGCACGAGCGCACCCACGTGCAGCAGATCCGCGGCGGGATGCAGCCCGAACGCGCAGTGGCGCACGAGCTCGACGCAGTGGTACAGGGGGTTGAACAGGGCGGCCGTGCGCAGCCAGTCGGGCAGCCGGTTCAGCGGGAAGAACGTGCCGGCGACCAGGAACAGCGGCGTGATCACCCCGCTGATCACGTAGCTCAGATCGTCGAACGTCGTCGCCGCCGCCGAGAACAGCATCCCGAGCGCGGCGAACCCGATGCCCGTCAAAGCGCCGACGAACGGAACCAGCAGCATCGCGGGCCGAGGCGGCAACCCGAAGCAGAACGCGACCAGCAGCGGAGCGACCCCGTACACGCCGGCGCGCATGCCCAGGAACAGCACCTCGCCGGTGACGATCTCGTCGACATCGACCGGTGCGGACAGCATCGCGTCGTACACGCGCTGGTAGCGGCGCTTGTAGAGCGAGTCGAACATGGCCGAGAACACCGCGCTGAACAGCACCGCGGTGGCCACCGCGCCGGTCCCCACGAATTGGATGTACGGGATGCCCTCGACGTGCGAGACGAGCCTGCCGAACCCAAGGCCAAACGCGACCAGCATGATCACCGGCTCAACCACCGCCGCGAACGTGCGCGTGCGCCAGTAGTAGACGAACACGGTCCACTCGCGGATCCACACCGCCGACAGCGCGGGCAGCTCGAGCCGAGCTGAGCGAACGCGAGCGCCGGTCATTCGACGTAGTCCCCGGTCAGGTGGACGAACACATCTTCGAGCGTGGCGGCGCGGCGCCGGCCGTCCGGCACGCGGCCGTCCCCATCCTCGGCGCGCAGATAGGTGAGCGCCGGACCCGACTGCCGCGTGGGCACCCCGGCCGCGGACGCGGACTCGCGCAGCGCACGCAGTTCGGCGACCGAGCCATGCACGTCGACCACCTCGCGACCGGCGTGGCTGCGGACCAGAGCGCCGGGCGAGCCCTCGGCAACCACGCGGCCGGAAGACACGATCGCCACCCGGTCGGCCAGGCGCTCGGCTTCCTCGATGTAGTGGGTCGACATCAGCACGGTCGCGCCCCGCTCGCGCAACGAGAGGATCAGCGACCACAGCTCGGTGCGGACCTGGGGGTCGAGACCGACCGTCGGCTCGTCGAGCAGGACCAGATCGGGTTGGTGGATGAGCGCCCGCGCGATCAGCAGGCGCCGCTGCATCCCGCCCGAGAGCGTGACCGCCCGGTCCGACGCCCGCGCCTGTAGGCCCGCCAGCGTCAACGCACTCTCGACCGCGCGCTCGCGATCGCCCGCCGGCACCCGGTACAGCCGCGCGAACACCGACAACACGTCGCGCACGCGCAGGTCCACGTCCAAATTGCTCTCCTGTGGGCACACGCCCATGCGGGCGCGGGCCAGCTTCGATTGGGCCGGCAGGTCGAAGCCGAGCACTCGGGTCCGCCCGGCATCGGCCACCGCCTGCCCGGTGAGGATCCGCATCGCGGTCGACTTGCCGGCGCCATTGGGGCCGAGCAGCCCGTAGCAGATCCCACTCGGCACCTCGAGCTCCAGCCCGTTCAGTGCGAGCACGGAGCCGAAGCGCTTGACCACGCCGCGCATCGACACGGCCGGAGCGCCCGGCGAGTCGGGGCGAGGCGTGGTGCTACGGGTGGTAGAGAGAAACGACAAGGGACCTCCAGGGAACGACGAAGAAGAGCGGCGCCGTCGCAGAGCGACGGGCGGGAGTCAGCGCAGCTTCAGAGCCCTGGGATCCATCTACGACCAACTGTACCGGATCAGCGCAGCGCCGGCCACCACTCCGCCAGTCGCTCGAGCGCCGCGCCGACCACCGGCGGAGCGGGCGAGTCGTCGGCTTCTCCAGACGCCACCGGTTCCTGCAACGCGGACAGCGTGGCGGCGACCGAGCGGGCCAGCGCGTCGAGTGCGTAGCCGCCCTCGAGCACGCAGCCGACGGGCGCCTGGAGCTCCTCGCCGAGGCGGCGCACCGAGCGGGTCATCGCGGCGAAGCCCTGTTCGGTTAGCTCGCACTGGCCGAGCGGGTCCTCGCGGTGGGCGTCGTACCCGGCCGAGACCAGCACGAGCTGCGGGGCGAACTCCCGGGCGAGCGCGCTCACCACGCGGTCGACCAGCGCGCAGAACATCTCGTTGTCCGCCCCGGGCGGCACGGGGAGGTTGACCGTGAACCCCCGCCCGTCCCCCGAGCCCACGTCGCTCGCCGGCCCGGTCCCCGGATACAGCGGCGACTGGTGGATCGATACGAACAGCACCTCGTCTGAAGCGTGGAAGATGTCGTTGGTCCCGTTGCCGTGGTGCACGTCCCAGTCGAGGATCATCACCCGCTCGAGGCCACAGCCGTCCAACGCATGCCGGGCCGCCACCGCGACGCTGTTGAACAGGCAGAAGCCCATGGCCTGCGACTGCGTGGCGTGATGTCCGGGCGGGCGGTGGGCGCTGAACGCGTATGGCGTGGAGCCGTCGAGCAGCAGTTCGACCATGCGCACGGCTCCGCCGGCCGCGTGCAGGGCGGCCTCGAAGGAGTCCGGGCTGACCACCGTGTCGAGGTCAAGGAAGCCACCGCCGTTGGCGCAGGCACTTTCGATCGACGCCACGTAGGCGGCGGGGTGCACCGCCTCGAGCACCGCCCGGTCGACCGCCGGGGACTGCAGTCGCTCGAAGCCGAGCCAGTCGCAGGCCGACAGCTCACGCTCGATCGCCTGCATGCGCGCGGCGCGCTCGGGGTGCGCGCCGGTGTCGTGGCGCAGCGAGGACTCATGCTCGAGCAACACCGGCGCGGAAGCCATCGGCGTACGGTATCGGTCCGCGTGCACCGCCCGGCAACACAAGTGCAGGTCCTGAGCGCGGATGTCACGGTCGTGGGCGCCGGTGCAGCCGGGCTGTACACGGCCGTGCGCGCCGCGCGCGCCGGGGCACAGGTCACGCTGGTGTCGGCGACCCCCCTGGCCGAGTCCTCGAGCTGGTGGGCCCAGGGTGGGCTGGCGGCGGCGATGTCCGCGCAGGACAGCCCGGAGCGCCACCTGCGCGACACGATCGCTGCCGGCCGCGACGCGGTGCGCGAATCGGCCGCCCGTGTGCTGTGCGAGGAGGCCCCGGAAGCGGTGGGCGACCTGACCAGGCTGGGGATGCGCTTCGACGCCGACCGCGACGGCCGCGTCGCGCTCGGGCTCGAGGGCGGGCATTCCGTGCGCCGGATCGTGCACGCCGGCGGGGCGGCGACGGGCCGGCGCCTGGTCAGACAGCTGAGTGCGGTGGCGGCGCAGGAGCCGGGCATTGACGTCGTCGAGGGCCGGCGAGCCGTCGAGTTGCTCGTGGCCGACGGACGCTGCAGCGGGGTCCGCCTCGATGACGGGCTCCTGGTTGCCAGCGGCGCCGTCGTGCTCGCCACCGGTGGCGCGGCCGCCCTGTGGTCGCGCACGACCAACCCGGCCGGCGCGGTCGGCGGAGGACTGCTCCTGGCCTTCGCCGCCGGCGCGGCGCTGGCCGACCTCGAGCTCGTGCAGTTCCATCCCACCGCGGTGGTGGGGTCAAACGGCGCCGACGGCCTGCTGGTCACCGAGGCGGTGCGCGGTGAGGGCGCCCGTCTGCTCGATTCGAGCGGCGAGCGGTTCGTCGACGAGCTCGCCCCGCGCGACGAGGTTGCCCGGGCGGTCCAGCGCCAGATGGCCGCGACCGGCGCCTCGTCGGTCGGCCTCGATATGCGCGAGGTCGATCCGGCGCTGTTTCCCAACGTGGTCAGCGCGTTGCGGCAGGCCGGGATCGACCCCGAGCGCGAGCTCGTCCCGGTCGCACCGGCCGCCCACTACGTGATGGGCGGCATCGCCACCGACGTGCACGGTCGCGCCTCCCTACCCGGCCTGTACGCGGTGGGCGAGTGCTCGTGCACCGGCCTGCACGGCGCCAACCGCCTGGCCTCGAACTCGCTCACCGAGTGCTTCGTATTCGGCGCGCGAGCGGCGCGCGCGGCGGTGGATGAACCGGCGCCGGACCCGGTCGCGGTGACATCCCTGGCCGGCGTGGCCGCCGGCGTCACGCAAGCCGATCCCATGCCGCCGATCTCGCCCGCCAGCCGCCGCGCCCTGTGGCGCCACGCCGGCCTCGAACGCGACGGCACCGGCCTCGAGCGGCTGGCCGAGGACGAGCACCCGCTGGTGCGGCTGATCGCGATCAGCGCGCTGGCCCGGACCGAGAGCCGCGGCGCGCACCAGCGCCGCGACTTTCCCGAGCGCGACCCGGCGTTCGACGGCCGTCACGTCACGATCTCGGTCGGCGGCGACCTCGTGATCGAGCGCTGGATGTGAACGCTCTCAACGCACCTTCTTTCCGATAAACCGGTATTCCGGGAAGTACTCACGAGTAGCGACTTAACACCAAATTAACAATTGATGCGACTGGAACTTCACATAGCACGGGTAGCCACGCCCCGCGCTAGTAAGCCCGCCCTGGCAGGGGCGTACGGAATACAGGAGTGGTGTGTTGCATGTATCGGTTCAGTCGAGCCATCTACCGTGAACTTGCCGACGACATCGTCTCGGACCCCTACGAGGGGCCGCTGATCAATCACGAACACGTGCTGCGCGCGTGCGAAGCCGCCGTCGAGCGTCTCGCCACCGACCGGCACTATTTCGCCCATCCCGCACGCACGCTGTTCAAGGACATCCGGATCTATTTCCCGATGACCGCACAGCTCCGCGTACTGCGCGTCATCCAGCGCTACCTGGGGCTCGCCGACGAGTTCCTGCGCCGGCTCCCGGCGAACGGATTCGACGCGTACGGGAATCCCTTGCAGTGCCGCGCCAGCACGCGCAAGGGCACGCCATGCCAGCGGATGCCGCTGCCTCACAACGGGTACTGCCCGTCGCATCAGCATCTCGCCGAGACTGAAGAGCTCGAGTCCGAGTCGCCGCTCGTCGCGGCCTAGTCGCACCGGTCCGCGCGCGGCCGCGGGAGGGCCGCGCGCAACCGAACCTTGTTGAGAGGTAACGTCGCGCCATGCTGATCGGCGTCGACGTGGGCGGCACCTTCACCGACGCCGTCGTGGCGCTTGACGGCCGGCTCCTCACCGCCAAGGCACCGACCACGCCCGAAGACCAGTCCGAGGGCGTGATGGCGGCGATCGAGGCCGCGCTCGAGAAGGCCGGCGCATCGCCCGAGAAGATCGAGCAGTTCTCGCACGGGATGACGGTGGCGACCAACGCGCTGCTCGAGGGTCGTGGCGCGCGCACCGCGTTCGTGGCCACCGAGGGGTTCACCGATTTGATCGCGCTCGGACGCCAGGACCGCCCGGCGCTCTACCGGCTGTGTGCCGGCCGGCCCGCGCCGCTGGCCGACGACGATCTGCGCTTCGGGGCGCCCGAGCGGATGACCCCGGACGGGCCGCTCACCGAGCTCACCGATGACGCGGCAGCCGAGGTTGCCGAGCGCGTCGCCAACGCCAAGCCCGAGGCGGTCGCCGTTGCGCTGCTGCATTCCTATCGCCACCCCGAGCACGAGCAAGCGCTCGCCCGCGCTCTGGCAGACGCGCTGGGCGACGAGGTTCACGTCTCCCTGTCTCACGATGTGGTCGGCACGTTCCGCGAGTTCGAGCGCGCCGCCACTACGGAGATCGACGCCGCGCTGACGCCGTTGCTCGCCAGCTATCTGCGCCGGCTGGTCGAACGAGTCCGCGAGGCGGGCATCCCAGAGCCCGCCATCATGCAGTCCAACGGCGGGCTGATCGACATCGCGGCGGCCGCCGGGCACGCCTCGTGGACCGTGCTGTCGGGGCCGGCCGGCGGCGCCGCCGGGGCCGCGTACGTGGTCCGCCAGGCTGGGGTCGAGAACGCGCTGTGCCTTGACATGGGCGGCACGTCGTGCGATGTCTGCGTCGTCGACGGCGGCGCCGTGCAGGAGCGCTCGAGCGGCGAGGTGGCCGGCCGGCCACTGGCCCTGCCGATGCTCGCCGTGCACACGGTCGGCGCGGGCGGCGGGTCGATCGCCTGGCGCGACGCGGGCGGGGCGCTCCGGGTCGGTCCGAGCTCGGCGGGCGCCGATCCCGGGCCGGCCTGCTACGGGCGCGGCGGGACCGACCCGACCGTGACCGACGCCAACCTTCTGCTCGGCTACCTGTCCTCGGACTCGCCGCTCGGTGGCGGGGTCGAGCTCGACCGTGACGCCGCGGAGAAGGCGGTTCGGGCGCTGGCGGACCAGCTCGACCTCGAATTGCTCGCGTGTGCGGAGGGCATTCGCCGCGTGGCCGGCGCCGAGATGATCCGCGCCCTTCGGGTGGTGACCGTGCAGCGCGGGATCGACCCACGGCGCTACGCGCTGATGGCCTTCGGCGGCGCAGGGCCGCTGCACGGCGCGCAGATCGCCGACGAGCTCGGGATCGACACCGTCCTGTGTCCGCGTGCGTCGGGTGTGCTCGCCGCGCTCGGCCTGGTCGTCTCGCCCCGTCGCCGTGACGTCCAGCGCAGCGTCTTGTGGAGCGGTGACTCGCTCACCGCCGCGGTGATCGCGGACACCGTGGCGGAGCTCGGCGAGCGCGCGCGCGACGCTATGCACGAGCCGGAGGCCGAGCTGCACGCGGTGTACGAGCTGCGATACGCGGGCCAGTCGTTCGAGCTCGCCATCCCGGCGGGCCTCGAGGCCACGCCCCAGGAGCTCCGGGACGGCTTCGAGCACGAGCACGAGGAGCGCTATGGCTACCGCGACGCCGAGCAGGAGCTGGAGCTGGTCACGATCCGGGTCACCGCCACCGCGGAGGGCACCGACGTCGAGCTGGCCGGCGATGACGAGGGCGCCGAGGAGCTCGCGCGTTCCACCCGCGAGGCCGTGCTGGACGGCGAGGAGATCGAGCTCCACGTCCTGCGCGGCATCCCCCGCCCCGGCGTTGACGTCGATGGCCCGGCAGTGGTCGAGCTCCCGGAGTCCACCCTGCTCGTCCCGCCCGGCTGGGCCGCCGAGGTCGACGACACCGGCACGATCAGGATGGAGCGCGCGAAATCGGCTGGCGCCGATTCCGTTCGAGAATCGCCCGGGGGGCGATTCTCGTGAGCATCGATCCGGTCGAGCTCCAGGTCCTGACCGGCGCGCTGCGCGCCGTGTGCGAGGAGATGGGCGCGGTGCTGATTCGCTCGGCACACTCGGCGAACATCAAGGAGCGCCGCGACGCCTCGACCGCGCTGTTCGATCGCCACGGCGAGATGGTCATGCAGGCCGAGCACATCCCCGTGCATCTCGGCGCGATGCCGGCCGCCGTCGCCGCCGTCCTGAATGAGGAGCATGCGCCGGACCGCTCCTGGATCCTCAACGATCCGTACGCGGGTGGCACCCATCTGCCCGACATCACGGTGATCACCCCGCTGTTCGCCAACGGGATCGGCGCAAGCCGATCCCGCTTGATCGCGTTCGCGGCCAGCCGCGCCCACCACGCCGACGTCGGCGGACCGACGCCCGGTTCGATGCCGGCCGACAGCCGCACGCTCGAGGACGAAGGCGTGGTGATCTCGCCGCGCGTGCTCGACGACGAGGCGATCGCCGAGCTTGCCGAGCAGATGCGCCAGCCCGCCCAGCGGCGCGCCGACCTGCGCGCCCAGCTGGCTGCCGGGCGGGTCGGCGGGCGGCGGCTGCTCGAGCTGCACGAGCGCTTCGGAGCCGGGAAGCTGGCCGAGGCGTTCAAGGAGGTCCTCGACTACGCCGAGCGCCGGACGCGGGCGTGCATCGAGGCGCTCGAGGACGGGACTTACGAGGCCCGCGACGTGCTCGAAGCGCGCGAGGGCGACCTCCAGATCGTGCTGAAGGCCACGGTCGAGGCGGACCGCATGACACTCGACTTCAGCGAGACCGACCCCCAGCATGAGGGCAACCTCAACTGCCCGGTCGCGGTGACGAGATCGGCGTGCTACTTCGCGATCCGCGTGCTGACCGATCCCGACATCCCGCCCAGCGCCGGCGCCTACCGCCCGATCGAGGTGATCGCCCCCGAGGGCTGCCTACTCAACGCCCGCTCCCCGGCCGCGGTCGTGGGCGGCAACGTCGAGACCTCCTCGCGCGTGGCCGACGTGGTGCTCGGTGCGTTCGGGCGCGCGCTCGGACAGGGGACGATGAACAACGTCACGCTCGGCTCCGACGAGGTCGTCTACTACGAGACGATCGGCGGGGGCCAGGGCGCCTGCCCGGATGCCAACGGACCGAGCGGCGTGCACGTGGCGATGAGCAACACGCTCAACACGCCGATCGAGGCGCTCGAGCTGGAGTTCCCGATGCGGATGATCGAATACGCGGTGCGACGGGGCTCGGGCGGAGCCGGCAACTATCACGGCGGCGACGGCGTGATCCGCGAGCTCGAAGCGCTTGCCCCGCTCAGCTACTCGCTGATCACCGAACGCCGCCGCCACGCTCCGCCCGGGGCCAACGGAGGCGAGGACGGTGCGCCCGGACGCAACCTGCTCGACGGCGAGGAGCTACCACCCAAGGCGATCGGAAAGCTCGAGCCAGGCCAGCGCCTCCGCATAGAAACCCCCGGTGGCGGGGGGTACGGGAAGCTTTAGCCGAGCGCCTGGATGCCTCCCAGACAACCTTTCGCCGTTCCGGGTTGTCTGGGAGGCATTAGGCGCACGGCGCCTGTTCGCGATACGGATAAAAGTTCGATGTCCGGTTTCACGCGGGTCTGAAACGGATAAGCAGTGCGCGCCAATGCCGCGTGCCCGTATGTGTCGATCCGCACGCCCACACGTGCTCCGACACCGGAAAACGTGGCGTTCCGCACACATGCGGTGCGACTCGTGGCGCCCCAGCACGACTTCGGCTGGACTCTCCGTGATAAACCCACCGATTTGCGGTGACATTTGGCGATTTGCGATCTCTCGCGTACAATCGCCTAGTCCCGTGCTGCAGATGCACTGCGTGCCGCGCACGGGGCTTCGTGTCGTTTCTAACCCCCGTTCCCTCATCTACTAAATGCCGATTGCTTTCAAAGAATGGGCCGTGACCGTGCGGGCCCTTGCTGAGGGCGAGCAGCTCCTCACGCTCCGCAAGGGCGGCATTCACGAGCCCGACAAGCACTTCAAGCTCGACTACGAGCGGTTTTTCCTGTACCCGACGTTCGACCACCAGTGCTCCGACTTGGTGCGCGAGTCGCACCAGCCCGAGCTCGCTCGCGCCCTCGAGGAAGGGGTGTGGAGCGACGGCGAGCCGTCGCCCCATGCCCTGCGCCGTGGGTCCGAGATCCCGCAGCCGGATCGCGTCCGAATCCGCGCCTGGGCCGAGGTGGCCGCCCACTACACGATCACCGATCGGCGCACCGTTGACGCGCTGTCGCCGTTCTACGTCTGGACCACCGACTACGCGGAGAAGCGACTGGCGTGGAAGCGCCGTCATCCGCTTCACGTGGTCCTGTTGCGGACCTACCGCATCCCGCGGCCGGTGACCGTCAAGGTGCGCGACGAGTACGGCGGTTGCCGGTCGTGGCTCGAGCTGACCCGCGAGCTTCCGTTCGAGGGCACCCCGGTGCTCTCCGACGAGGAGTTCGAGCGCGCATCCGAGGAGATCGCTTCGATCGCCTCCGATCGCGTTCCGGTGTTCGCCTGAACCCGCGGGCTCGTGTCTCGAGCGTAGACGTCAGTGGCATGGGTCGAGTCGGCGTCGCCGTCGTTTACGGCGCGGCACGAGTCGGCCCATGCCGATGACGCCGACCGCGTCCTGTACTCGCTGGAACAGACTCGCGAGTACCTGACCGCGTACTTCCCTCGCACCGTCGAGGGCATCTCGGTCGTGTTCCATCCGAGCGTCGCCTCGCTGGCGACCGCGCGCCCGCTGCTGCCGCTCAGATGGATGGCCACTTCGCCGGCGGGCCGTCGCTACGTGGCGGGCTGGGCCGGACCGCACGAGCTGCACGTCCTGCTGCCCGACGCCCTCGAGGCGCGCGCCTCGAACGTACCCGGCTCGCGCGAGATGCTGGCCCGCGCCATCCCGGCGCTGTACGCACGGCGGGTGATCATCGAGAACAACCAGGACCTCCCGCGGCGGCTGAGCCCGCGGCGCGTGCATGTCGAGGCGCGGTGGGCATGGCTGCTCGAGGGAGCGGCACGCTGGTTCGGCGGGCAGACCGCTCACGCCCGTCCGGCCATCGCCCGCCGCCTGCGCGACGGACGCCGTCCGGCTTTCCCGCCCGGCCTGCGTGACGCGCCGCTGCTCGGCGGAACCGTGATCGACCTGCTGGTGCACGAGCGCGACGAGCCGGCGGCCGCTGAGCTCGCCTGTCGGCTCGATCGACACGGCCCGCGCGCCGCGCTGCGCGACGCGTTCGGGGGTCGCTCGCCGGCGCGCATCGAGCAGGCATGGCGCGACCATCTCGCGCGCCTGACCGCGGCGGGCTCACCGCCTCCGTCGTAGCGGCGTCACTCGATCCGGACGGGCGTGAATCATCAGACGTCTGTTCGGTGCGCTCAGTGCAGGAGGCTCAGCAGCCAGACGACCAGCGCGCCGATCACGAGCGCGGCCACGATCCCGGCCAGCAACCGGCCGGGGGCGACCACGCGCGTGGGCGGCTCGTCCGAGATCAGCTCACCCTGGAGGAGGACTTCGCGGGCGGTCGACAGCGCGGCCTCGGGCACGAGGATGTCTCGCGGGCCGGCGGCCAGGAAGTCGGGGACGTCGAACCCGGCGCTCCGGCGCAGCATGCTGGGCACGCCCTCCTCGAGCAGCAGCCCCTGGATGAATTCTGCCTCGGCCTGGTTGCGCGCGCCGGCCACGCGCACGAGCCGGCCTTCGGTGAACTGCGGCTTGACCTTGCGGGCCCGCTCATGCCGCTCACCGACCGACTCGATCACGCCCCCGCCGTGGACCAGCGGCAGCTTGCAATCCGGGCAGAAGCGCTCAGGCTCGCCGTAGGCCGCGCCACACGCCGGGCAGTGGAGCTCGTCGCCCGCAGCGGTTGGTCCGGGCATCGCTCACTCCACGACCAGCTCGGTGTCCGACACCTTTCCGTCGTCGATTCGCCAGGTGCGGACATCGGCTTCGTCTCCGCTCAGGCCGACGATGATCCACAGCACGCCGGGCCACAGCTTGGCGAAGTTGATGTCGGTCTGGGAGGGCCGCGGCTCGGTGCGGGTGTGCGAGTGATAGATCGCGCCGAGCTCCAGGCCGGCATCCTCGATCCGGTTGTGCAAATCGAGCTGCTCGTCGGGGTCGATCCGGAAGCGCAGCGGGCTGGCCTCGGCGTTCACCGCGCGGTAGACCGCCACTGCGTGACCGTCGTTTGACCCGACCATCCCGCAGCACTCGTTTGGCGCCTCCTCGCGGGCGTGGGCGACGATCTCGTCGAGCAACTCCCGGGCGATCCTCATAGCCGCGTCGAGCCTACCAGCCGCTCATTTGGTCCCGTACACGAACGGCCAGGGGATGGCCTTGACGTATTGGCCGGGGTTGCGCAGCCCGCTCAGCACCGTCCAGTGCTGCGCCTCGCAGGCCATTATCTGGGCACTGAGGTGCTGCAGGACCGGGCTGCGCAGGTCCTTGAGCGCCGTGTAGTAGACGCCCTCGGCCACCGACTCCAGATCGACGAGCAACTTCAGGCAGTCGTTCTGGCTGTGCAGGTCGGTCAGGCTGTCCGAAGCGTGGTACCTCGCCATCACGTCCGCGGCTGCCTTAAGGTCGAGCGGACCCGTAGGCGCCGGGGCGCCGAGCTTTTCGAGCTGTGCGGCGACCGCTTTGACGTGCGCGACCTCATGGCCGAGGTGGGGTGCGATCGCCCGCTGGATCGCCCGCGTGAGCAAGCCCGACGCGAACACGCGGCGATAGGCCAGCACCACCAGCCGCTCGACCTCGAGCGCCTTGCCCAGCAGCTCGGCGTCGCTGGGCGCCGGCGTGTCGGCAACCGCCGACTCGGCCCCGACCGCGCCGGCTCCGAGCGCGGCACCAGCCGCGCCCACGATCAGCTCGCGTCGGGTCGCTCGCCGCTGCAGCACGTTCACTCCCGACCGGTAACGAACGCCGACGGCACCGCTGTCTGCCCGAGCGCCGCCCGCACCACCGCGACGTGCTGCGCATCGTTGGCCAGGATCGAGGCCACCGACTGCCGGACGCTGGCCGGGGCCAGACGCGGCAGGGCGGCCAGGTAGGCCTTGATCTGAGCCTGCTCGATCTCGTGCAGTAGCGTCAGCACCTCGCGGCTGTTGCGCGGGTGGCCGAGGTCGTAGCTCGGCGGGGGCTTGTTCGGCTTGCCGCCGGCCGCCTTGATCAGGCCGCCCAGGGCGCCGGCGTGGGACAGCTCGTCGTTTAGGAACAGCTTCCCGGCCTTGACCGTGGCGGGCGCCAGCAGCGGTGTGCCGGCCGTGTAGGCCGCGATTCCCATGTGCTCGAGGTGCAGCAACTGCTGGAGCAGGTCGACGTCGGTGTGGAGGACTGGCTGCGAGTTGTCGACCTGGGCGCGCAGCGAGGTCTTGCCGCACCCGGCCACCACCGCTCCAGCCAGGCCGACTCCGGCCGCCCGCAACCACCCCCGGCGTGAAGAGGCGTCGGCCTCCGAAGGCTCCTCGCTCACCACCAGACGGTGGAGTCCAGGTTCTCGATCTCCTCCAGGGGCCGCGTGTAGATGCCCGACGACAGGTACTTCCAGCCGTCGTCGGCGACCAGGAACACGACGTTGCCCTCGTCGAGCTCCCCGGCGATCCGCACCGCGACGCGCGCGATCGCCCCCGAGGAGACACCTACGAACAGACCCTCCTCGTCGAGCAGCCGGCGCGTGAACACGATCGCGTCGCTGTTGGTCACGAAGATCTTGCGGTCGAGCAGCGACAGGTCGATGATCGGCGGGATGAAGCCGTCCTCGAGCGAGCGCAGGCCCTGCACGGGCTCGCCCTGCATCGGCTCGGCGGCCACGAGCTTGACCTGATCGCCCAGCTCCTCCTTGAGCCGGCGGCCGTTGCCCATCAGCGTCCCGCCGGTGCCCAGGCCGGCCACGAAGGCGGAGATCTCATCGAGCTCCTCGAGGATCTCGAGCGCGGTTCCGTTGTAGTGCGCGTCCGGATTGGCCTGGTTGCCGTACTGGTAGGGCATGTAGTAGGAGGCGTCCTTCTCGGCCATGTCGAGGGCCAGCTCGACCGCGCCGTTGGACCCCTTGGCGCCCTCGGAGTAGACGATTTCCGCGCCGTACATGCGCAGCAGCTCAGTTCGCTCCCGGGTCACGTTCTCGGGCATCACGACCTTGACCGGGTAGCCCTTGCGGCGGCAGATCATGGCCAGCGAGATGCCCGTGTTGCCCGAGGTCGGCTCCAGGATCGTCTGGCCTGGGCGGATCAGCCCCTTGTCCTCGGCGTCCTCGATCATCGCGCGGGCCACCCGGTCCTTGACCGAGCCGGTAGGGTTGCGCGACTCCAGCTTGGCCCAGACGCGCACGCCGGGCTTGGGGCTCAGGCGCTTGAGCTCGATCAGCGGGGTGTGGCCGATCGACTGGACGATGTCGCCATAGCGGCCACCGCAGGGCTTGTTCTCGAGGCGCTCCGCGGCCATTGCTTTACGAAGTATAGTAGCCGGCCCAACCGAGGCAGGCCCGCCGCGTCCGCGGGGCCCGCCTCGGAAACCGGCTCGGGCTAGTAGCCCGGATAGGGGTTCGTCGAGGTTCCGGTCGACGTGGTCTGCATCGGCGCCGGTTGGCTTGACTGCCCCGACGCTCCGGCGGCCTTGACGATGTGCCAGATCGAGCCGAAAGTCTTCAGCTCGTCACCGGTGGCCTGGTGCTTGTTGTGAGACTGGATGTCTGGGGTGAAGTAGTAGAGCGGCCGGCCGTTCAGCGTGAGCTGGGTCACCCCGTGGTTCTTGAACGTCCCGAGCTTGCCGTTGATCCCCGACTGCTTGCTGACCGCGCCGCGTCCCGACGGCGAGACCGGGGGCCAGAACGCCCAGCAGTTGGTGCTCGAGCTGGTCGTCTTCTTGCAGATGAGGTGGTGGGTCGTCTCGCCCTGGAAGGTGTAGACCGCATAGCCCGACGGGCCGACCGCCACCGCCTCGTGCGTGTCGACCGCCTTGACGCGGAACTGCGCGGTCGGCGTGTTGGTGACGTGCACGTTCTTGGTCACCTTGAGCGTGAACGACTTGGCGATCGCCATGCTCGCCACCACGAGCACGGCTATGCCGGCTACGGCGCTCAGCAGCATCACCGCCGACCGGCGGGGATGGCGCGCGCCGGCCTGAACAAGTCGATTTGGCATCCCTCTGGCTCCCTTCGATTGTGGATAGGAGTGCCCGGCCATACAAAGGGACGCCCGGCGGGCGGGAAGCCTTCCCGGGGGCGTGACGCCCGCTAGCGGTAACCGCCGGCCATAGCCGGCAGGATGACCAGCGTGTCGCTCTCGCCGACGCTCGTGTCGAGCCCGTCGAGCACCCGCACGTCCTCGTCGTTGAGGTACACGTTGACGTAGCGGTTGAGCCCGCCGTCGGCGGAGAACAACTGGGACTGAGTGTCGGGATGCGCCTCGGCCACCGAGCGCAGGATCTCCCCCACCGAGGACCCGGAGGCGCTCAGCTCCTTCTCTCCGCCAACTGACGGACGCAGAACGGGTGGGATGCGGACGGTCGCCATGTCTCCGGAGGAACCCTAGTGGGCGCCGGCGCAGAACGCCTCGTAGTCGGGGAACACGCCGAGCTCGTCGTCTGAGATCTCGTCCGGCTCGCGCGAGCAGATCGGGCAATCCGGATCGCGGCGGACCTTGACCTCGGTGGCCGTAGCGGCCAGCGCGTCGTACATCAGCAGCCGGCCAACCAGCGTGTCGCCCTCGCCCAGGATCAGCTTGATGACCTCGGTGGCCTGCAGCAGCCCCATCGTGCCGGGCAGCACGCCGAGGACGCCGTTGGCGCCGCACGAGGGCGCGAGCTCGGCCGGAGGCGGCACCGGGAACAGGCAGCGGTAGCACGGCCCGTCATAGGGCTTGAACACCGACAGCTGGCCCTCGAAGCCGAGGATCGCGGCCGACACGACCGGGATGCCCAGCCGTACCGACGCATCGTTCAGCAGATACCGGGTGGGGAAGTTGTCGAGGCCGTCGACGATCACGTCGTAGCCCGAGATGATCTCCACGATGTTGTCGGCGCCGAGCCGAACCGGGTACTTCTCGACCTTCACATCCGGGTTCAGGGCGTTGATCGTCTGCTCAGCCGAGTCGACCTTGTGGACGCCGATCCGCTCGCTCGAGTGGATCACCTGGCGCTGGAGATTGGACAGGTCGACCTCGTCGTTGTCGACGATGCCGAGCGTGCCTACGCCCGCAGCGGCCAGGTACAGCGCGGCCGGCGATCCGAGGCCGCCCGCGCCGAGCAGGAGGACGCGAGCGTCGAGCAGCTTCTGCTGACCGTCCATCCCGACCTCGGGCAGCAGCAGGTGGCGCGAATAGCGCTCGCGCTGCTCGGCGGTCAGCGAGCGCGGCGTCTCGACCTCATAACCGCGATCCTTCCAGAGTGTGAAGCCCCCGACCATGTGCTCGACGTGCTCGTAGCCGAGATCCTCGATCAGCGTGCGGGCCGCCCAGGCGGAGCGGTTGCCCGACGCGCAGTACAGGATCACGTGCTTGTCGCGGTGCGGGACCGCGCCCTCGATCCGGGACTCGAGGTAGCTCTTGGGTACGTGGACCGCGCCGGGAATGTGACCGGCAGACCACTCCTCGGGCTCGCGGACGTCGACGATCACCGCGCCGTTACCGACCTGCTCGCGCACGGCGGAGGGATCGACCTCGTCGATCCTGCTCTTGATCTGGCGGAGAACTTCGGCTCCGGACGGGCTCATCAGGAAAAACTCCTCAAATACGGTAGGGATTCAATACTTCAGAGAGTATAGCGGCCGTAGTGCGATGAGCGAGAGTCTTTTTCCACCCCTGCACAGCCCGGATGATCGCGAGGCCATTCGCATCGGGGACCGGGCGCTCACCTACCCCGAATTGAGTCGCGCGGCCGGCGTGATGACCGGTCGGCTGGCCGGCGCGAACCGGGTCGCCGTGTGGGCCGAGCCCACCCTCGAGCTGTGCGTCGCGGTGCTCGGCGCCCTCGGCGCCGGCGTCCCGATCGTCCCGATCAATCCGGGCCTCGGCTCGCGCGAGCTCGGGCACATCGTGGAGGACAGCGCTCCGGAGAGGCTGGTGGCATGGGAGGGCGTCGAGTCGCCCGAGCAGCTCGCCGGCCTGGATCGCATCGACGTCTGCCTCGCTGGTGCCGACGGATCGACCCCGGGCCGGCCGACCGCAGCCGACGACGACGACGTGGCGTTCGTGATGTACACGTCGGGAACGACTGGGCCACCCAAGGGGGTTCAGATCCCGCGCCGGGCGATCGCCTCGAACCTCGACGCGCTGGCCGAGATCTGGGACTGGACCGCCGAGGACCGGGTCGCGCAGGCGCTTCCGGTGTTCCACGTCCACGGCCTGATCCTCGGCCTGCTCGGTCCGCTGCGCCGCGGCGGATCGGTCGAGCACGTCGGCCGCTTCTCGCCGGGCGCGCTGGCCGAAGCGCTCACGCGCGGCGCCACGATGGTGTTCGGCGTACCGACGATG
>DATIEI010000271.1:0-4658 GCA_035455845.1 Solirubrobacteraceae bacterium
TGCTTTGACGGGTCAGACGACGCGGCGAACGCGATCGGTAGTGCCGGACGCCTGCTCGGAGGCAAACCCGCGGTCGTGCTCACCGTGTGCGAGCCCATCAGGCTGTGGTCGCCATCGGATCCTGCGACGATCCTCGACGTCCCGATCGGAAGGCTTCTCGCGAAGAGGATGGACCTCGATGAGATCGCGGATACGGTCAGCCAGGACGAGGTGACCCGGGGAGTTCAGCTTGCGCGCGACGCCGGGTTTGAGGCCCGAGGCCGGGTCGAGCACGGCAAGCCGTGGAGAGTGATTTGTGACGTCGGCGACGAGGTCGAAGCCGCCATCATCGTGCTCGGCGCGCGCGGTCTGTCCCGTATGCAATCGGCGCTGTTGGGAAGCGTCTCGCAGGCCGTGTCAACCCACGCCGGCAGACCGGTCCTGATCGTCCACCCCGCCCGTGTCCAGAGCGATAGGACAGCGTCATCGGCCAGCCGCTCACGCGCTGGTCAGTAGAACCGGCCTGGGATGGTCATGCCCGGTTCCAGGACGTCTCCGATTCCCTCCGCGACCGAGCTCGTGGTCCTCGGTGCCCCGATCGCGCTGAGCGACGGCGGCCGGATCCGGATCCGGCAGGGTCGTGCCGGCTCGGATCGTGATCTGTTGCTACGCGGGTTCGAGCGGCTCAGCCCGGAGTCCCGCTATCGCCGATTCCTTGTGCCGATGCCGGAGCTGAGGGAGGATGCGGTGCGGTACCTGACCGACATCGATCACCATGATCACGAAGCGATGATCGCGTTGGACGAGGAGAACGGCGAGGGCATCGGCGTCGCGCGCTACGTGCGTCACCCCGAGCGTCCCGACGCGGCCGAGATCGCAGTCACGGTGATCGACGACTGGCAGGGCCGAGGCGTCGGGACGCTGCTGGTCGAGGTGCTCAGTGCCCGGGCCCGCGAGGAGGGCATCGGACGCTTCACCGCGCTGATGCTGGCCGGCAACGACGACATGATGGACGTGCTCAGCCACCTCGGCCCGGTGCGCATCGTCGACCAGCAGGCCGGCACGGTCGAGATCGAGATGCCGATTCCCAACGTCGGACTCGCGCCGGCCCTCAAGAAGCTTCTGCGGATTGCGGCGCGGCATGATCTCGTCGTGCCGCCGGACGGCGAGCAGCGGGCGCGACGGATAGCTCCGACACCGTAGTTTCTGCATTCGAGCTGCGGCAAACAGCGGCTGCCCCGCCATGGGCCCCGGACCTACGCTGAAGATGCCAGTAGTCCGCTACCAAAGGAGCTGCGATGACAACCACGCAGAAGCCGGCGGTGGGAGCTAGGGCGGCCCGCACGGCGCGTGCGCGGGCCGAGGCTGACGCTCTGAGGATTGAGCATGTCCAGAGGTCGCTCGAAGCCGTCCAGAAGGACATGGCTTCGATCGGCGGAAGCCTCGGAACCGGGGCCCGCGATCTGCGCCGCGACGCCATGCGCATGCTGCGCAGCGCGCGCCGTGACCTGGCAAAGATGCGCAGGTCCGTGCAACGCGACCTCGATCGTCTGCAGAAGGATCTGATCGCCACCGCCAAGCCACCGGTGTCGGACCGGCCGAGTCCGGCCCCTCGCCGGACACGCTCGACGACGACGCGGTCAGCCCAGCGGCAGACCACGGCAAGCTCGCACTAGCGCACGCCGACCGAGACTCCCGCGCCTGACGGATCAGGCGCGGGAGCCGGCTGTGGCACCTGAACACGGCAACCGAGGCGCTGCGCTACGCGTAGGTGGCCTGCCGATCGCACCACGAGCACGCTCGCCTCGAGCGGGAAATAAGCTGAAGGTCGATGCAGGTTGACGTTTCCAGCCAGCTCGAGCGCCGGCGCCAGAACGTGGCCGAGCGCTGGACCCTGGGCGATCACGCGGTGGTGATCGGCGCCGGCGAGCCTGTCCCGATCCCCGGCCGCGGTGACCGGACCTACCCGTTCCGCGCCCACTCCGAGTACTTCTACCTGACCGACCGCGATCGGCCGGGCGGCGTGCTCGCCTACGACTGCGACGAGGGATGGATCGACTTCGTCCGGCCGGTCTCGCGCGAGGAGCTGCTGTGGGAGGGGGCGCCCGCGGACGGCCAGCCCGGCGTTCCGCTCGACGAGCTCGAAGGCTGGCTGGACCGGCGCAAGGCGCGGCCGGTGGCGAACCTTGGCGCCCCGGTGCACGCGGTCTTCGAGCAGCCCCGACCCGACCTCACCGCCGAGCTCCAGCGTGGCCTGAACCACGTCCGGCGCCAGAAGGATCCGATCGAGCTCGAGCGCATGCGCGCCGCCGAGCGGGCCACCGCGGCCGGATTTGCGGCAATCGTGCCGCTGCTGCAAGCGGGCCGCACCGAGCGCGACATCCAGATCGAGCTCGAGGCGGAGTTCTTCCGCCGAGGCGCGGACTTCCTCGCCTTCGACACGATCGTGGCCAGCGGCACCAACTCGGGTGTCCTGCACTTCCCGCCGACCGGCAAGCCGCTGGACGACGGGGAGCTGGTGCTGATCGACGCCGGCGGTGAGGTTCGTGGGTACGCGAGCGACGTGACCCGCACGTATCCCGTGTCGGGCTCGTTCACTCCCGAGCAGGCTGCGCTCCACGGCCTTGTCGAGAAAGCCAACGACGCGGCCACCCGCCGCTGCGCCCCCGGCACCGAATTCCGTGAGCTGCACCGCACCGCGGCGCTCCTCATCGCCGAGGGTCTCGTCGACTTCGGGCTGCTCCGGGGCGACCCCGAGAAGCTGGTCCAGAGCGGCGCGGTCACCTTGTTCTTCCCCCACGGGGTCGGCCACATGTTGGGGCTGGGGGTGCGCGACGCCGGCGAGGTGCTGCCCGGCCGGGAGCCCGAGCCCGGGCTACCGCGCCTGCGCGCCGATCTCCCGCTGCAGGCCGGGCACGTCGTCACGATCGAACCCGGTCTCTACTTCGTCCCTGCCCTGCTGGCCGACCCGGAAACCCGCACGAGCCTGCGCGACCAGGTGAACTGGGAGCGAGCCGACGCGCTGACCGGCTTCGGCGGGATCCGCATCGAGAACAACGTGCTGGTGACCGACGACGGCCACGAGGTCCTGACCAGCGACATTCCGATCCTCGGATGACCGCGCGCATGACGCGTCTAGAAGTTCCAGAACACGACATCGTGGGGATCCGCGCCGCGAATTCGGGGCCGTTCACGCTGAGCGGGACGAACTCGTGGATCGTCGGCCGCGCGCCCGCGTGGCTGGTCGACCCAGGGCCCGCGTTCGACGAGCACCTGGCGGCGCTGACCGCCGAGATCGACCAAAGAGGCGGCCTGGGCGGGATCGCCCTCACCCACGACCACGCCGACCACGTCGAAGCGGTGCCGAGCATCCGCGCCCGCTACCCGGAGTCGCCGGTCGCCGCCGCCGCGGGCCCGGTGGACGTCAAGCTCACGGATGGCGACGCGTTCGGACCGCTCGAAGCGTTCGCAACCCCCGGTCACGCGCCCGATCACCTGGCCTTCGTGACCGGCACGGCCGCCCTCACCGGCGACGCGGTCCTCGGCGAGGGAAGCGTGTTCGTCTCGCCCTATCCGGGGTCGCTGACCGCCTACCTCGACGGCCTGGCCCGCCTGGGGGCCCGCGAGCTCACCGTCCTGTGCCCCGGGCACGGCCCCGTCGTCCACGAGCCGCAAGCCAAGCTCGAGCAGTACATCTCGCACCGGCTGGACCGCGAGCGCCGCCTGATTGCAGCACTTGACCGCGGCAAGCGGAGCGTGGGCGACCTCCTCGACGAGGCTTGGGCCGACGCCCCGGAGGAACTGCGTCCGGCCGCCACCGTCACGCTCGCCGCCCACCTCGACAAGCTCGACGACGAGGGACGCCTGCCCTACGGCGTTGAGCGGCCAACGCTGCGGTTCTAGCCGGACTCGAGCCGAGCGTGCGCCAGGTCCATCGCCGCGGCCAGCGGTGTGATGCCGGCCGCGTCGGCGCGATCGAAGATGTCGAGGAGGATCTGGCCGATCCGGCGCACCTTCCGGTGGGCGGCCCTCGCGTCATACACGTGGAGTTCCTCGGTGATGTTGATCACCCCGCCGGCGTTGGCCACGAAGTCCGGCGCCCAGAGAATCCCGCGCGCGACGAGCAGATCGGCCACCGACTCGCCCGCCAGCTGGTTGTTGGCCGCGCCGGCGACGATCCGGCAGCGGAGCCGAGGGACCGTGTCGTGGTCGAGCACGCCGCCCAGCGCGCACGGTGCCACGACGTCCACCTCGGCCTCGAGCGCGCGCTTGGGCGAGGCCCATGCGGCGCCGAGATCCTCGGCCAGGGCGCGTTTGCTCGGGTCGATGTCGCTCAACACGACCTCCGCGCCGGCGCGGGCGCACCGCTTGGCGATCCGTGATCCGACGTGACCCAGGCCGATTACTGCCACGCTGCGCCCGCGTAGCGAGCTTGCGCCGAACACCCGCTCGCAGCACGCCCGAATGGCCGACTCGACGCCGAGGGCGGTGAACGGACTGGGATCGCCGGAGCCGCCCATGCGCCGGGGCAGCCCGACCACGTGGCGTGTGCGCTGGGCAATCACCCGCATGTCGTGGCTCGAGGTGCCGACGTCCTCGGCGGTGATGTAGCGTCCCCCGAGGGACTCCACGGTGTCGGCGAAGTCGAGCAGAGCGGCCGTGCGCTGCTCGCCATGCAG
>DATIEI010000272.1:0-2113 GCA_035455845.1 Solirubrobacteraceae bacterium
GCATCGCGAGCGCGCCGCCCTTCGCGCTGCTCGACGGGGATGCCGCGGTGCTGCGGGTCGTGGTCCGAGGCGACGCGGCGGTCGCCGCTCAGCTCGCCGACGGCGAGGTGGTGTTCTCGGGGCTCGGGATGGCCACCTGGACCGAGCGCGTGGTCGAGGGCGTCACCCGTGTCCGGCTCACCGTGCCCGGGTCGACCTGGACCGTGCTGTTCGAGGCGGATGCGGCGCCGGGCGGGAGGTCGCCGGAGATCGTGCCTCAGAAGGCGCCCGAGACCGTGGCCGCCTCGTCGGCTGCATCCCCTGCCGAGAACACCTGGGGACCGGACGCCGGCCCCGAGCAGTCGCGCCCCGAGCAGCCGCGCCCGGTCATCGAGGAGCCTCGGGCGGACCCCGACTCCGAGGCCTACGACTTCCTGTTCGGCGACACGATCTACCGCACGCAGGCCGGTGCATCGATCCGGATTCCGAACCCCGATCCGCAGCGCCCTGGCGATCACGACGGGCACACCATGCTCGCGTCCGACCTCGGCAGGTCCACCGCGGGCGGTGCGGACGGCGATCCCGCGTCCGAGGCCACCGTTCTCGCCCCGATCCCGCCGCGCAGCGCCCCCGTTCCGACCGATCAGGCCCCCGCGGATCGGGCCGAGCACGCGCCATCGCTTCCCCTCGGTCCGACGCTGCAACTGGAGCGGGCGGACGGCAGCCGCGAAGCACTGAACCGGCCCGTGCTGATCGGGCGATCGCCGGCCGCGTCGGGGTCGGCATCCGAGGCGCGCCTCATCACGATCGTCGACGACCCCGACATCTCGCGCACCCACCTGCGCGTCGCGGTCGAGGGAGACGCTGTCGTGGTGACCGACCTCGGATCCAAGAACGGCTCGATCATCACCCTGCCGGGAGCCGCTCCCCGCAAGTTGCGGGCGTCCGAACCCACGGTGGTGCTGCCCGGCACCCTCATCGACCTCGGTGGCGGAACGACGTTCACGGTTCGGGAAGACTGAGGCCATCCGGTGAGCAGCTCAGCATCTCGAACGGGTCCACCCGGCGCCGCCAACACCGGAACGATCGATGCGGTGACCGTCACGCCGCCCCTGCAGTCGCTCCGCGTCGAATACGGCGACGAGCACCACATGGTCGAGCCCGGGCGCGAGTTCTCGATCGGCCGCGAATCCGACCTGAGCGTCGACGACAACCCCTATCTGCACCGGCGGTTCCTGCGCATCCGTGCCGAGTCCGGACTGTGGTGGCTCGAGAACATCGGCACGCTGCTGACCGCGACGGTGACGGATGCCAGCGGCCAGGTGCAGGCCCGCCTCGCCCCGGGCGCCCGGTTGCCCCTGGTGTTCGAGCACATCCACATCGTGTTCGGAGCCGGATCGACCAGCTACGAGCTCACCATCCGCACCGCGGGCGGCTACTACGGCCCCGCCGTCTCGCCGGTGCCGCGCGAGCCGCTCTCGCGCGACAGCGACGAGACCATCGGGCACGTGCCGCTCACCACCAGCCAGCGCCAGCTGATCGTGGCGCTCGCCGAACCACTGCTGCGGCAGAGTTCGGCGGGGCACGGCGAGATCCCGAGCTCAGGAGAGGCGGCGACCCGCCTGGGCTGGACGCTCACGGCCTTCAACCGCAAGCTCGACAACGTCTGCGACAAGCTCGATCGGATCGGTGTCACCGGCCTGCGCGGGGGCCGGGACAACCTGGCCACCAACCGTCGACTGCGGCTGGTCGAGTACGCCATCGCAACCCGGCTGGTCACGCGCGACGACCTGGCGGTGCTCGAGCTGCTGCCGGCGCCGGGGGAGCCCGACGAAGGCACCCGATGAGCGACAACCCGCACAATCCGTTCCTGCTGCCGCCGGGTGGTGCCAGGCCGGAATCACGTCCCGAGGGAGCTACCGAATCGGTCGTTCAGCGCGATGCGAGCGCTGGCGCGCCCGCCGCCGCGGATCCGAGCCACTACATCGCCGTGCCCGCCTCGGTCGAGTCGGCGACTCACCGCATCGCGCGGCCCGCCCAGGAACCCGCGGCCGGACCCATCATCGAAGCGGCGGATCCGGAGACCGCCGTCGAAGACACGCGCGTGGCGCCTCCGCTTCGGTGGGCGCTGGTG
>DATIEI010000273.1:0-3590 GCA_035455845.1 Solirubrobacteraceae bacterium
CAGTAAGCGCGTTCATGCCCCGCACGAGCGCGCCCAGATCGTGCTCGACGACGAAGTCCGCCCCGTGGCGCTTGAACGCCTCGACGGGCGGCGGCGCGCCCTTGCTGAGCCGGCTCGTGATCACCTGCTTGACGTCGCGGCCAGTCAGATCGGGGTTCTGCTCGGACCCCGACAGCGCGAACTCCTTCTCGATGATCTTCTGGGTGAGCACGAACCAGCTGTAGTCGTGGCCGGTCTTCATCAGATGCTCGAGCGTGCCCAGCGTGTCAAAGCCGGGGAACAGCGGCACGGGCAGTCTCCGCCCGCGCGCGTCGATCCACAACGAGCTCGGTCCGGGGAGGATGCGGATCCCGTGGCGGGTCCAGATCGGGCTCCAGTTCTCGATCCCCTCGGTGTAGTGCCACATGCGGTCGGGATTGATCACGTTGCCCCCCGCGTCCTGGGTGATCTGGATCATCCGCCCGTCGACATGGTCGGGCACGCCGGAGAGCATCCGCTTCGGCGGGCTGCCCAGGGTCGACGGCCAGTTGGCCCGGACCAGGCCGTGGTTGGCTCCGATCCCGCCCGAGGTGACGATCACGGCCTGCGCGCTCAAGTCGAAGTCGCCGGCCGGCTCGCGCGAGCTGGGCTGACCGCGGGACACGCCGCTCGGCTCCAGCACCGTCCCCGCCACGCCGGCCAAATCGCCCCCGTTCATGACCAACCGATCGACCTGGTGGCGGAACCTCAGGACGACATTCCCTCGCGCGACACCATCGCGCACCCGGCGCTCGAACGGCTCGATCAGCCCCGGCCCAGTGCCCCAGGTGATGTGAAAGCGCGGCACCGAGTTGCCGTGCTCGGTGGCCAGATATCCGCCCCGCTCGGCCCACCCCGGCGTGGGGAAGAAGCGCACGCCCTGGTCATACAGCCACTGGCGCTTCTCGCCGGCCGCGAACTCGACGTAGGCCTCGGCCCAGCGGCGCGGCCAGGTGTCCTCGGGGCGGTCGAAGCCGGCACTGCCGAGCCAGTCCTGAAGGGCCAGCTCGGGCGAGTCCTTGACCCCCACGCGTCGCTGCTCGGGGCTGTTCACGAAGAACAGGCCGCCGAAGGACCAGAACGCCTGGCCCCCGAGCGAGGCCTCGGGTTCCTGGTCGAGCAGGATCACGCGCCGGCCGGCGTCGGCCAACTCGGCGGTGGCGACGAGGCCGGCCAGTCCGCCGCCCACGACGATGGCGTCAGCGTCCATCAGCTCGACATCTGCTCGAGCTTGCAGTCCAACGGCGCCTTGTCCTCCCGCCAGCGGAGGATCTTGGTCCCATGGCGAATGCGTCCGCCGCTCGCGTGGTCGAACGTCACCTCGACGACCAGCTCCGGACGCAGCGAGATCCACTCGAGCTCCCGCTCACTCGCCCAGCGGCTGGGGTCGCCGTGGCCGCGTTCACCGGTCTCGTAGGGGGCCAGCTTGCCGACCAGCGAGCGCTTCTCGGCCGCCTTCAGGCCCGAGGAGTGGCCGACCACGTGCATCTTGCCGGCGTCGTCGTAGAGACCGAGGATCAGCGATCCGACCGTATCGGGCTCCTTGCCGGGTCGCCAGCCGGCGACCACCGCATCGATGGTGCGCACGCGCTTGATCTTGAACATGCCCGTGCGCTCGCCCGGCCGGTACGGGGCGTTGCAGTCCTTGGCCACCACTCCCTCGCCGCTACGTAGCCAGGGCTCGGCCTCCTCCGGATCGCCCGTCAGCGGCGTCACGTCGATGCGGTCGCCGGCCAGCTCCTCAAGCCGGGCCCGGCGTTCGGAGAACGGCCGATCGAGCCATGAGTCGTCATCGACGGCCAGCAGATCGAATGCGACATACCGTGCCGGCGTCTGCTCGGCGAGCATGTCGATCCGCGACTTCGCCGGATGGATCCGGTTCTGCAGGGCGTCGAAGTCCTGGCCTCCCTTGGGATCGTCGATCACGATCTCGCCGTCGATCACGTAGCGGCCGGGCGGGAAGCGAAGCTCGGGGAAGTAGCGCTCGAGTGGCTTCCCGCCCCGTGACTGGATCATCCGCGGCTCGCCGTCCATGAACACGATGGCCCGGAAGCCGTCGTACTTGGGCTCGTAGGACCACTGCTCGCCGACCGGCAGTTCGGCTCGCGAACGGGCAAGCTGAGGCTGGACCGGGGGCTTCATCGGCAGCGGGCTCACGGGCCGCGATGCTATGCGATGCGCGGCCGATACGATCCGCAGATGCCCACGCAGCACGGAACCGTCGCCGAGCAGGAGTACCTCGAGATGCTCTTCTGGCTGTTCGAGGCGGGGCTGCCGATGACCGGGGCGAACCTGGCCCGGGCCATGCAGCTGTCCGCGCCGACCGTCCACGAGATGCTGGGCCGGCTGGAGCGCGACGGGTACATCGCCCGCAACGCCGAGCGGACGGTCGAGTTCACCGAGTCCGGCCGCGAGCACGCCGAGCAGATCGTGAGTCGCCACCGGATGATCGAGCGCTTCCTGACCGATGTAGTCGGGGTGCCGTGGGACGACGTCCACGAGGAGGCCGAGCAGCTCGAGCACGCGATGACGCCGCGGTTCGAGGCCTACGTTCGCGCCTCGGTGGGCGACGCCAAGACCTGCCCTCACGGCCACCCCATCCGGGTCGGCGAGCGGATCGTCGGCGTCCCCCTGGCTGACTGCGAGCCGGGCGCGACCGTGACGATCCTGCGCCTCGAGAACGAGGCCGAGGACCTCCTGCACTATCTGAAGGAGGCCGGGATCGAGCCGGGTCTCCAGGGAGAGGTGGCCTCCAATGACGGAGAGACCGTCGCCGTCCGCTCCGGTGACGCGCTGGCCACGGTCACCGCGAGCGTGGCCGAGACCGTGTCGGTGCTGGCCGATCCGTCGCCACCGCCGCGGACCGCGCTTCCCGAGCAGCTCGTGCTGAGCCGGACGCGTTACGGGCGCTGAGCCAGCGGCATCGAGGCGTCGACCGCTCGCGGTCGGTTCAGCCCGACGACGAAGCAAACCCCTGGGAGTGCAATTTCCATCATTCGGGGATGGCGGCCCCGGAATTCAGGAAAGTGCCTGCTCGAGAGGCAAACTCCCGTCACGAGCGACGAGGCTCCTCGCCAATGTTGGAAATTGCCCGTTCTTCGGGGTCAGGCGTCGGTGGGGGCCGCGGGCGGGAGCGGGCGGTGGCTGGTCAGCCGTGAGCGGCCGCTGCGGGCGGGAGCGCGCGCTGGCTGGTCAGGCAGCGACGCATCTGGTCGAAGATCGCCGGGTGGTTGAGCAGGTCGAAGTGGTTGGCGTTGCCCAGGTGGTAGTAGTGCTCGATCGGGAAGCGCAGCCGCTGGCCGCGTCCCTCGTGGGCCCAGGCGCTCGGCTGGAGCACGAGCAGGTCCCCGATGATGCGGCCCACCGCGGCGTCGGGCTCGCGAGTCAGCGTGGCGCAGATGAAGTAGTGCCGAGCGGTGGGTAGGAACGGGATCTCCTTTGAGCTGTCGCGCAGGTAGGCATCACAGTCCTGATCCATCCAGCACTCGTCGACCAGGTAGCCGTAGCGCAGGTCCTTGATTCCTGAGCTGCGCAGATTCAACGCCCGGGCGAGTGGGCGGGTTTCGGGGAGT
>DATIEI010000274.1:0-9468 GCA_035455845.1 Solirubrobacteraceae bacterium
CTCAAACAGGCGGTCGATGACGAAGACCCGGTCCCCTCGCTGAATGACTTCGTGGTTAAGGCGTGCGCGATCGCGCTGCGTCGCCATCCACGGGTCAACGGCTCGTACACGGACGAGCGCTTCAGGCTGCACCGCCGGATCAACATCGGAATCGCCGTCGCGACGGACGACGCGCTCGTCGTGCCCACCTTGTTCGACGCCGACGAGAAGTCGCTCGGCACGATCGCGCGGGAGGCGCGCCGGCTGGCGGTGCGCGTTCGCTCTGGTGAGATCACGCCGCCCGAGCTCTCGGGCGGAACGTTCACCGTGTCGAACCTGGGAATGTTCGGCATGACCGCGATCCGGCCCGTCATCAACCCGCCGCAGGCCGCGATCCTCGGCGTCGGCGCGATCCGCGAAACCCTCGCCCGGCACGACGGCGAGATCATCGACCGCCGACTGATGACGCTGACGCTCTCGGGCGATCACCGCATCCTGTACGGCGCCGACGGAGCCCGCTTCCTGGCCGAGGTCAAGGCGTTGCTCGAGTCGCCTCTGAAGCTCGTGCTGTAGACCCCGGTGAGAGAATCCGCGGCATGAGCGACGGCCCCGTTCTGTTCGACCTGATTCGGCCCGGCCCGTCACCGGCGCTGGTCTGCCCCGATGACCAGCTGACCTACACGCACGACGATGTGGCATCGATCGTCACGGAGCTCGCCGGGCGGCTGAGCACGGCCGGCGTCGGTCACGGCGACCGTGTTGCTGTGGTCCTCCCGAACGGTCCCGAGATCGTCCTCTGCCTGTTTGCGATCGGGCTGCTCGGCGCGGTCACCGGGCCGCTCAATCCGGACTACACCGAGGCCGAGTACCGCTTCTACCTGTCCGATCTCGAGCCTAGGTTCGTGATCGCCGGGAGTGAGGCGCCGGCCGCGCTGACGAGCGCCGCGGACGATGTGCCGGTGATCGAGGCGACCATGGCGCGATCGGACGCACGCCCCACGTTGCGCCTGAACGGCCGCGAGCTGAACCAGGCTTCGTCGTTCGAACGCGGCGGCGAGGAGGACGCGGCGCTCCTGCTCCACACCAGCGGAACGACCTCGCGCCCCAAGCAGGTGCCACTGCTGCAGCGCAACCTCACCGCCCAGGCGACGTCGATCGCAGCCCATTACGCGCTGGGCGAGAGCGATGTCTCGTTCTGCGCGATGCCGCTGTTCCACGTGCACGGCCTCGTCGCCTCGACGCTGGCCCAGATCGCGGCTGGAGGATATGTCGTCATCCCGCGCCGGCTCGTCCCGGGACGGTTCTGGGACCAAGCGCGTGAGCACGGGATGACCTGGTACTCGGCCTCGCCGACGCCGCATCAGAAGCTCCTCGCGCGGCTGGATGAGCCGCCACCCACGCTCCGCTTCGCCCGCTCGTGCAGCTCCGCCCTGTCGCCCGAGCTGATGCGCGACGCCGAGGCCCGGCTGGGGGTTCCGATGGTCGAGGCGTACGGGATGACCGAGAACACCCACCAGATGACGTCGAATCCCCTTCCCCCGGCGGAGCGGCGGCCCGGGTCCGTCGGCGTGTCCGCCGGCGCCGCAGTACGCATCGTCGATGACAGCGGCCGCGACGTCCCGGCGGGAGAGCCCGGCGAGGTGGCGATTCGAGGTCCGGGGCTGACACCCGGCTACCTGAACAACGACAAGGCGAACGCCGAATCGTTCTTCGACGGGTGGTTCCGGACCGGCGACATCGGCGTCCTGGACGGCGGCTACCTCGAGCTCAAGGGCCGGCGCAAGGAGATGATCAACCGCGGCGGTGAGAACATCTCGCCGGCCGAGGTCGAGGCCGTGCTCGTCTCCCACCCGATGGTCACCGAGGCGGTCGCCTTCTCGGTGCCCGACACCAAGTACGGGGAACGGGTCGCCGCGGCGGTGGTGCTGAATGGTGAGGTCAGCGCCGACGAGCTCCGGCACCACGCGCGCGAGTCGCTGGCCGCGTTCAAGGTGCCCGACGAGATCTATCCCCTGGAGGAGATCCCGAAGACGCCCACCGGCAAGGTCCAGCGCTCACGGATGGCCGGTCACCTCCAGATCACCGATCGATGAGGTTCGCGGTCCTCGGGGCGGGCGCGATCGGCGCGTACGTCGGCGCGGCGCTGGCCCGGGGCGGGAGCGACGTGACGCTGATCGCCCGCGGCGAGCACCTGCGGGCGATGCAGGCCCACGGCGTCCGGGTCGAGAGCCCCCGCGGCGACTTCACCGCGGACATCCCGGCGACCGACGACTTCGCGGCCATTGCCGAGGCCGACGTGATCTTCGTCGGCCTGAAGGCCAACAGCCTGCCCGAGGTCGCGCCGCGGTTCGCGAACGTGTTGAAGGCGGACGCGCTGGTGATCGGAGCGCAGAACGGAATCCCATGGTGGTACTTCCAGCGCCACGGCGGACGATTGGACGGCCACGAGCTCCGTTGCGTCGACCCGGACGGAACCATCACCCGGGCGATCCCGACCGACAACGTCGTGGGGTGCGTGATCTACTGCTCGACCGAGCTCACCGCGCCCGGGGTCGTCCGGCACATCGAAGGCACGCGGTTTGCCATCGGCACCCCGGGAGGCGACGTCACCGAGCAGTGCCGGGAGATCTCCGCCGCGTTCACCGCGGGAGGTCTCAAATGCCCGGTCGCGCCAAACCTCAGGGAGCACATCTGGCTGAAGCTGCTCGGCAACGCCGCGTTCAATCCGATCACCACGATCACCCGTACCACGATGGGCGAGCTCGCCCGCTCGGCCAGCGCCACCGCGTGCGCGCGTTCGGTGATGGAGGAAACCGCCGCGGTCGCCGCGGCGCTCGGGATCGAGTTGCCGGTATCGATCGAGCGCCGCATGGAGGGCGCGCTGGCGGTCGGCGATCACCGGACCTCGATGCTGCTCGACTGGGAGGCCGGCAAGCCGCTCGAGCTCGACTGCATGACCGGCGCGATCATCGAGATCGCCGACCTCGTGTCCGTCCCGGTCCCCACCGTCCGCACGCTGCACACCCTGACAAATGCGGTTGCGGAGCTCCGGCCGTGACCGCCCTCGCGTCCGAGCTCACCGAGAAGGTCCTGAGTGCCGTCAACGACCAACGCGGCGAGCTCATCGCTGCGATCTCGAAGGCCGTCCAGATCCCGAGCGTCAACCCGCGCTATCCGGGGCAGGTGTACGAGGACATCGTCGGCGGCGAGGGCGAGGTCTCGCGCTTCGTGGCTGGCATCTACCGCGAGCTGGGCGCGGAGGTCGACGTGTTCGGGCTCGAGCCGGGGCGCGAGAACGCGGTCGGGCTCATCCGCGGTTCGGGCGGCGGACGGTCGCTGATCTGCAACGGGCACGTGGATGTCGTCCCTGCCGGATCCGTCAGCAACTGGCGCCACGATCCGTTCTCGGGCCTGATCGACGGCGACCGGATCTGGGGCCGCGGGTCGACCGATATGAAGGCCGGGGTGCTCGCCCAGGCCTTCGCCGCTCGTGCCCTGAAACAAAGCGGTGTCCAACTCCGCGGCGACCTGATCCTCGAGGCGGTCGTCGGCGAGGAGTGCATGAACAACGACATCGGGGTCAGCGCCACGGTGGAGCGCGGGTACCGCGCCGACGCGGCGGTGGTGGCGGAGCCGACCACCGGGACGCGCGCCCTGGCGGTGATGCCCACCTCGCCCGGGCAGCTCTGGTTCACGCTGACCGTGCAGGGCAAGGTCACCCACGCCGCCAACCGGGGGCAGACGCTTCACCCGAGCGGTACGGGTGCGCCGCCCGGGGTCAGCGCGATCGACAAGGGGCTGGTGATCCTCGATGGCCTGCGCCGCCTGGAGCAGCAGTGGGCGTTCTCAAAGCGCCACCCGCTCTACCGCCCCGGGCAGTTCACGATCATGCCGGGCATCCTCGAGGCGGGGACCAGCGGGGTCCAGTTCCCCCTGTTCGTCCCCGAGCACATGCGCACCGAGTACCTCGTCTGGTATCCGCCGGACGACGATCCCGACGAGGTGAAAGCGCAGATCGAGGACCACGTGCGCCAGATCGCGGCCACCGATGACTGGCTGCGCGAGCATGAGCCGCGCATCGACTGGCGCCTGCACTGGCCGGCAAACTCGCCTGCTTCGGATGCCATCACCGAGGCGATGATCAGCGCGCATGAGCGAGCGGCCGACGACACCCGGTTTGCTGGAGCGGCCGAGGTCGCGGGCTTTCCCGCGGTTGACGACGCATCGTGGCTGACCCTGGCCGGGATCCCGGCGATCAGCTACGGTCCCGGTGACCTCGCCGTGGCCCACGCGGACGACGAGTTCGTTCGGATCGACGAGGTCATATGCGCGACGCGCGCGTTCGCGCTGCTGGCGATGGAGTGGTGCGGGGTCGCGGGCACCGGCACCTGATCAGAGGAGGAGAGTGAGATGGGCAAGACAGTACGGGCGGCACTGATCCAGGCGCACGCGAACCTCCCGAAGGACGAGGCGATGGCCAAGCACGTCGAGATGATCGAGCAGGCTGCCGCCCAGGGTGCGCAGATCGTGTGCCTGCAGGAGATCTTCTTCGGGCCGTACTTCTGTGCTCAGCAGGAACCGAAGTGGTTCGCGACCGCGGAGCCGGACGACGGACCGACCGTGACCAGGATGCGCGAGCTCGCCCGCAAGCATGAGCTGGTCCTGGTCGTGCCGTTCTTCGAGAAGGAGTTCGACGGCGTCTTCTACAACACTGCGGTCGTGATCGAGCGCGACGGGACCGTGCTCGGCAAGTACCGCAAGACCCACATCCCGCAGGTCGGGCCGATCTTCTGGGAGAAGTACTTCTTCAAGCCGGGCAACCTCGGCTATCCGGTGTGGGACACGAGCGTGGGCAGGGTCGGCGTGTTCATCTGCTACGACCGTCACTTCCCGGAGCCGGCGCGGATGCTCGGCCTGAAGGGCGCCGAGCTCACGTTCAACCCGTCGGCGACCATCGAGAGCCTCTCGAAGTACCTCTGGCAGCTCGAACAGCCGGCCCATGCCGTGGCCAACGGCTTCTTCGTCGGCGCGATCAACCGCGTGGGGGAGGAGCTTGTCGAGGGCGCGCGCTTCTACGGCTCGAGCTACTTCTGCGATCCCCGGGGCCAGATCGTCGCGCAGGCGTCCGACCGAGAGGACGAGGTGCTCGTGGCCGATCTGGACCTCGGCGTGATCGAGGAAGTTCGCACGACCTGGCAGTTCTTCCGCGACCGGCGGCCCGAGACCTACGCAGAGCTCGGCCAGTTGCTCCCCTGAGTCGCGGCGGCGGGTTCCGCCGAGACTGGCTCCAGCTCCTCGAGATAGGCCAGGACCCGCTCGAGCGGCTCGACGTCGCCGAACTTGGCGTCGATGTCGAACAGGTTCCACTCGACGACGCCCGGAACCCGGTCCCCCACCGCCTCGCGCACGACGATCGGCCGGAAACCCTCGGCGATTGCGTCCTCGGTCGAGTGGCGCACGCAGCCGGCCATCGTCACCCCGGTGATGATCACCGTGTCCACGCCGCGCGCCTTGAGGAACCCCGACAGATACGTTCCGTGAAAGGCGCTGGCGCGCTTCTTGACGATCACCTGCTCGTCGGCCAGCGGCGCGATCCGCTCGTCGATCGCCACCTCGGGCGAGCCGATCTGGAGCAGCTCGACCGGGATCTTGTGGTGCCAGAGGCCCATGTCGGTGTTCGGCCCGCTCGTGACCGCATAGGCGGTGGTGGTGTAGACGATCGGGATGCCCTTGGCCCGTCCGGCCTCGTTCAGGGCCTGCACGGCCGGAATGATCATGTCCATCCCGTCGCAGCTGAAGGCGTGGCCGGGCCTGGTCCACGCGTTCGCCAGGTCGATGTGGATCAAGGCGGGGCGCTGTCCGAAGCCGACCCGGCGCTGAAAGCCGCGCGTCCGGTAGATGCCGGTGTCGGCGTCGAAGATCGTCTCGAGCGCTGCCTTCACGTCATCGGTCACGTGGCGGCACTCTACCAACGCCCTTCAATGCCCCGCGACCCTCTGGTAGAACTGCGCTTCGAGGGCACTGCAGGCGAACGTGAGGAGGAGAGATGCTTGATTTCGGGGCGACGTTCATGCCCGATCCGCCATACCGGCAGTTCGTCGAGCGGATGGTGAAGGCCGAGCAGGCCGGGTTCACCTACGGCTGGACGTACGACTCGCACATCCTGTGGCAGGAGAGCTATCCGGTGCTGGCGCTGGCGGCGCAGGCGACATCGACGATCAAGCTCGGACATTGCGTGACCAACCCGGGTATCCGCGAGCCGACAGTGACGGCCAGCGGCTACGCCACGCTGCACGACATCAGCGACGGGCGGATGGTGATGGGCATCGGCCGCGGGGATTCCTCACGGCGGGTCGTCGGGCTCGAACCGGTGCCGGTGGCGGAGTTCGAGGCGGCGCTCGTGATGATCAAGGACCTCATGAACGGGCGCGAGGTGACCTGGAACGACAAAACGCTGAAGCTCGATTGGGCACGCACGGAGCCCGAGATCCCGATGTACGTGGCCGGGTACGGCCCGCGGGCGCTCGGCGTCGCCGGCCGGGTGGGCGACGGCGTGATCATCCAGCTCGCCGACCCCGAGATCACCCGCTGGATCATCGAGCAGGCACGCGATGCGGCGGTGAAGGCGGGACGCGATCCCGACGCGCTGGCGCCGGTCGTATGCGCCCCGGCGGTGGTCGACGCCGACCTCCCACGGTGGCGCGACGAGACGCGCTGGTTCCCGGCGATGGTCTCCAACCACTGCAAGGACCTGATCAAGCGCTACGGCGTCGACGGCGAGATCCCCAAGGCGCTGATCGACTTCGCGCGCGGCGTGGGGGAGTACGACTACGCCGACCACAGCCGTGTCGGCGCCGACCACGGCAAGTACATCAGCGACGAGATCGTGGACCGGTTCTGCCTGCTCGGCGAGGCCGACCAGCAGATCGAGAAGCTGCGCGAGCTCGAAGCGCTGGGCGTGCGCCAGGTCATCCTGTACGTGATGACCTCGCGGGTGGAGGAGACCGTCGAGCGCTACGGGCGGGAAATCATCCCGCAGTTCGAGGCCATCGGCTGTGGCCTGAGCGCCGTCCCGTCCGGGCCCGTCGTCGCGAGCACGGCGCGCAGGGCAGCCACTATCTGATCGGCCTCCTCGGCGCTCAGAACCAGGCACGGCGCGAGGATCACGTTCTGATTGATGCTCCGCACGATCACGCCCTGTTCGTCGCGGACGCGATCGGCGATCTCCTGGCGGCGCACCTCGAGCGGGCGCCGGGTTGCCTTGTCCGCCACGAGCTCGACCGATGCCAGCAGTCCGGCGCCGCGGACGTCGCCGACCACGGGCAGATCGAGCAGCGTCTCAAGTCCATGCCGCAGATGCTCGCCGGTGACGAGAGCATTTGCCGCCAGGTCCTCGCGCTCGATGATGTCGAGGTTGCGCAGCGCCACCGCGCAGGCGACCGGATGCCCGCAGTACGTGTACCCGTGCATGAAGCCGGCGTCCGATCCCTTGATCGTGGCGCCGACCTCGTGGCTGGCGAGCACCGCGCCGAGCGGCAGGTAACCGCTGGTGAGGCCCTTGGCCGTCGTGATGAGATCGGGCTCGATCCCGTACGGCTCGGACGCGAACCAGGATCCGAGCCGCCCGAATGCGGTCACGACCTCGTCGGCGATCACGAGGATCCCGTGGCGGTGGCAGATCTCGGTGACCGCGCGCCAGTAGCCGGTGGGCGGAACGATCACCCCGCCCACGGTCAGCACCGGCTCGCCGATCAACGCCGCGATCCGCCCGGCGCCCAGGCGGGCGATCGTCTCCTCGAGCTCGCGCACGCAGAACTCGAGCGGATCCTCGCCGCCGTAGAGCTCCTCTCGGTACGGGTAGGGCGTGGTCAGGTGGAAGAAGCCGCCCGGCATCTCGCCGAACCCGTCCTTGGTCCCCGCGAGCCCGGTGGCGGCCAGCGCTCCGTACGTCATCCCGTGGTAGGAGTGACCGAGCGACAGGATCGTCGTGCGCTCGGGCTCGCCGCGCAGGTACTGGCAGAGCCGGGCCATCTTGATCGCGGTCTCGCAGCTCTCCGATCCACCGTTGGTGAAGTACACGTGATCGATCCCCGCGGGCGCGAGCTCGACCAGCCGGCGGGCCAGCTGCGCGGCCGGCTCGTTGCCGAAGTTCCAGAACAGCGGCGAGTACTCGAGCTCGCGCATCTGGGCGGCCGCGACTTCCGCCAGCTCGGCCCGGCCGTGGCCGATCTCGCACAGCTGGATGGCCCCGAGGGCGTCGAGGTACTTACGGCCGTCCGCGTCCCAGTAGTGAGAGCCCTCGCCCCGCACGATCATCAGCGAGGAGCCGGGGAAGCTCCACGGATGGATCACGTGGTCGAGGTCCCAGCGCGCGAGGTCGGCGTGATTCGGTGAAGGGTCCATCAGCTTGCGTAGCGCCGGTCGATCTCATCGAGTCCGGCGTCGAATGCCTCGAGCGTGAGGTCGATCTCATCGGCGGTCACGGTCAGGGGTGGCGCCACCTTGATCGTGTTCGGGACGAACCCGGTGAGCCACACGCCGTGCTTGGCCGCTTCCTGGCGGATGATCGCGGTCGGTGTCCCGGACAGGTCCCCGGTGAAGTCGAAGGCGCGGTCCTCCGGAATGATCGGCGTGCCGTCTCCGCGGACCAGGTCGACGGCGTGGTAGAGGCCCTGACCACCGATCCGGCCGATCGAGGGATGACGGTGGCGCAGCGCGTCCAGCCCGGCCCGCAGACGCAGCCCCATCTCCGCGCCGTGCTCGACCGCTCTCTCCTCGATCATCGCCTCGATGTTGGCCACGATCGTCGCGGCGACCAGCGGATGCCCGTCCCACGTGCTGCCCGAGTACCAGCGGTCGCGCTCGAACATCTCGGAGATTTCGGCGCTCGCGACCACGCCCCCGACCGGCAGGATGCAGCCGTTCATGCCCTTTCCGATCGGCATGATGTCCGGCCGCAGGCCGTCGTAGAGCTGGTAGCTGAACCACTTGCCGAGCCGGCCGAAACCACAGATCACCTCGTCGTCGATCCACAGGATCCCGTGCCGAGAGGTGATCTCGCGCACCCCCGGCAGGTAGTCCGGGTGGCTCATGATCCCCGCCACGCCCAGCATCGTCTCGGTCACCACCGCGGCGACCCGATCGGGACCCACCTCGTCGATCACCTGCTCGAGCGCGGCCAGCGACGGCAGTCCTCCCCACGCGTCGAACTCCTCGTGTTCCGGCGCCGGGATCGTCCTGAACGTGGGGAGCTCACCGCCGGGGACCTCGCGCACGTCGTGAACCTCGTGCACCGAGGAGATCTGGTTGTTGTACCCCCGCACCCGCGTGCCCGCGCCCGCCGTCAGCCCGTGGAATGAGTGGTCCTGGGTGAGGACCACACTCCGGCCGGTGTAGACCCGCGCCATCGTCAACGCGACGTCCACCGCATCCGAACCCGAGGGAAGGATCCGCACCCGCCCGGCCCAGCCGTCCCGCTCCAGCAGGTCC
>DATIEI010000275.1:0-3585 GCA_035455845.1 Solirubrobacteraceae bacterium
AGATCGGGAGGCAGTGGCGAGCTCACGTCTACGTCGACGCCCGTCACCGGGTGGGCGAAGGCCAGGCGGGTGGCGTGTAGGAACTGGCGGGTCAGGCCGTAACGGCCGCGGGTGCCGTACTGGGGGTCGCCGCAGACAGGATGCCCGATCGCCGCCAGGTGGACGCGGATCTGGTGGGTGCGGCCGGTCTCGAGCGCGACGCGGAGCAGGGCGGCGGCCGGGAGCAGCTGCTCGATATCGAAGTGGGTGCGGGCCTCGCGCGGGTCGTCTGAGTCGATCGACATCAGCTTGCGGTCGCGCCGGTGGCGTCCGATCGGGGCGTCGATCGTCCCGCTACGAGCGGGCGGGTGGCCGTCGACCAGGGCCAGGTATTCGCGGCGCAGTCGGCGCTGGGCCAGCAGCGCCTTCAGCGCGCGATGCACGGAGTCGCTCTTGGCAACGACCAGCAGGCCAGAGGTGTCGCGGTCCAGGCGGTGCACGATGCCGGCTCGCCAGGGCTCCTCGCCACCGGCGGCCCGGCCGGCGAGCGCCTGGGCCAGGGTGCCGGCCGAGTGACCCCGGGCCGGGTGGACGACCACGCCGGCCGGCTTGTCCACCACCAGCAGGTGCTCGTCCTCGTAGGCCACTTCGAACGGCGCCGGCACCTCGGGCACCGGGCCGGATTCGACGATCGCGTCGTCGACCTCGATCGCCTCGCCCGCGGCCACCAGATGTCGCTTGGGGCGGACCGCGCCGTCGACTCGGACCCGACCCTCGTCGATCAGTGACTGGGCCCGGGCCCGCGACCCGAGCGGAGCGGCCAGGAAGCGATCGAGACGGGTGCCCGCCGCCTCGTCGGGGACGCGCAGCTCGACCCGGGTCACCTGGAGTCGGCGGCTCGGTGCTGCCGAGGTCCCTCGAGCACCCACAGCAGCGCCAGCACCCCGAACGTGATCGACATGTCCGCCACGTTGAACGCCGGCCAGTGCGGCAGCTTGATGAAGTCCGTCACGGCTCCGCTCGCGATCCGGTCGATCAGGTTGCCGAGCGCGCCGCCGACCAGCATGCCGGTCGGGATCCACAGCCACGGCCGGTCTGGGTGCATGGCGAAGTACCCGACCAGCAGGGCCAGCGCAACCAGCGTGAACACAAGCACGAGCGTGCCGCCGCCCGAGAACACGCTGAAGGCCACGCCGGTGTTTCGGACGTGCACAAGGGTCACGCCCGGAAGGAACTTCTTGACCTCGCCGGCGGCGATCCCACTGGCGATCGTGTGCTTGGTGATCTGGTCGAGGGCGAGCACGACCGCCGCAACGAGCGCCGCCCGCGCGATCGCCGCGGTGCGAACCGATGCCTTCGCCTGCGTCACCCCGCTGTCGCGAGAGCGCCCATCAGCCCCTGATCGCGTTGACCACGATGGTCTGCACGATATAGAGGAGGATGATCGCGATCATCGGGGTGAGGTCGAACATGCCGATCGGCGGAATGAAGCGGCGGAAGATCCTCAGGTACGGCTCGCAGACGTCGCGCAGGAAGTTCATGACCGCATCCGTCCAGCGGGAGTACGGCGGCCGCAGACCGAGCGAGAACATCATGTTGAGCAGGATGTAGACGAAGATCAGCAGGATGTAGACCAGGAACAGGGCCTGCACGTAGTTGGCGATGTCGCCGCGGGTGATCGCCGCAAGGACCATCAGCGGGTCGCCCCCACCACCGCGTCGAAGGCTTCCTGGAAGGCGGGTCGCACGCCGGCGCGCTCGAGGGCGGCTAGGCCACGTGCGGTCGTCCCACCGGGCGAGGTGACCTCGCGTCGCACGGCAAGCGTGTCGTAGTCGCGCTTGTGCAGTAGCGCGGCCGTGCCGGCCATGGTCTCGGCGACCAGCCGGCCCGCCAGACCCGGCTTCAGGCCGTGCCGGACGGCAGCGTCGACCTGCGCCTCGGCGAGCAGCGCCTGGTAGGCCGGACCGACGCCCATCACCGCGCTGGCCGCGTCGATCAGCGTTTCGGGGACCGTGACCACCGAGCCAAGCCGGCCGAACAGCTCGAGCACCTGCGACTCGACCTCGGCATCGACCTCGTGCTCCGGCGCGTAGCACACCACCCCGCGGCGCACCTCTACAGGCGTGTTCGGCATGAACCGGAACACCGGGACGCCGTACGCCTCGTGCAGCTGCGCGCTCGTCACGCCGCCCAGCACCGAGGCCACCGCCTTGGCGTGCCCACGCAGCTCGCGGGACACGGACATGAACTGCGCCGGCTTGTGGCAGAGCACGACCAGATCGGAGCGCTCGGCCACCGCGCGGTTGGAGCGCAGCGCCTCTCCTCCGAGTTCTCGCGCGAGCTCTTTGGCGCGCCCCGAGCCGCCGTCCGAGCAAAGCACGGGATCGCCCCAGCCTCGCGCTATCGCGCGTGCCATGTTGCCAGCCCCGATCAGTCCGACCTGCATTGAAAGATAAATCTATCGCTGGCGCGACCCCCGCCAGAAGCGGGGGGTCAGCTCTGGTTGAAGAAGCCCTTCTCGAGCAGCCGCGCGCGCTCCTCCGCGGAGACCTCGACGTTGCGCGGAGTGAGCAGGAAGACCTTGTCGGCGATCCGCTGCATGCCGCCGTCCAGCGCGTAGGTGAGCCCGCTCGAGAAGTCGATCAGCCGCTTGGAGAGGTCGTGATCGGTGTTCTGCAGATTCAGGATCACCGGGATCGCATCCTTGAACTTGTCCGCCACGTCCTGGACCTCGTTGAAGTTCTTTGGAGCGACGAAATGCACCCGGTCAGCTCCTCCCCGGCCGTTGCCGCGGCCGCTGCTGCTGCCCACCGGCCGCAGCGAAGCGGTGCGGCGCTCGGACTCGGGATCGTCGGCGAAGATGTCGTCGAACTCGTCGCGCCGGCGGCGAGAGCTCAGCCGCCGGACGTTCGGACGGTCGCTGTAGGCGTGCTGAGCCTCGGCCTCAGGCTCGGTGTACGGCTCGAGGTCCTCTTCGTAGTCCTCGTCATCCGCCAGACCGAAGTACATCAGCGTGCGGTGCCAGGTGTCTCGTATGGCCATCTTGGATTCGGTCTTTCGCTTCAAGGAGCGGTTTCCCTGCCGTGATTATGACGCTCCGGACTGCCCGGTTGGGCGGTATAGGGTGCTTCCGAGCCGGACGATCGTCGCCCCCTCCTGCACCGCCACGATGTAGTCCTGGCTCGTGCCCATCGACAGGTGGGGCAGGTCGTGCTCGGCGGCAAGCTCCCGGAGGGCCGCGAAATGCGGCCGACTGGCCTCGGGATCGCTCGCGAACGGTGGCATCGTCATCAGCCCGACGGCCTTCGCCGGGCAGCGTTCGAGGAAGGCCGGCAGCTCCTCGGGCGCGATCCCGCTCTTGCCCTCCTCGCCGGCCACGTTGACCTCGACCAGGATCTCGGTTTCCGGACTTCCGTGGCGGCCCAGCTGCTCGAGCGCGGAGTCGCTCGCTACGGTCTCGATGTAGCGGACATGAGGCAGAACCTGCTTGACCTTGCGGCGCTGAAGGTGGCCGATGAAGTCCCAGGTGAACACCCCGGGATGGGCCTCCGCCTTGGCTACCAGGTCCTGGGCCCGGTTCTCCCCCACCAAGGTCACGCCGGCCTC
>DATIEI010000276.1:0-5701 GCA_035455845.1 Solirubrobacteraceae bacterium
GGACCGCACGCGCCGGGCGACCTCCCGACCGACATCGGCGACCCGTTCCGGCGTGAAGCCGAAGTGCTTGTAGAGCGCGCCGGCTGGCGCCGAGGCGCCGAACGTATCCATCCCGATGATCTCGCCCGCATCCCCGACCCAGTCGCGCCAGCCGAACGGGCTGGCCGCCTCGACCGCCACGCGAGCGCGACAGGCGGCCGGCAACACGCGCTCGCGGTAGTCGGCGTCCTGAGCAGCGAAGTTCTCCATGCACGGCATGCTGACCAGCCGGGTGGCGATCCCCTCGGCCTCGAGCGCATCGGCCGCGCGCGCGCAGATGTGCACCTCGGTGCCCGTGCCGATCAGGATGAGATCCGGCGGATCGGGTTCGCTGTAGGAGTAGCGCAGCACGTAGGCGCCCCGCTCGACCGCGTCGTCGGGCACCGCCGCCGGGTTCCAGGTCGGGATGCCCTGGCGCGAGAGCACAAGCCCGGTCGGGTGATCGGTGGATTTGATCGCGTAGTGCCAGGCGAGCGCCGTCTCGTTGGCGCCCGCCGGCCTGACCACTTTCAGCCCCGGCATCGCCCGCAGGCCGGCCAGGTGCTCGATCGGCTGGTGGGTCGGTCCGTCCTCGCCCAGACCGATCGAGTCGTGCGTCCACACGAAGATCGACGGGAGCTTCATCAGCGCGGCCAACCGGATCGAGCCGCGCATGTAGTCGGTGAACGTGAAGAACGTCGATCCGTAGGCCCGGAAGTTGTGGAGAGTCAGCCCGTTGACGATCGCGCCCATCGCGTGCTCGCGGATGCCGAAGTGCAGGTTGCGTCCTTCGAACTGGCCCGCCTCGACGCTGCCGGCACCGTCGATCAGCGTGAGCGTCGAGGGCGCGAGGTCGGCCGAGCCGCCGACCAGCTCGGGCACCTGAGCGGCGGCCCACTGGAGCACGGTCTCGGATGACTTGCGCGTGGCGGTCATCGTGCCCGAGGCGTGGAAGCGCGGCACCTCGGCGTCCCAGCCCTCGGGCAGCCGGCCGGCCACGATGCGCTCAAACTCGCCTGCAGCGTCCGGGTGCTCCTGTGCGTAGGCGTCAAACCGTTTGCGCCACTCGGACTCGTACTCCGCACCCCGGTCGACGCAGCCCCGGAAGTGCTCGAGCGCCTGCGGCGGCACGAAGAACGGCTCGAGCGACGGCCACCCGATCGCCTGCTTGGTCAGCTTGACCTCTTCCTCGCCGAGCGGCGAGCCGTGCGCGCCGGCGGTGTCGTGCTTGTTCGGGCTCCCCTGCGCGATGTGCGTGCGCACGATGATCAGCGACGGCTTGTCCTCGACGGCGATCGCGTTCTCGAGCGCGCCCTGGAGGCTGTCCAGCTCGACATCCTCCCCAAGGTTCTGGACGTGCCAGCCATAGGCTTCGTAGCGCTTGCCCACGTCTTCGGTGAACGCGAGCTTTGTGTCACCTTCGATCGAGATGTGGTTGTCGTCGTAGAACGAGATCAGCCGGCCCAGCCCCAGGTGCCCGGCGATCGAGCATGCCTCGCCGGAGATGCCCTCCTCGAGGTCGCCGTCGGAGGCGATCACGAACGTGCGGTGATCCACGATGTCGTGGCCGGGGCGGTTGAAGCGCGCCGCAAGCATCCGCTCGGCAAGCGCCATCCCGACCGCATGCGAGATGCCCTGCCCAAGCGGACCCGTGGTCACTTCGATCCCGGGCATGTCGTGGTATTCGGGATGCCCCGCCGCCCGCGACCCGAGCTGGCGGAACTGCATGAGGTCGTCCTCGAGGCTGACGTCGTAGCCGGCCAGGTACAGAGTCGAATAGAGCAGCATCGATGCATGGCCGCACGACAGCACGAAACGGTCGCGGTCGGGCCACTGGGGATTCCGCGGGCTGTGGCGCATGACCCGCGCGTACAGGACGTAGGCCACGGGAGCCAGCGCCATGGGCGTTCCCGGATGGCCGGAGTTGGCCTTCTGTACGCCGTCCATCGACAGCGTGCGAATGGTGTCCACGCACAGCTTGTCCAGAGCCGTGGTGGTTTCGGTGGCGGTCACCGGCGCAGCATAACCCGATCGCCGTTCAGGAAAGAAACGCGGGGTAAATTCGGCCGGGTCTCAGCCGAAGAGAACGTCGAACTTCTGGTAATGCTCGACCGGCACCCGGCGCACCTCGGCCACCGCGTCGGCGAGCGCGATCAGCTCAACCGTGTTCGAGTGCAGCGCGGCCATCATGCCCCACTGGTCCTCGTGGGCCGCGTCGATCGCGCACAGCCCAAGCCGCGTGGCCAGCACCCGGTCAAACGCGGTCGGGGTGCCGCCGCGTTGGACGTGCCCGAGCACCGTGGCGCGCGTCTCGAATCCGGTCCGGGCCTCGATCTCGCGCTCGAGCACGTAGCCGATCCCACCGAGACGAACGTGTCCGAACTCGTCGGTGGTGCCGGTCTGGGAGACCTCCATCGACCCTTCCTTGGGCACTGCCCCCTCGGCCGCGACTACGATCGAGAAGTAGCGCCCGCGCTCGTGCCGTCGGCGGATCAACCGGCATACCTCGTCGATGTCGAACGGGATCTCGGGGATCAGGATCACGTCGGCGCCACCCGCGACGCCCGAATGCAGCGCGATCCACCCGGCCGTGCGGCCCATCACCTCGACGACCAGGATTCGGTTGTGGCTCTCGGCCGTGGTGTGCAGCCGGTCGATCGCCTCGGTGGCGATGTGCAGAGCGGTGTCGAACCCGAATGTGACGTCGGTGCCGCCGAGGTCGTTGTCGATCGTCTTGGGGACGCCGATCACCTTGACGCCGTCGCCGTTCAGCCGGTTGGCCACGCCCAGGGTGTCCTCGCCGCCGATCGCGATGATCCCGTCGACGTTGAAGTCGGCCAGCGTCTGGCGGACGCGATCGACCCCGTCATCGCGCTTGTAGGGATTGGTCCGCGAGCTGCCCAGGATCGTGCCGCCCCGCGGGAGGATGCCTCGCGTCGACTCGATCGTCAGATCCATGAACGACCCCTCGAGCACGCCGCGCCATCCGTCGCGGAAGCCGACCAGCTGATCGCCGTAGGCGTCGATTCCCTTGCGGACCACGGCACGGATCACCGCGTTCAGACCCGGGCAGTCGCCACCACCGGTGAGGAGTCCGATGCGCATCGCGCGGACATCCTAACTGGGGCCAGGCTCCGCCTGGCGTCCATGGGACCAGCGAGGGCCCGTCCGGACACGGGTAGCCTGCCGAGGACGTGAAGTTCCCCGCGCCCCCCGCCAAGCATCACAGCCGCGCGTTCTGGGCCGGCGTGGGCACGCTTGGGGCGTTGGCCGCCACCGGGGCCCTCCAGGCCGAGCACATGCGGCGGATCACGCGCGACCCCGAGAAAGAAGCGCTCGAGGAGATCCCCCGAGGTCGCACGCAGAGCGTTCCGTCCGCCGACGGCACCGCCCTCCACGTGGAGCTGTTCGGGCCCGAGGACGGCGACACGGTGGTGCTCGTACACGGCTGGACCGAGGCGCTGCTCTACTGGACCTACGTCATCCGCGGTCTCGAGGACAGGGGGCTGCGGGTCGTGGCCTATGACCTGCGCGGCCACGGCGACAGCGCCCCGGCCAAGACCGACTACGCGATCCCGCGGTTCGGCGAGGACCTCGAGGCGGTGCTCGCCGCCTGCGTTCCCGAAGGCCGCCGGGCCGTGGTGGCGGGTCACTCGCTCGGCGCGATGTCGATCGCCGCGTGGGCCGGGGAGCACGACGTGGAGCGGCGAGTCCGCGCGGCAGCGCTGCTCAACACCGGGGTCGGCGACCTGGTCGCAGAGCACCTGATCCTTCCCATTCCCGGGATCGCACAGGCGCTCAACCGGACGATCGCCCGGCACGGGTTCCTGGGCAGCAGAGCGCCGCTGCCGCGCTTCTCGACGCCGCTCAGCTACGCCGCGATCCACTACATCGCGTTCGGACCGGACGCCTCGCCGGCCCAGGTGGCGTTCTTCGAGCGGATGCTCATCACCTGCCCACCCCACGTGCGCGCCGACATCGGGATCGCGATGTCTGACATGGACCTGCACGAGGCGCTGCCGCGGCTCACCGTGCCCACGATCGTGATCGCCGGCGCTCGTGACAAGCTGACGCCACCCTCGCATGCCCGGCGGATCGCCGACATGCTGCCCAACCTCAGGCGCCTCACCGTGCTCGAAAACACCGGTCACATGACCCCGCTCGAACGGCCAGATGTGATCGTCGATGCCGTGGCCGAGCTGGTCACGCTCACGACCGAGCGCGTCGCGGCGTGACGCTCTGGCAGAGTGTGCGGCTGGGATGAGCATCGTGTCCTCGACATCGTCGTCGTGTCACGTGCTGCGGGAGGATCCTGAGCTCGCGGACACGATCCCCTCAGATCGCCGCAGTCAGGCCATCGAGGAATGCATCGCGCCCGAGCTCTCGCTCCAGCCGGGGCGCTGGGGCGGCCGTGGGTCGCTCGGCTTCCGCGGCGGGATCGGGGTGCTCGTGCTGACCGGATTGATGATCCGCCGCGTCGGAATCGACGGGCGGTTCGGCGCCGAGCTGATCGGCGAGGGGGACCTGCTTCGTCCCAACGAGGAGAGCGTCTCGCCGCTGCTGCCCCTGTCGACCGACTGGTCGATCGTCCTCCCCACCCGTCTCGCCGCGCTCGACCTCGAGTTCGAGCAGCACCTGGCCCGGTACCCCGAGCTGGGTCGCAGTTTGATCGCCCGCGCGCTCCAGCGCTCCAAGAACCTGTCGGTGAACATGGCGATCGTTCACCAGGCCCGGGTCGACGTACGGCTGCACATGCTGCTCTGGCATCTGGCCGCCCGCTGGGGCCGGGTGCGCAGCGATGGGACCGTGCTGAGGCTGCGCCTGACCCACTCCGTGCTGGCCGACCTGGTCGCGGCCCGCCGGCCAACCGTGACCACCGCCCTGTCCGACCTGGCCAGGCGCGGACTGGTCAAGACCGACGGCGAGACCTGGGTGCTGTCCGGCGAGGCGCCCGGCGATCTGCTCGCGTTCGCCCGTGAGGCCAGCCGGCGCACGGGCCAGACCGCTCACTGACCGGTGCACATCGATCCGTACATAGTCCTGGGCAGCGCGATCATCGGGCTGCTGGTCGGCATGACCGGGGCCGGCGGCGGCGCGCTGATGACGCCGATGTTGATCCTGTTGTTCGGGGTGACGCCGGCGGCGGCGATCTCGAGCGACCTGGTCGCCGCAGTCGTCATGCGTCCGTTCGGCGCGGGCGTGCATCTGCGCGCCGGCACGGTGAACCTTCGCCTCGTCCGCTGGATGGTGCTCGGGTCGGTTCCCGCCGCGCTTCTGGGCGCCTACATACTCCACACCCTGGGCAACTCGAAGGGCGCCCAGCAGCACATCGAGACGCTGCTCGGGGCGGCGCTGCTGGTCGGCGCCGGCGCGATGGCGCTGCGCTTCGTGCTCGACCGCCGCGCCGGCCAGACCCGTCTCGGGGTGGTGCACGATCTGCACCCCCGGCCGCTGCGGACCATCGCAATCGGCGTGACCGGCGGCCTGATCGTCGGCATGACATCGGTCGGGTCGGGCTCGCTGATGATCGTGCTGCTGCTGTTCGTCTATCCGACGATCGGGGCCAACCAACTCGTCGGAACCGACCTCACCCAGGCCGTCCCGCTGACCCTGGCCGCCGCGCTCGGCGCGCTGATCTTCGGCCACGTGGTGGTCGACGTGACGCTCTCGCTGATCATCGGGA
>DATIEI010000277.1:0-6532 GCA_035455845.1 Solirubrobacteraceae bacterium
GCCGACCGAGCAGCCTTACGGGATTCGCGACTGCTCGGTTCGAGACCCGGCGGGAACCCTCATCCGTATCCAGGAGCTGCGCTAGCCGTCGTCGGGTGATCGCAGGCATCGCTCGATGAACCGCACGCTGACCGCCTGGAGGTCCGGGTCGTGCTGGACCGAGCGATGATGGCCGCCTGGGATGGCGATCAGCCGGCTCCGGGGAGAGCCGGTGAGCTCGGCGAGCTCGCGCGAGTGCTCGACCGGGACCTGCTCGTCGCCCTCGGCGTGCAAGAGCAGCACCGGGGCATCGAGCGCCGCGATCGCCTCGCGCTCGTCGTGTTCGGCCAGGAAGGTGTCCAGCGCCGGAGTGTCCGCCTCGAGGGTGAACCGACCCTCGGCCAGGCCTCGTCGCAGGCCCTCGGCGCTGGCCGGGCAGATCGCCACCACGGCCGCGGCTTTCGCCTCGGCGGCCGCGACCAGGGCCAGATAGCCGCCCATGCTCGAGCCGCGCAAGGCGATCGGGGCGTGGGGGTCTCCCAGGCGGGTCCGCAGCAGGCCGGCCATCGCGGCGACGTCGCCGAGGGCACGGCCGTCCATCGGGCCTAGGCTCTCCCCGTGGCCGCGCTGATCGAAGGCGATCGCACCCATCCCGCTGCCGACGGCTGCGCGCGCGAAGTCGTGATGGTTCTCCTTGCACGAGCCGGCCCCGTGCAGGACGACCACGCCAGCGGCCGGTCGGCTTTTCGGCAGCCAGAGCGAATAGGCAAGGCCGTCGTGGACGCCGATCTCGCTCGGGAGCTCCACCGTGACCAGGCGCGGGCGGGGCACGCCACGATGATCGCAGGCATGGCATTTGGCATGATCGACCGCCGAAAGTGAGCGCTGCCACCTCGACGATCTCGCATGTGTTTCCGCTCGGCTCGCGCGTGAACGAGCACGGGCATCTGGAAATCGGCGGCTGCGACGCGGTCGAGCTGGCCCGCGAGTTCGGGACGCCGGCCTACGTGGTGGCCGAGGATGATCTGCGCGCCCGGGCTCGCTCGTTTGTGGATGCCTTGGCCGCCCGGCACGCGGACTACGACGTGCTGTTCGCCTCCAAGGCGTTTCCCTGTACCGCCGTGTACCGGCTGCTGGCCGAGGAGGGGCTGGCCTGCGACGTGGCCTCGGGGGGCGAGCTGTTCCTGGCCCTCCGGGGCGGCTTCGACCCGGCCCGGATCTACTTCCATGGCAACGCGAAGTCTGCGGTCGAGCTGCGCGAGGCGGTGAACGCCGGGGTGGGGCACATCGTGATCGACTCCCTGCACGAGCTCGACCGGCTCGAACGCATCGTGGCGGAGGCCGGGCGCCGCCAGGAGGTGCTGATCCGGATCACGCCCGGCGTGGCGGGCGACACGCACCACGCGATCTCGACCGGGCAGTCCGACTCGAAGTTCGGCTTCGGCCCTGAGGAGGCGATCGAGGCGATCGAGCGGCTGGCCGCCGCGCCGCACCTCGAGCTGGTCGGGCTGCATTTCCACATCGGATCGCAGCTGCTCGAGCTCGAGCCGTTCCGCGCGGCCGTGCGGACGATCGCCGCGCTCGGCAAGTTCCCGGTCTACAACGTGGGCGGCGGGCTGGGCGTGGCGTATACGGCTGCCGATCGCCCGCCTTCCGTCGTCGACTACGTCGATGCGGTGATATCGGCGGTGCACGCGGAGCTCGGGCGTGATGTGCGGCTCCTGCTCGAGCCCGGGCGGGCGCTGGTCGCCAACTCGGCGGTCACGCTGTACACGGTGCAGACCGTGAAGCGCAACGTCTCGACCTGGGTGGCGGTCGACGGCGGGATGTCGGACAACCTGCGCCCGATGCTCTACGGGTCCAGGTACGAGGTGCTGATCGCCGACCGGCCGCTTGCCCCTGCCGAGGAGCGCGGAAACGTCGCCGGCAAGCACTGCGAGTCGGGCGACGTGATCGTGCGCGAGGCGTGGCTGGCCGACCCCGCACCGGGCGATGTGATCGCCACGCCGGTGACCGGCGCCTACGGCTACTCGCTGGCCAACAACTACAACGGCGTCCCGCGCCCGCCGGTCATCTTCTGCCGCGACGGCGAGGCCAGAGTGGTGGTGCGCCGCGAGACCTACGAGGATCTGAGCGCCCGTGACGTCGTCTGACGCCAAGGCGCCGCCGCCAGGCTCCGCGGCTGATCGGGTATTCCGAGTCGGCCTCCTCGGCCACGGCACCGTCGGGAGCGCGTTCGCCGAGCTGCTGCCGTTGCACTCGGAGCGGATCGAGCGCCTGACCGGACTTCGGCCCGAGCTCTCCGGCGTGATGACGCGCAGCTCCGGGTCGTTCGAGGAGATCCTCGAGGCCTCGGACCTGATCGTCGAGCTGATGGGCGGGATCGATCCGACGCGGTCGTATCTGCTCCGCGCGATGCGGTCGGGGCGTCACGTGGTGACCGCGAACAAGCAGCTGCTCTCGCAGCACGGCGAGGAGCTATGGGAGTGCGCACGCGTCAACGGGGTCCAGCTCCGCTTCGAGGGCGCGGTGGCCGGCGTGGTCCCGGTGATCCGGGTGCTTCAGGAGGCGCTCGCCGGGGCGGTCATCGACCGGGTCCACGGGATCGTCAACGGCACGACCAACTTCATCCTGACCGAGATGGCGCGGGTTGGAATGACCTATCCGGAGGCTCTCGCGGAGGCTCAGCGCCTTGGCTATGCCGAGGCTGACCCTTCCGAGGATGTCGACGGGAGAGACGCGGCGGCCAAGATGGCGATCCTGGCCCGGCTGGCCTTCGACACGCCCGTTCACCTGGACCAGGTCCGCTACGAGGGCATCGAGCACATCCAGCCCGATGATCTGGAGTACGCGGACGAGCTGGGACTGCAGCTCAAGCTGATCGGCACGGCGGAGCGGGTGGGGGACGGGTTGAGCGTGCGGGTGCACCCGGCCTTCCTCTACCCCGGTCATCCCCTCGCCGCGGTGAGCGGGCCGTTCAACGCGGTCACGGTCGAGTCCGAGGCGATCACGGAGGTGACCATGTCCGGACCGGGCGCCGGCGGCCCCCAGACCGCCAGCGCGGTGCTCGGCGACGTGATCAGCGCGATGATCCCGCCCGCCTCGACCCCGCCCACCAGTCAGGTGCTCGAGATCGTCGGGGACGTGGTGTCCGCGTTCTATCTCCATCTGGAGGTGGCCGACCAGCCCGGCGTCCTGGCCACGGTGGCCCAGGTGCTGGCCGAGAAGGAGGTGTCTGTCAAGTCGGTCGTGCAGCGGGGTCTGGGCGACCAGGCGCGGCTGGTGATGGTCGTGCACCCGGTGCTTGAGTCGCGATTCTCCGCGGCCATGGAGGCGCTCGGGAGGCTGGACGTCCTGCGCGCGCCGCCGCGGGCGATCCGCGTGATCGAGGAGGAGTTCGGCTAGGGTGCCGCGTCGATGAAGGCGGTCCAGATCGTTGAGCTGACCGGCCCGCGGGATGCACTGCGGGTCATGGACGTCCCCGAGCCGGAGGCGAGTCACCCGGCGACGCCCGGTTCCGGGGTGGTGGTCGAGGTCCACGCGGCCGGCGTCTCGTTCCCCGAGGTGCTCCAGACCCGTGGCCAGTACCAGGTCAAGCCCGACGTGCCGTTCACCCCCGGCAGCGAGGTGGGCGGCGTGGTGCGCTCCGCCCCGGAGAACGCCCGCGTGAAAGCCGGCGACCGGGTGGCCGCGTTCTGCATGCTGGGCGGCTGGGCCGAGCTTGCGGTGGCGCCGGCCTTCTTCGCCTTCAAGCTGCCCGATGAGCTCGACTTCGCTCAGGGCGCGGGCCTGGTCCTGAACTACCACACCGCATACTTCTCGCTTGTGACGCGGGGTCGCCTGGTCGAAGGCGAGACCGTACTCGTGCACGGCGCGGCCGGCGGCGTCGGGACTGCGTCGCTGCAGATTGCGCGCGGCCTCGGCGCCCGGACGATCGCGGTGGTCTCCAGTGACGAGAAGGAGCAGGTGGCACGAGAGGCCGGCGCCGATGAGGTGGTGCGCAGCGACGGGCCGTGGAAGGATCAGGCGAGGAAGATCTCGGGCGGAGGCGTGGATGTCGTCGTCGACCCGGTCGGCGGCGACCGCTTCACCGACAGCCTGCGCTCGCTACGCGAGGGCGGCCGGGTGATCGTGGTCGGCTTCACCGGCGGCTCGATTCCCGAGGTCCGGGTCAACCGCCTGCTCCTGAACAACACCGAGGTGATCGGCGCCGGCTGGGGGGCCTACGTGCTGTCCAAGCCCGAGCTGAACGTGGAGATCGGCGACGCGATCGACCGGCTGATCGCCGGTGGGTTCGTCCGTCCCATCGTGGGGGCTCGCTTCCCGCTCGAGCGGGCCGCCGACGCGCTCGAGCTGATCGACGGCCGCGGCGCGACCGGCAAGATCGTGCTCGACGTCGCGCCGTAGCGCGAGCGCCGGCTCTGACATTCTCCTCACGACCATGCCGGGGATCATCGAGCGATATCGCGAGCGCCTGCCGTTCGGGCCGGAGGATCCGGTCGTGTCACTGGAGGAGGGCTCGACTCCGCTGATCCTGGCCGAGCGGCTCTCGGAAAGGGCCGGGGTCGAGGTGTGGCTGAAGATCGAGGGCGCGAACCCGACCGGCTCGTTCAAGGACCGGGGGATGACGTGCGCGGTGTCGGCCGCGGTCCGGGAGGGGGCGCAGGCTGTGATCTGCGCCTCGACCGGCAACACCGCCGCCTCGGCTGCCGCCTACGCGGCCCGGGCCGGGCTGCGCGGGGCGGTGATCGTCCCCGAGGGCAAGATCGCCACCGGCAAGCTCGCCCAGGCGCTCATGCACGGGGCGCGGGTAGTGGCCCTGCGCGGCAACTTCGACGAGGCCCTGAAGCTGGTCCGCCAGCTGGTCGGCCGCCACCCGATCTCGCTGGTCAACTCGGTCAACGACTTCCGGATCGAGGGGCAGAAGACCGCGGCGTTCGAGATCATCGAGACGCTGCCCGGCGAGCTCGACGCGCTGTGCATCCCGGTCGGGAACGCGGGCAACATCACCTCGTTCTGGAAGGGGTTCAACGAGGTCGGGCACCATCCGCGGATGCTGGGCTTCCAGGCCGCCGGCGCGGCGCCGCTCGTCCACGGCAAGCCGGTGGAGCACCCCGAGACCGTGGCCAGCGCGATCCGGATCGGCAATCCGGCGCGCTGGGAGGAGGCGATGAACGCGATGACCTCGAGCGGCGGTGCGGTCAAGGCGGTGACCGACGCCGAGATTCTCGCCGCCTACCGGTTCCTGGCCTCCACCGAGGGGGTGTTCTGCGAGCCCGCCTCGGCCGCCAGCGTGGCCGGGCTGCTCACCCACGGGGTCCCCGAGGGTGTCCGCCGGGTCGTGTGCGTGCTCACCGGGCATGGCCTCAAGGATCCGCAGACCGCGCTCGAGCACGCCGGCGCCGTGGTGCCGTGCGATCCCGAGCTGAGCGCGATCGAGCGCGCGGTGCTGGAGTGAGCAGCGGCCTTGCCCGTCGGCGCGTCGTACGCGTGCCGGCCTCGTCGGCGAATCTCGGGCCCGGCTTCGATGTGCTCGCGGCCGCGGTCGCACTCCACCTCGATCTCGAGGTCGTCGAGACCGGCTCGTTCGCCGTCCATACCGACCTCGACATCCCGCGCGACCACACCAACCTCGTCGTCCAGGCGTTCGAGCGTCTGCACCCGGCCGACGGGTTCGAGTTCCGGATCGCGTCCGACATCCCGCTGAGCGGCGGGCTCGGCTCGAGCGCCGCCGCGGTGGTCGCGGGGCTGCTGGCCGCCGACCACCTGTTCGAGCTGGACGCGGACGTGTTAGCGCACGCCGCCGAGCTCGAGGGCCATCCCGACAACGTCGGTGCCGCGCTCGCCGGTGGCTTCGTGGTCTGCAACGGTGCGCAGGCGCACCGGTTCGACGCCCCAATGGGGCTTGAGGCGGTGCTGGTCGTTCCCGACCGGGGACCCCCGACCGAAGAGGCCCGCGAGGTATTGCCCGCGACCGTGCCGATTGAGGCCGCCGTCTTCAACATGTCGCACGTCGCGATGCTCACGCTGGGTCTGGCGACGAGCGACTGGGATCTGATCTCGTCAGGGCTCCGCGACCGGCTGCATCAGCCGCACCGCGCGCACCTGTATCCCCGGTCGGCCGAATTGCTCGAACGGGCGCGCTCGCTCGGAGCGCTCGGGGCGACGATCTCCGGCGCGGGGCCGACCGTGCTCGTCTGGTCCCGGTACGACCAGACGGGACCGCTCGTCGAAGCCCTAAGGCGCGAGACCGCCGGGTGGGCGCACGTCATGCGCGCCGGGTTCGAGCCTCAGGGCGCCGACGTGCGCTCCCTCTGAGCGTTCAGCCGCTCCCGTCGACCATCAGCTCCCGTGACTCCGCGTAGGCCCCAGGGATGCCGAGCGTGCGGAATCCGGCTCGGGCGCACCCGGCCCGCGACGAGCTTGGGCGCCGGATTCCGGCGAGGCCCGTTATGAAACGCCGGCGGTCTCGTTGACCATCGCGCGAACCCGGCGGCGTGGGCCATCCAGGCCCAGGCGGTTCAGAAGCTCCTCCGCCACGGCCAGGTAGTCG
>DATIEI010000278.1:0-9893 GCA_035455845.1 Solirubrobacteraceae bacterium
AGCGGCGGCCTGCCGGTGGCCGCCGCTCTCCGTGATCCGCGGTGTCATCAAAGCTCGGCCGGGGGCAGGGCCGGCTTCGCCGCGGCGTGGTCTGGGACCGCGCTCCCTAGGAGTCCCAGGATCCCGAAGACTGCGAGGACCCTGAGGACTGCGTGACCAGTTCCACCTTGTCCCAGCTGGCGCCGCCACCCGAGACGCTCATCCGGGCCTCGTGCACGGCGGTGCCCGGAGTCAAGCTGCTCATGTCGCAGCTCTGGGCGCCGTTGTTGTCGTCATCACCCTGGCCCTGATCGTCGCCCTGATCGCCGCCGTTGTCGCCGCCGTGGTCGTGGCTGCTCCAGGTGCTGGACGTCTCGGTTCCCTGACACTCGATCTCGGTGTCACCCGTGACGGCTCCACTGACGGTCTGGCCGTTGGTCAGCGCGATCGTCAGCACGCCGCCCGTGAACGACTGAACGGTGCCGGCGTTCTGGTCGGAGCTCGTGCTCGTGGTCGAGCTGCCCGACTGGCTCCAGTCGTGGCCGAACGTCCGATGGTGGATTCGCGAGTGGTGGCGCTTGTGATGATGATGGCGATGGGCCAGCGCGCTCGCCGGAACGATCGCGATCAACGCGCAACACGCGACGACGGACAGAACGAGTTTCCGCATGTGTACCTCCTTGCGCCGCTGTCCCTGCCTGCTTGCGACGCTTCGTGTGCTCTTGTGACGGGGAAGAGCCGCGACGACGAAAAAGGTCACGCGTCTGCGACGGGAAACTTCATTCTCCCGAAGTTCCACCGCCGCCGCTCGAGCCAGAGCCCCCATCCGAGCCGGAGCCCCCGTCCGAGCCGGAGCCCCCGTCCGAGCCGGAGCCCCCATCCGGGCCGGAGCCGGAGATCGATGTCGAGGTCGACCCGCCGCCCGAGGTGCCGTCGTGGGAGCCGGAGCCGTCCACGCTCGAGTCGAGCGGATGCGAATCGGAAACCAACTGCGTGATGCCGTCCTCGGACCCGGTGCCCGCAGCAGAGCTGCCACTGGATCCGTCATGCCCGTCGGTGCCGGTCCCGGGGCCTGATCCGCCATGGCCATCGGAACCCGTGCGAGTGCCGGAGCTCGGACGCGAAGAGGCGCCGCCGCCGTCGCGGCGGCCGCTCCCGGTCGAACGCTCTGGATCGGTCCGGTCGGTGCGGCCGCCGACCCGGGATCCGCCCGATTGCAAGCCAGACCCCGTCAACGTCTCCCAGTGTCCTCTCTGGCGCACGATCGTGCGAGGCGTACCGACGTGCATGACGGGGCGAGACACACCCCGGGCCGGACCGGCCGCTCGCGGCCCGGGCGGCGCCGCACGGGCCAGCAGAGGCGGTGTGACCGAGGCCACGGCCACGGGTTCAGCGCGAGCCACCGGCCGCTGCGAGTGGGCCGACGTCGCGGCGCGCGCCGCCCCCCGGTGAGGCGGTAGCGCCTGGAGATGAACCGCCGCCCCCGTGAGGAAGGTGCCTGAGGCCAGCAGCGCGCCGAGCTTGAGCGCCAGTCCGCCCGAGGACGCCGCGCCGGCGCCCGCCGCCAGCTCTCCCGGGCCGGGGGCCTCTGGGCCCGCGGCGGCAATCCATCGAGCCAGCGGCCACGGCGTGAGCGCGGTCACCGCGCTGCGCAGGGTCGCCCGAGCCCGATGGACAAGCTGCCGGACGGCGCCCTCGGACACACCCATCGAGCTCGCGATCTCGGCTCTGGGACGACCGTCCAGCGCTGTTCCGATCATCGCCTGGCGCTGGCGCGCGGGTAGCCGCGCGATTTCCGACAGCGCGGTGACGGCCATGGCGCGCTGTTGCACGACATCCTCGAGCACGTGGACGCTGGGTGTTGTGCCGTCGAGCGGCAGGAACGTCGGGGCATCAGGGCGCCCTGCCGTGTTGCGCAGGATTCGGTACAGCCAGCCCCGCAGGTGCCTGACCTCGCAGCCCGCGCGCAAGGCCGTGAAGGCGCTGAGGAATGCCTGCTGGACAACGTCCTCGCTGCGCACGTCCGAGCACAGCCGCCGGGCCATGGCCTGAAGCTCCGGGCGGTAGCGCTCGACGATCGCCACAAATGCGCGCTCGTGACCCGCCCGGGCGAGACTGACCAGCCGCTCGTCGGACTGCGAGCTCAGCAGCAGGTCAGACAGCCGCGGGCTCACGCTTGCTTCGACGCCGAGGGCGGCAGGAATCTTCCCGTCATGGCGCCCGTTACCTTCCCACAGGGAACGAATTCACACGGGCGCGCGTCCTATCAGCTGACTCCGTCACCCGCTCAAGGGATGCCACCGTGCCTCCGTACCGCTCGGCCCGCGTGCTGATCGTGGCGCGCCGGACCGCCGACAGCCCCCAGTTGCTCGAGGCGGTCGCCCGTCGTGCCCGCGAGGGGACCTGCAACTTCACGCTGCTCGTCCCGGCGTTTCCGAACGGCTTGCAGCGGGTCGGGGACCCGGCCGATCGGGGGCAGCGCGCCGCCGAGCAGCGGATCAGGGCCGCCGTGCCTCTGCTTTCGCGCGCCGCGGGATCCGAGGTGGTGGCGATGGTCGGCGACCACGAGCCATTCGCGGCGACGCGCGACGCCCTGCGTCTGATGGGCTTTGACGAGGTGATCGTCTCGATGCTGCCGGCCCGCGCCTCGCGGTGGCTGCAAATCGAGCTGCCGGCCCGGGTCCGAGCCCTTGGCGTGCCGGTAACCGAGGTGATCGGCGCGGATGTGCCGACCTCTCCGCTCCCTGCCGCCTGACCGGCCCGGTAGCGTAGGTGCCCTGCCCAGTAGTGCCACCCTGCTCGAGCGTCTCGGAATCAGCCTTCCGGTGTTCCAGGCCGGGATGGGCGGAGGCGTCGCCGGCGCCGAGCTGGCCGCCGCGGTGTCGGAGGCCGGCGGTCTCGGGACGATCGGGATCCTCCCGGCCCCGCTGTTGCAGCGCGCGCTGGCGCAGGCACGAAAGCTCACCTCCCGGCCGATCGCGGTGAACCTGCTGCTCCCGTTCACCCGCCCCGAGCATTGGGACGTCGCGGCCGAGGCCGACGCGGTGGTGACATTCTGGGGAGCGCCGGTACGCCGCACCTCGAAGCCATGGATTCACCAGTGCGGTTCAGTCGCCGAGGCGCACGCGGCGCGGGTCGCCGGCGCCGACGGCGTGATCGCCCAGGGAGTGCAGGCGGGCGGGCACGTGCGGGGCACGCTCCCCGCGCTCCGGCTGCTCGAGCAGGTCCTCGCCGCGCTGCCCGGGTTTCCGGTGCTGTTGGCCGGCGGCGTGGCGGATGCCGGCGATGTCCGGACGGCGCTCGAGGCCGGCGCGGCCGGCGTGGTGTCCGGCACCCGCTTCCTGCTGAGCGAGGAGTCAGCCGCCCACCCGGAGTACAAGCGCCGCCTGGATAACGCGAATCGGACGCTGCTCACTGGGCTGTTCGGCTTCGGCTGGCCCGCCCCGCACCGCGTGGTTCCGAACGGGGCAACCGAGCGATGGCTGCGGGCAGACCCGCGCGGACCGTGGCCGTCCGAGCCGTCCAGCACCTCAGCGCCCCGCTCGCGTCCCGGCTTCCGATGTCCGTCGGGGATCGCCTGGCCAAGGCGGCCCGCATCACGATCCCGCTCTACGGCCCGTCCGCCCCCCTGGCGAGCTGGCCCGAGCACCTACTCGACACCGCGCCGCTGTATGCCGGCGAAAGCGTGGCGCGCATCCGCGACATCCGCCCCGCCGCCGAGCTGGTTCGCATGCTCACTGGGTCATAACCCCACACTCGGCACCCCGCGATCGCCGAGAGTGGATTCAGGCACGTATACGGGTCACCACCGCACTCTCGGCACGGGCGCCGCGCCGAGTGTGCACTCGTGACCCAGGCGCCACCTAGGCGACCTCGACCAGCTCGACGGGCTCGACGGGCTCGACGGGCTCGACGGGCTCTTCCACGTGGTAGTACTTGCCGCCGCGCATCCAGGACGCCACCGCTGCCACCACGCAGCACCCGGCCGCGAAGTAGAACACGGTGTGGATCCCGCTGGCAAACGGCTGAGAGACCAGCGACGGGAAGAACCTGTGGCCGGTGAGGTAGGCCGCGGTCGCGTGGGGCAGGTGCGGAAGCGTCCCCGACAAAAGCGTGCCCACCGGGTTGTAGCCCAGGAACGAGGCGAACAGGCTTCCGACCGGCGGCAGATGCGAGACCTGCGCCGCGGACGCCGTCGGTACTCCATGCGACGCCAACCCGTGGAACAACACAGCCGGCAGAGTGGAAGACAGCCCCACGATGATCAAGCTGAAGAACACGCCGATCGACAGGACAGACGCCGAGTTCTGGAACGTCGCGGCCATCCCGGCGCCCGATCCCCGCTGGTCGGGAGGCAGGCTGTTCATGATTCCGGTCAGGTTCGGTGCGGCGAACAGCCCCATCGCGGCGCCGATCAGGAAGATCACCAGCCCGAACTCCCAGTAGGTGAAGTTGATCGGGAGCGCGATCAGCAGCAGGAAGCCGATCGCCGACGCGATCATGCCGCCCGTGGCGAACGGCCGTGCCCCGAAGTGGTCGGCGAGTCGACCACTGATCGGCCCGGCGACCAGGAAGCCCACCGACAGCGGCAGCATGTAGATGCCCGCCCACAGCGGGGTGTCCTGGAAGCTGTAGCCGTGGAGCGGCAGCCAGATCCCCTGGAGCCACAGGATCAGCATGAACATCAGGCCGCCGCGGGACAGCGCCGCCAGGAACGTGGCCACACTCCCGCCGCTGAAGGCGCGGATCTTGAACAGGTCGAGCGGGAACATCGGCGCCTCCACCCGACGCTCGATGACCACGAACACCGTCAACAGCACGATGCCGCCGGCCAGCGAGGCGATCACGCCCGGAGCCGTCCAGCCCATGTTGTGCCCGCCGTAGGGCAGGATCCCGTACGTGATCCCGACGAGCACGGCGATCAAGCCCAGGCCGAACGTGATATTTCCCCACCAATCGATCTTTGCCGGAGTCCGGATCCCCCGATCCTCGAGCTTGAGATAGGCCCACACGGTGCCGAACAGGCCGAACGGCACCGACACGAGGAACACCAGCCGCCACGCCACGGGTGCGAGCACGCCGCCGAGCACCAGACCGATGAACGAGCCGGCGATCGCCGCGACCATGTTGATCCCGAGCGCGAGCCCGCGCTCCTCGGCCGGGAACGCGTCGGTCAGGATCGCCGACGAGTTGGCCATCAGGAACGCCGCGCCGATGCCCTGAACCACGCGCATCACGATCATCCACATCGCGCCGGCGCTGCCCTGCAACCAGGTCACCGAAAGCAGGATCGAGCCCGCGGTGAAGATCGCGAAGCCCAGGTTGTACATCCGGACCCGGCCGAACATGTCCCCCACCCGGCCCAGGCTGACCACGAGCACCGCCATCACGACCATGAACCCGAGCAGCATCCACAGCAGGTAGCTCGTGTTCGACGGGATCAGCGGGTTCAGGTGGATCCCGCGGAAGATCGCCGGCAGCGCGATGATCACGATCGACTGGTTGATCACGGCCATCGAGATCCCCAGCGTGGTGTTCGACAGCGCGACCCACTTGTAGTTGTCTGACTTCATGTCTCGCGCTCCTTGAGTCGGTCGATCAGCTTGTCGAGGATCTCCACCGCATCGGCAAGCGTCGCCACTTCGCTGTCGTCCAATGCCGCCATTTCCTCATGGAGGAGCGCCCGGTACTCCGCACGCAGCCGCTCGAACACCTCTTCGCCGGTGGCAGTGAGACTGACCAGCACGGCCCGGCCGTCCGTGGGATCAGAAACACGCTCGACCCAGCCGCGCTCCGCCAGCCGGTTGACCAGCAGCGTGATGGCCGGCTGGGTGACGCGCTCCTCCGCCGCCAGCTCGGTGATTCGCCTCGGCCCGGCGCGGAGAACCCGCAGCACGCCCACCTCCGTGCGCGATACGCACACGCTGGTCCGCGTCAGGAACAGCCGCGAAAGCTCAGAGCTGCGCCGGGGCAGACCCTCCGCGATCTCGTCGAGCTGCGAACTCCGGCGATCCGTGCGAGCCCTCTGCATGAGGGCCTTATATTAGTGACTAATGCGGTTTCCCGGCGCGTCGGCTAACCGCTGAGCTCCCGACCGCGCGCCGCGAGCTCCTCGCGTCGCGGCATGTCAACCCGATCGCCGAGTCGCCGGAACACTTCGGCGTGCAGATCGTGGATCTCGCCGACGATCCGCTCGAGCGCGGTGCGAGGGTCCGGCAGCGCCCCGAGGTCGCGCCAGCCAAGGGCGTCGCGCACGAGGGAGCGATGGCGCGCGTCGGCCAACCCGAGGTAGTGCTCCACGGCAGCGGCGTTGCCGGTGGGCTGACCGGTGTCGCACACGTGCTGCAGGCGAACCGGCCAGAGCACGATCTTGGTCGCGTCGTGGACGGTCACGCCACCATCTTCGAGCGCGCGCAGATCGGCCGCGAGCTGCAGGCCGGTCACGCCGCGCAGCGCATACGCGACGGCCTGCTCTCGGATCTGGCCCGCGGCGGGCTCGACCCCATACACGGAACGATGATCGATCCCGTCGACGAGGATCCCGAAGTGGACCAGGTCGTAGCGGTCAATCGGGGGAAACCGCGCGTCGGGCGGCGGATCGCAAAACGAAGCCCACGGGGCGTGAAAGATCGACAGGCGGTCCGCGAGCGCGTGACCGGTGTCCCTGACGTCGGCGGCGACCAGCGCGACGATCCCGACAACGTCGCGATCCGGTTGCCGGTCGGTTAGCAAAGCAACGTCGACGTCGCTCACCGCGGGTCTGAACCCGCCGTGGGCCAGGCTGCCAATCGCGTAGGCCGACAACAGACCGGCGCCGAGCCGCTCGCGAGCGCTGCGCACCGCGTCATCGACGACCAGCCACCCCTCCTCCGTCCCCGGCTCGATCGGCAATCTCCCGGGTGCTCAGCGCCGCGCTTCGAGTTCGGCGTATCGCCTGGCGAACTCGTCGGCGGCCGTGTCCGGTGACCACGGCGTGAGCTCGAGCTCGAGCGGCTCGACGTCCTCGAGCTCGGGCCAGTGCCAGACCTCGGCGCTGAACGCGCGCCGCTCGGTGGCCAGCAGCGCGCGGTCAACCGCCTTGATGTCCGGGACGTTCGCCTTGATCCCGAACCGGTCGCGGATCGCTTCCTCGAGACGACTCTCTGCGTCACGAAACGCTGCTCCCAGCGCGCTCCGGTGCTTGAGCGGATGTGGCATATCGCCCAGATAGGCCTCGCCCGCGTCGTGCATCAGCGCGGCGAACGCGTCCTCGACGTCACCGCCACGCTCCTCGACGACCCGCGACACGATCACACAATGCTGGGCGACCGAGTAGAACACGCGACTGTGCCCGCCGAACCGGCATAGGTTGGCCAGCGCACGCGCGATGTCACCCTCGTCGAGTTGCCCGGGGTCTGGGTCGAACGGGTTCACCCACCGTCCCGAAACCGTCTGCAGGTAGGGGCCCGCCGCGGGCGGCGCGTCACCGGAGCCAGAAGCCATCGGCACGCGAGCCAGGCTATCGCGGTCCCCTGGCGCGCGGCACGGCATATCGGTCAACCCGGTGCCGAACCGTAGTATCCGATGATCCAGTTCGACGATCACCTGCGTGCTTCGCTTGCCGCAAACCTGGGGGCGCACAGGCGCCGCCCGAAGCCGCTCGACGGCCGACGGCACGCCGCCGTGGCGGTGGTCCTCGTGGACAGCGACCCGGTGCGTCATGCCGGCGCCATGGTGGGCGTCCCTGACGGGGCGGCGTTTCTTCTCTGCCAGCGCGCCTCCGGTATGAGGCGCCATGCCGGCCAGTGGGCTCTCCCCGGCGGCAGAGTCGAGGCGGGCGAGACCGCGCTCGATGCGGGTCTTCGCGAGCTCGACGAGGAGCTCGGAATCCGCCTCGGTCCCGAGACCGTGATCGGCTGGCTCGACGATTACCCGACTCGCTCGGGCTACGTGATCACGCCTGTGGTGCTCTGGGGTGGTGGCGACCCGGCCGTGAGACCCGCGCAAGACGAGGTGCTCGCCGTGTACCGGGTCGGCCTCGAGGCCCTTGCCCGGGCAGAACCCAGGTTCATCGCGATCCCCGAAAGCGACCGCCCGGTGCTGCAACTACCCCTCGAGGACCATCTGCTCCACGCCCCCACCGGCGCGATCCTCTACCAGCTCAGGCAGGTCGGACTCCTGGGCCGGGCCGGCGAACGTGTGGACGAGTTCGAGCAGCCGGTATTCGCCTGGTCCTGAGGCCGCTCAGGGCTCTCGGTGAATTCGTAGTTTGCCGCGTTCAGTCGGCACGTTTGTTCGGTAGCGACGCCCTCCCGCCGCGAGGAAAGTCCCCGTGGTGGCTCGGCACCTGCATTCTGTCCCTCGATCTACTGAGCGCGGTGCGCCCGGTCGCATCCGGGTGGTGCTGGCCGATGACCACGTGGCGCTGCGCCGCACCCTGCGGCGATTGCTCGAGCGGGAGCCCGACCTCGAGGTCGTCGCCGAGGCGGGTGATTTCGGATCCGCCATCCGCGAGGTGAGCAGACGTCATCCCGACGTTGTCGTGCTCGACCTGCGGATGCCCGGCGGTTCGATCACCGAGAGAGTCCAGACGATGCGCCAGGAGTCAGGCAACACTCACGTTGTGGTGATCACGATGGAGCAGAGCCAGCTGTTCGCGGAGCAGACCCGCCGCGCCGGAGCGATCGGCTACGTTCTCAAGGACACGGCGGACGTCGAGCTGTGCGACGCGGTCCGCGATGCCGCCCGAAGCGTGCCTTACGAGAGTCCGCGCGTGAGACAGCCGTAGCCGTCCTCGGATCGAATGAGACGTCGCTCGTGAGCCCTTAGGCGACCTGCGCACTCTTGCGCCGCGCGGGCAGGGTTGCCTTGACGGTGGTGCCCTTTCCCGGCGCCGATTCAATCTCGAGCGCTCCGTCCAGCAGCTGGGCGCGCTCATGCATGCCGAGCAGTCCAAAGCCGCTGCTTCTGGCGGTCCGGTCAAAACCACGGCCATCGTCTTGGACAGTTATCCGGACGACGGTTTCGTCCTCCTCGACGGTGACCACAACACGTTTTGCTCCGCCATGCTTGCTGGCGTTGGTCAAGCTCTCCTGGACGATGCGGTAGATCGTCGTTTCGAGCTCACCTGTGTGCCGGTCGGAGGCGCGGCCCTCCTCGTAGGCGAGGTCGATCGTGACGTCGACCTGGAGCCCGTGGCTACGGGCGCGCTCGGCGAGGTCCTTGATGGCTGCCTCGGCGCCGAGGTCATCGAGCGCAGCGGGCCTGAGGTCGGTGACCAGCGCGCGGAGATTGGCGATGTCCGTCTGCAGCTGGTCGACCGCGTCCCTCACCGCATCGGCCAGCGGCCCCGGCTGGGCTCCCGCGAGGTTCGCCGCGAGGCCGACCCGCAGCGAAGCGAGGCTTTGCAGCGTCTCGTCGTGTAGCTCGCGCGCCCACCGCGCGCGCTCCCGCTCGGCCGCCGCCAGCGTCTGCCGGCGCCGGTCGACCTCGACCGTCTCGGCTGTCGCGATCGCCACCGCGGCGCTGCCGGCGAACGCCTCCAGGAGCCGCTGATCCTCCGCGGTGAACGCCGGTCCGTCGGTCAACCGGTCGACCACGACCAACACGCCGTGCCCCTGTCCACGGAACAGGAGGGGGACCACCAGCCCGGCATCTGCGTGCAAACCGAGACGCCCGAGCCCATGACGCTCAAACCGCGGCCGGTTTGGCGCGTCCTCAACGCGCAAGGTAGTGCGCGTTCTGAGCGCGACCGCCGCGAGACTGTCGTGCAAGTCCACGCACCGGCCATGCAGGCCTTCGGGTAGCTCCCCGGCAGCCGCGGTGACCATCATCTCACCCGCGCGCTCGTGCTCGATCACCAGCGCCTTGGCGGACACCAGCGCCCGCCCGCGCTTGGCCACCAATCCGAGGATCTTCTCCAAATCCGTCTCTCC
>DATIEI010000279.1:0-2295 GCA_035455845.1 Solirubrobacteraceae bacterium
TAGGCCGAGCCGGCCGACGTCCCGGGCTCGAGCACAAGCACGTTTCGGGCCGAGCGCGGTCCCACCTGAATGACGCCCACACGGTCGAGCCGGACCGGCGTGCCAGGCGCGGGGTATCCGCGCATCCAGTGGATGTGCAGCGGCGCCGCGTTCGCCGGCGCTGCGGCCAGCGCAAGCACGGCGCCGGCCAGCACCACGACCCTCATCACGGAGCGCACAGTAGCCTGTCGAGCCATGCGCGCGCTCGTTTCCAAGCAGTCCGCGCCGTTCGCGGAGCTGGCCGAGGTTCCCGACCCGACTCCGCGGCCTGACGAGGCGCTCGTGGAGGTGACCGCGATCAGCCTGAACCGGGGCGAGACCCGGCGGCTGGAGCAGCTCGAGCCGGGCACGGTGACCGGATGGGACCTGGCCGGCACGGTTCGGCAAGCCGCACAAGACGGCGGCCCGCCCGAGGGCACTCGCGTGGTCGGGCTGATGAACGTCGGCGCCTGGGCCGAGCTGGCCGCGGTCAAGATCGAACACCTCGCCGAGCTGCCCGAGGGGATTTCGTTCGAGCAGGCGGCGGCGCTGCCGGTGGCCGGGCTGACCGCGCTGCGTGCGCTCGAGGTCGCGGGCTTCGTGCTCGGCAAGCGCGTGCTGGTGACCGGCGCGAGTGGCGGGGTGGGACGGTTCGCGATCCAGCTGGCCAAGCTCGGCGGCGCGTACGTGACCGGGATCGCCCGCCGGACCGAGGGGCTGAAGGAGCTCGGCGCCGACGAGCTCGCGCCCGAGATCGACCCGGACGGCCCGCTCTATGAGGCGATCATCGACGGGGTCGGGGGACCCGTGCTGGGCTCGGCTATCCAGCGCGTAGCCCCGGGCGGCACGATCGTCAGCTTCGCCTCGACCGTGACCGATCCGGTCTCCTATCCCTCGCGCGAGCTGTTCGCCCGCGCACCGCGGGCGCGCCTATACGGCTTCTACCTGTTCACCGAGCTCGATCACACCCGCAGCGCGAGCACGGACCTCCGGCGCCTGGCCGACCTGGTGGCCGAGGGGAGGCTCGACCCGCAGATCGACCTCACGCTGTCTTGGACCGACGCCGCCCGGGCGATCGAGGCGCTGCTCGACCGCCGGGTGAACGGCAAGGCCATCCTCACCGTGGCTTGAGGCTCAGCCGGCTGGTCGATCGCAGCGGTGCACCCGGGCCGACGGTCGCGTCCGGGCTGGTGTCGACGGCCAGATACGAGTAACTGCCCGGGTAGCCGTCGTCGGTGACCATCCCCGGGCAGCCGTCGCGGATGTCCTCGCAGTCGAACACAGCACCGGGCGGACCAGGCCGTAACCGTTCGTCGCCCAGTTGTTCAGGCGGATGTCGCCCGCGCAACCGTTCGAGAGGTTCCAGCACAGGTCGTCGGTGAAGAAGCGTCCCGGATCGGCCCGTCCGGCCGGCCGGTCAATCCTCCACGCCGCGCATGCTTCAGGCCGGTAGATGAACGCGCTGCGCCGGCGGGTGATCGCGAGGAGGCTTCAGAACGTCGAGCGGGGGCGCACGGTGGTCGAAGGCGGAGGCAGGTCGCGTCGCCGCCCCGCCCCGGTTAGCGCGTGTTGCCAGTTGATTAGGACCGGGATAGGAAACCCACGCGCCCGGTCGAGTGATCTAGATTTTCGCCCGACAAACCTCTAGGAGGAGGACGCATGAGGAAGTACAAGAGGCCGCTGTGGGCGGCCGTCGCCGTTGCTATGGCGTTCGCCGTGGCGGCGTGCGGAAGCTCGGGTTCGAGCTCGTCGGCATCGGGGGGGTCATCTGGGACGACCTCGTCGTCGTCGGGCGGGAGCTCGAGCGGCGGTAAGACGGGTGGCACCGCCACCGTGGTGGAGGGCACGTTCCCGCAGTCGCTCGACCCGTCGATCGACTTCACCACGCAGGGCGGCGAGGTCCACTGGCTGACCCATCTCGGTCCCTACTCGTTCGCGCATGCCACGGGCACCGCGGGGACGCAGATCATCCCGTCGATGGCGGAAGCCCTGCCAACCAGCTCGGACGGCGGTAAGACCTACACGTTTACGCTCAGAAAGGGCCTGAAGTACTCGGACGGCACGCCGGTCAAGGCATCCGACCTGACGTTCGCGATCGAGCGTGACCTGAAGCTCGGGTGGAGCGCGGCCAGCTTCCTGACCTCGACGATCGTTGGAGCGTCGGACTACGCCAAGGGCAAGGCCAAGGGCATCTCCGGCATCACAACGGACGACACGAGCGGCAAGACCACGATCCATCTGGTCAAGCCGTACGGCGCGTTCGTCGACGTGCTGGCA
>DATIEI010000280.1:0-5584 GCA_035455845.1 Solirubrobacteraceae bacterium
GCCGGGTCGCACGCCGACGGGGCGCGTGCCCGCGTACTCGTTGCCGAGAAGATCGGCGACTCGGGCATCGACCTGCTCCGCGACAGCTTTGACGTCGATCTCGGGGTGGGCTGGTCGCGTGAGGAGCTGACCGACCGGATCGGCGAGTTCGACGGAATCCTGATCCGCTCGGCGACCCAGCTCGACGCCGAGTTGCTGGACCATGCCGCGCGCCTGCGAGCGGTGGGGCGCGCGGGTGTGGGCGTGGACAACGTCGACGTCGAGGCGGCCACCAAACGCGGCATCGTCGTGGCCAATGCCCCGCAGTCAAACGTGATCACCGCCGCCGAGCACACCATGGCACTGCTGCTGGCGCTGGCGCGAAACGTGCCTCAGGCGCATGCCTCGCTGACCGGCGGGAAGTGGGAGCGCTCCAAGTTCTCGGGGATCGAGCTGTACGAGAAGACACTCGGCGTGCTCGGCTTCGGCCGGATCGGTCAGCTCGTCGCTCAGCGTGCACTCGCGTTCGGGATGCACGTGATCGCCTTTGACCCGTACATCGCCGCCGAGCGCTACCGCGAGCTCGGCGTCGAGAAGGCGGAGTCCTCGGACGCGCTGTACGCGAGCGCGGACTTCATCACTCTGCACCTGCCGAACACGCCTGACACTCGTGGGTGGCTCGACGCCGAAGCGCTGTCGAAGTGCAAGGACGGAGTGCGGGTTCTCAACGTGGCGCGCGGTCCCCTCGTGGTCGACGCCGATCTGCAGGCAGCCCTCGACTCGGGCAAAGTAGGCGGCGCGGCGCTCGACGTGTTCAGCTCCGAGCCGGTGACCGACCACCCGTTGTTCGGCTATCCGAACGTGATCGTCACACCGCACCTGGGGGCTTCGACCGCTGAGGCCACGGACCGCGCCGGCTACCAGGCCGCCGAGCAGGTCGTGGCGGCGCTGACCGGGGGTGTGGTGACCAGCGCGGTGAACGTCCCGGCGATCTCGCCGGAGGACATGGACGTGCTCGGGCCGTTCGTGTCCCTCTGCCGGGCGCTCGGGCGGATTGCCGTCGAGGTCGCCGAGGGATCCTCGATCGACCTGCTGCGGACCGAGTTCCTGGGCCGGATCGCCGAGCGCGACACGCGGCTGCTCTCGATCCAGGTGCTGCTCGGCGTGCTCCGCGGGCACACCGAGGAGGAGATCAACGAGGTCAACGCGCCGGCCCTGGCTCGAGAGCGCGGGATCGAGATGGTCGAGATGAAGCGCTCGGCCGTCCGTGACTACTCCGACCTCGTCCGCGTGACCGTCGAGAGCGGCGATGAGAGCGTGCTGGTCGCGGGGACGCTGCTCGGCAGGCGGAACCGCGCGCACCTGCTCGAGGTGTGGGGCCAGCGCTTCAACATCCAGCTCGAGGATCACGTCACGCTGTTCCGCTACCGCGACATGCCGGGCATGATCGGCCGGGTCGGCACGCATTTCGGCGAGCACGGCATCAACATCGTCTCAGCGGCGGTGGGCCGCCACCGGGACGCCGCGGACGTCGGCGAGGGCCTCGAGGCGGTGATGGTGATCACCACCGACGCGGCGGTGCCGCAATCGGTGATCGCGGAGATCGTCGACCTCGACGGGTTCGAGGCCGGTCGCGCCGTGACGCTTTAGTTCGTTGCGCTCGCTGCGGCGCCGGCCCGGGGATCGTGCGCTGACGGTCCTCGCCGTGACCCTGGCGCAGTTCATGGCGGTGATGACGACCTCGGTGGTCAGCGTGGCCCTGCCCACGATCGGACGGGACTTAGATGCCAGCAGCACTTCCCTGGAGTGGATCGTCGACGCCTACGTCATCGTGTTCGCCAGCCTGCTCGTCGCCGGCGGGGTTCTGAGCGATCGACGGGGGCGCAAGGGCATGTTCATGACCGGGGTGACGCTGTTCGGGATCGGTTCGCTGGTCGCCGGCGTGGCGCCGTCGGTCGGCTGGCTGCTCGGGGGGCGGGTCATCCAGGGTCTGGGGCCGGCGATCGTGACCCCGACGAGTCTGGCCATCATCTCCGGGACGTTCGACGAGCCGCGCGAGCGGGCGGCCGCGATTGGAGTGTGGTCGTCGGGCTCAGGGCTCGCTCTGGCGGTGGGACCTGCGGTCGGCGGACTGCTCACGGACACGATCGGCTGGCGCTCGGTGTTCCTGCTGAACGTGCCGCTGGCGCTTGTCGTGATCGCCTTGGGTGTGCGGTTCATCCCGGTGATTCCCCGGGCGCGGGCGCTACGCCGCTTCGATTGGACCGGCGCGGTGCTGACCACGGTCGGGGTGGGCGTGCTGACGTTCGGGCTGATCGAGGGGCCTGCCCGCGGTTGGGGCTCGGGGCTGATCGTGGGCGCGTTCACGGCGGCTGTGGGCGCGCTCTCGGTGTTCGTGGTTTGGGAGCGCCGCCACGAGGCGCCGCTGATCGAGGTGTCGTTGTTCTCGCGCGCGCCGTTCACGGTGGCCAACCTGGCCGGGCTGGCTGTGTTCTTCGCGTTCATCGGCGGGATCGTCTACCTCAGCGCCTACTTCCAGCAGGTCCAGGGCCGCTCCGCGCTGGGCGCGGGGCTCGCGGTGTTGCCGATCGGGCTGGGGTTCTTCTGTGGGGCGCAACTGTCAGGGCGGCTCGTCGGCCGGTTCGGGCCGCGGTTTCCGATGGTGTTTGGGCTGGTGCTGTGCGGCGCGGCGATGGTGGCGCTGGTCCGGTTGCGGCCCGGCTCCCCGATCGGGGCGGTCTGGTGGGACCTGGCCGCGGTCGGGCTGGGCGGCGGGCTGAGCCTGACCCCGATGACCGCGGTGGCGATGGCCGCGGTCCGCGCGGAACGAGCCGGCATGGCCTCGGCGATCCACAACTCGATGCGCCAGGTGGGGCAGGCGCTCGGCGTGGCAGTGCTGGGGTCGCTGGTGTATGCCGGTGTGGCCGGGGGTTCTGCGGGTGGCGGACGTCTCGACGGATCGTCGGCCACCGCGTTCGTTGACGGGTTGCACCGCGCAGTACTGGTTTCCGGTGCGTGTTTGCTGGTGGCAGCGGTCCTGGCGACGGTTTTGATCCCTGGCGGCCTATTGGCCCATCACGGCCCGGATCCCGGTGTGAGTCCCGGGCGCTTGGGATAAAACTCGGACTATGTGCGAGCTTTATCCCAAGTGGCGATCGTGACGCGGGTGGTCGTGGCCCCGGTGCGCAGCTTTGGTGACGGCGAGCGCCGCATCGTTTCCGTAGGGGGCCGCTCGATCGGGGTTTTCCGCGTTGGCGAGCGCTTCTACGGGATCCGCAATCGCTGCCCGCACCAGGGCGGTCCGCTGTGCCTGGGCCACGTGCTCGGCGACGCGGTGGCCGACACGCCCGGGGAGGCGCGAATCTCCGCCGATCCGCTGCGGATCGCGTGTCCGTGGCATGGGTGGGAATACGACCTGGATTCGGGACAGTCGTTCATGGGTGGCGCCATGGCTGGTGTGCGGAGCTACGGGGTGGGCCTCGAACGTGGTGGCTCGCTGCTGGAAGAGGCCACGGCGCGGCCGGCCGAGCGGGTGCCGGGGCCATACGTGGCCGAGACGTTCGAAGTCAGCATCGAGGACGAGTACGTTGTGCTGAACGCTTAGCGAGGTGAACGATGTCGCACGTTGAGACACGCCCTGGGTTTGAGGCCGCGCGTACGCGGGCCGTCGAGTTGGTCGACTGCGACGTGCATGCCCAGGCCACCGAGCCGATGCTGGCGAAGTACCTGAGCGCGCCGGCGCGGAGGCTGCTCGAGCGCTACGGCCGCCGTACCCCGCGAGTCACCGAGTGGTATCCGCGCGCCCGGAACGCCGGCATGCGGGTCGACGCCTGGCCGGACAAGCCCGGGCACATCTGGGGCAGTGATCCCGAGACCATGCGGGCACAGCTGCTCGACGAGTTCGCAGTCGACTATGCCGTGCTCGAGGTGCTGAGCGGGCAGGACTGCTACGACCATCCGGACTTCGCGGCCGAATGGAACTCGGCCGTGAATCAGTGGCAGGTCGACGAGTGGCTCTCGTTCGACTCGCGGTTGCGTGGCACGATTGCCGTGCCGCACGAGTATCCGCAGCTGGCGGTGGCGGAGATCGAGCGCCGCGCCGGCGACGAGCGGTTTGTCGCCGTGCTGCTGCCTGCGAGCGCCGCCGACCAGCTCGGGTCGCCCAAGTACTGGCCGATCTACGAGGCCGCCACCGCGTTTGGCCGGCCGGTGGCCTTCCACACCGGCGGGTACGTCGATCATCGGGGCGCCGGCTATCCGTCGTTCTATCTCGACTACCACGTCGGCAACGGCATCGTCATGCAGAGCCAAGTTGCGAGCATCGTGGCGGGCGGGATGTTCGAGGCGATCCCGGGATTGCGCGTGGTCCTGACCGAATGCGGCGTGGCCTGGGCGGCAGCGCTGACCTGGTCGCTCGACTCCGCGTGGGAGCTGATGCGCGAGGACCATCCGCGGCTATCGCGCAGGCCGTCCGAGTACCTGCGCGAGCACGTCTGGTTCACCACCCAGCCGATCGAGGAGCCCGACGATCCACAGCATCTCGTGTGGGCGATCGAACACGCCCGGCTCGGAGATCGGCTGCTGTTCGCCACCGACTATCCGCACTGGGACTTCGACTCGCCAAAACAGGCGCTTCCGCGCGCGCTGGGCGCGTCGCTGCGCCACGCGATCCTGTGCGAAAACGCGCTCGATCTGTACGGGTTGCCGCGCGAGCGCGTGATCGACGCCTGAGATGGACGCGATCGACTGCGACCTCCACGTCGCGCCGGAGTCCTACGACGCGCTGTTTCCGTACCTGAGCGATTACTGGCGCCAGTACATCACCGAGGCCGGTATCCGCTTGAACGGCTTGGCGTACGCCTACCCGAGCGCGGTGGCCGGGCCGGTGCCGTCGAGCTACGAGGCATTGGCCGAGCACGTGCCGGACATGGCGATCCTCAACTGTCTGACCGGGTTCGAGACGCATCGCAACGCGTACTTCGCGGCGGCGGTGGCATCGGCGATCAATGATTGGCTGCGGGAGGAGTTCCTGGCCCGCGACTCGCGGTTGCGCGCGAGCCTGGCCGTCTCGACGATTTCCCCCAACGACGCCGTGTCGGAGATCGAGCGGGTGGGGGAGGACCCGGGATTCGTCCAGGTGCTGCTGCCCGTGCGCAGCGACCTACCGTGGGGACAGAAGAACAACCATGCGATGTTCGCCGCGGCGCGTGCGGCCGGGCTGCAGATCGGCCTGCACGCCTGGGGTCGCGCCGGCAAGGCGCCGACCCCGAGCGGCTTCACGACCACCTATCTCGAGGACTACCTGGGAAATCAGCCGATCGCCCAGGCCCAGCTTCTGAGCTTCGTCTCGGAGGGCGTGTTCGAGCGCTTCCCTGACCTGCGCGTCGTGTTGACCGAGTGCGGCTTCGCCTGGCTCGCCCCGTTGCTCTGGCGCTTCGACAAGGACTGGAAGGGCGTCTGGCGCGAGGTCCCATGGGTCAAGCGCCGCCCCTCGGAGTACGTGCACGAGTACTTTCGCTTCACGACCGCGCCCGTGCACCTGCCGGGCGATGCTGCCGTTATCGATCAACTGCTCGAGATGATCGGCGGAGCCGGGATGCTCATG
>DATIEI010000281.1:0-3396 GCA_035455845.1 Solirubrobacteraceae bacterium
GGTCATCCGACCCGTGAACTATGCGTTCGACGAGCCATCGCAGTCCGTGGTCTTTCGCACTTCGGATGGCTCGAAGCTCCACGCCGTGCTCGTGGCCGCCGAGGCGGCATTCGAGATCGACGGAATCGACGAGAGCTCGCGGACCGGTTGGAGCGTGATCGTTCGCGGGGTGGCCGAAGAGGTCACGAATCCGAGCGAGATCCGCCACCTCGATGCGCTGGGCCTGGAGCCGTGGGCTCCGGGGCGGAGAAGGCGCTGGGTCCGGATCCGGGCGTATACGGTCTCCGGGCGGAGGCTCGTGCTCTCCGGTCACGCCGCCGCCGTGGGCCGGCGTCGAGCCTGAGCGAGCTGCGGCCGGGATGAGCCTCGGCACGCTGGCGTTGATCGGCTTGTGCGGTCTATGCGGACCGCTGCTGTCCGCGGCTGCGCGCGGGTCGATCCCGGTGGTGGTTGGCGAGATCTTCGCCGGGGTGATCGTCGGACGCACCGGGTTCCACATCATCGACACGGCGAATCCGACGCTCTTGTTCCTGACCGATGTCGGCTTCGCGATGCTGATGTTCGGCGCCGGGATGGATGTTCCGCTCGGCGCGCCGCGGGTGCTGGGCTCGCTGGACCGAGGCGTGCGTGCCGCCGCCGCCGTCGGCGTCCTCGCCATCGGCGCGGGGGTTCTCGTCTCGCTGATCGGGGGTACCGGCCACCCGGCGGTGTACGCCGTGCTGATCGGCTCCGGATCGGCGGCGATCGTGCTGCCGGTCATCCAGGAGCGGCGGCTCGAGGGCGAAGCGGTGCTGATGGTGATCGCGCAGGTGACCGTGGCGGACGTGGCGGCCACGGTGGCGATTCCGTTCGTCCTGCGACCGGCCCAAGCCGGGCGAGTGGCCGGGGGCACGGTCCTGATCGCCATTTGCCTGTTCGCGATCTTCGCCGTGGCGCGGTCCGTGAGCGGTGGGGTCGTGCACGCGCTCCGACGGCAGGGGAAGCGACGGCGCTGGGCGATTGATCTGCGGGTCGCTCTGATCGTGCTGTTCGGACTGGCGTGGATCGCGGAGCGAACCGGCGCTAGCCTGTTGATCGCCGGGTTCGGAGCCGGCCTGATGGTTGCCGCCATCGGCGGCCCCAAGCGACTCTCGACCGAGGTGCTCGGAATCGGCGGGGGGTTCTTCGTGCCGCTGTTCTTCGTCGTGCTCGGTGCACGGATCGACTTGAGGGCGCTTGGCACCGACCCCGCCATCATCGGCCTCGCGGTCGCGCTGACCGTTCTGACCGCGGCGGTGCACGTTATCGGCGCGCGGCTGACGGGCCAGCGCCCGGCCACCGGCCTGCTCGCCAGCGCACAGCTCGGCGTGCCGGCGGCGATCGTCGCGCTTGGTCTGACCGAACACGTGATCACCGCTGCGCAAGGCGCCGCGATCGTCGCCGCGTCCATGATGAGCCTGGCCGTGTGCTCCGTCGGGGCAGTACGGCTGGCGCCGCAGCCCGAACCTGTGCGATGACCTCTCGGTAATTTTCCGCAGCAAGGCTTCGGGGCGGCGCGGCTGGCGTGCGGATAGTCAGCCCATAGCCTTGTGGTATGAACTCGATTAGCCCCACACCATTCAGAGTCCTGATCGTCGGCGCGGGCGTCGCCGGGCTCGAAGGGGCGCTCGCGCTCCGAGATCTCGCAGGCGACCGGATCGCCGTGACCCTGCTGTCGCCGGCGCCCGACTTCGTCTACCGACCGATGAGGGTCCGCGAGCCGTTCGCATACAGCGCGGCCCGACAGTACTCGCTCGAGGACATCACCCGTGACATCGGCGCCGAGCTGGTCCAGGACGCGTTCAAGTGGCTGGATCCTGAGCACCGAATCGTGCATACCGAGCGAGGCGAGTCGCTCGCCTATGACGCGCTGCTGCTGGCGCCGGGGGCGACGCTGCAACCTCGGTTCAAGCACGCGTTGACGCTCGACGACAGCCGCCTGGACGAGCAGCTCCATGGGCTGATCCAGGACGTCGAGGGTGGCTTTGTCCACAAGCTCGCGTTTCTGGCGCCGACCCCGATGCCGTGGCCGCTGCCGCTGTACGAGCTGGCGCTGATGACCGCCCGGCGGGCGTACGACATGAACGTCGAAGTCTCGATCACCCTGGTCACGCCGGAAGAGGCACCCCTGGCCCTGTTCGGCTCAAAGGTCAGCGAGGCGGTCGAGCAACTGCTCGAGAGGAACGGCATCCTGGTGGTGCCGTCGGCTCACGCCGAGACACCGGAGCCCGGTCAGGTGACGCTGCACCCGGGCTCGCGTCGACTCTACGTCGATCGAACCGTCGCCCTTCCCCAATTGTTCGGGCCAGACCTCCCGGGCGTTCCCACCGGCTCCGCAAGTGGATTCATTGCGGTCGACCCGCACTGCCGGGTGCGGACGCTCGAGCGAGTCTTCGCCGCCGGAGACGTGACCGACTTCGCGGTCAAGCACGGCGGGATCGCCGCACAGCAAGCCGACGCCGCGGCCGAATCCATCGCGGCCCTCTCGGGCGCGCCGGTGCAGCCGACCGCCTTCAATCCGGTGATCCGCGGCGTGCTACTCGGCGCCGATAAGCCGCTGTACATGAGCGCCCATATCACCGGCGGGCACGGATCGAGCTCGGAGATCGGGGAGACCCCGACGTGGTCGCCGGCCGGCAAGATAGCGGCCAAGTACCTGGCGCCGTACCTGGAGTCGCGGGATCGGGCGGCGGTACGATGAGCCCGATGTCCGACACAGACATGTCCGCCCCGTCGGCCGACCGTCGCCCATCCGGGGCCTCGATCCGGGTCGTGATCGCAGACGATCACGCGGTCGTCCGCCGCGGGCTGCGCCAGGTGCTCGACGCCGACGGAGGCTTCGAGGTGGTCGCTGAGGCCGCGGATCTCGACAGCGCTCGCCGCTATGTCCGAGGCCATCACCCGGACGTCCTCGTGCTCGATCTGAATATGCCCGGTGGATCGAGCCTCGACGGGATCCCGGAGATTCGCGCCGAGTGCCCGGGCACGCAGATCGTCGTGCTGACCATGCAGGACGAGCCCGCCTACGCGCGCCACGCGCTGGGCGCCGGCGCCCTTGGGTATGTGCTCAAGGAGGCAGCCGAAGCCGAGCTCGTCGAGGCAATTCAGCGCGCGGCCGCCGGCGATACTTATCTGAATCCCCGGCTCGGCGCCCGCGTCGCCGCAGAGCCTCCGCCCGGCCCGCCCGACGGCCTCTCGGAGCGCGAGGTCGAGGTGCTGCGCATGATCGCGCTCGGGCACACCAACGCCGAGATCGCCGACAAGCTCTATCTGTCGGTGCGTACCGTCGAGACACACCGCGCGCACATTCAGCAGAAGCTCCGGCTGGGGTCGCGCTCAGAGCTTGTGCGCTACGCGATCGACCACCGCTTGATCGAG